>NZ_JAMYMP010000012.1:0-185169 GCF_040318615.1 Mesorhizobium sp. M1078
GATGATGAGACATGCAGGCTCGAACCACTCCAAAACCCCTTCGGGCCAAAAGTGTTACCCATGTCTCCGATATAAACCGTAACCTATGTGTCCGGAATGGACCCTCGGTAAGTTGGCGCACCCGACAGGATTCGAACCTGTGACCTCTGCCTTCGGAGGGCAGCGCTCTATCCAGCTGAGCTACGGGTGCCTTCAGGGAACCTGAAAACGAACCAGCCGATAGGCCGGCCAGCCACGGCTTCTTAGCGGAAGCCGGCGCGGGCTTCAACGGGCAATTGGCGTGGCGATATTTTCGAAGCCGCTTGCGCGGCCTGGCAAGTTCGCGTCCGCCCTGCAGCCTCAGCCCGGGACTCACCCCGCCACCTCCACCTTCGCCACCCGCCTGCGCACCCTGCGCGGCGCCCGCTTCGCCTTCTTCGCGCCGGTCAGTTCATGCATCGCGTCCAGCTGCATCTGCTGCATTTCGGCCAGCCGCGTCCATTGGCGCGAGATCAGATAGTCGAGCTTTTCGTGCAAATGGCGCACTTCCAGCTCGGCTTTCAGGTTCACCCGGTAGTCGTTGAACGAGCGCAGGCGGTCCTTGGCCTCCGTCCGTCTCTGGCTCATCATGATGATCGGCGCCTGGATGGCGGCGATACAGGAGAGCAGCAGGTTGAGCAGGATGAAGGGGTAGGGGTCGAAGGCGCTGCTCACGCCCGCGATCAAATTGATGCCGATCCACACCGCAAGCACGCTGCCGAACGAGATCAGGAACCACCAGCTGCCGCCGAAAGCCGCCATGTTGTCGGAGACGCGGTCGGCGAACGAGCGGTGCTCCTCGAACTCCTCTTCCGAGTTTTCCGAAATCGTGTCCTGCCTGGCGATCGATTCGACCACCTGGCGGTCGAGCTCGGAGAATTCGCCATGCTCCTGCTGCAGCAGCTCCTCCATGTAGCGCATGCGGTAGCGGCCGAGCTCCTCGCGGCTGATGCGGGCGCCGCGCGGCAGGTCCGGATGATCGGAGCGGATGCGGTCGGCCAGGCTTGGCCGCAGGTCGTCGATGCGCACCAGGTCGCGCTTGCGGAATTTGCGGCCCGATATCGCCGACGGCTTTCGCTTCGGCTTCAGGCGGCCATGCGGTTCGGAGTCCGGCACATCGGGCGCTTCCAGCGCCTCGTCGGCAACCAGCTCGGCGTCATGATCGCCGATGGGCGGCGCCTCGAAATACTCGCCGCCGCTGTCGTTTTCATTGGCGGCCTGTTCGGATGGTTTTGGGCTCATGATGCCGGCTCCTGCTGTCGCGCCCACGATACGCCAAGCCGGCACGCCATAGCCACTGTGGCGGTGAAGATTGGGGGCTTGTGCAAGCGCTTGTGATGAATGCCTGCTGCAATTGCCTGTGGCGGCGCAGCCCCCCGGGGCCTCGCTCGCCTGCTGCTCGGCAACCAGACCGCCGAAGTGCTGTTGCGCCTGCTGCAGAGTTAAGATGAGGCAGCGATCCTTCACGACCCCCCTCTGTCCTGCCGGACATCTCCCCCTCAAGGGGGGAGATCAGATGTCGCCATGGCTTCGCCAAACACGAAAAAGAGGCGAGACGCCGAAGCTGCTAATCTCCCCACTTGAGGGGGAGATGGCCGGCAGGCCAGAGGGGGATGCTGTCCCGCCGGCGTTTCAGAGTTCCTCCACCCAACGACGGGTTCTATTGCGGCGGTAAACCAGGCAACTGCGACCCCTGCGCCGGCAAACCAGGCGGCGGCAGGCCGGGCGACGCTGCCGGCTGGTCTCCCGCAAACATCAGCCGCGTCTTGGTATCGGCCAGCGTCGGCGACAGACTGCGCTGGATCAGCGCTTCGACATGGTCGTTGCGCTGGCGGGCGCTGGCGGCGCCCATCACCACCACGATCAGATGCCGGCCGTCGGCATTGTAGGACGTGACGATATTGTAGCCGGATGCCCTGATATAGCCGGTCTTGATGCCGTCGACGCCGCGCACCCGGCCGAGCATGTCGTTGTGGCCGCGCACCAGCCGGCCGCGGAACATGAAGTCGCTTTCGGAGAAATAGTGGAACTGCTGCGGGAAGCGGGCGCGCAGCGCCATCCCCAGCGTCGCCATGTCGCGCGCCGATGTGTGCTGGCCATCGTCGGGCAGGCCGGAGGCATTGCGGAAGACGGTGCTGCTCATGCCGATCTGGCGCGCCTTGGACGTCATCATGGCGGCGAACTGGTCCTCCGAGCCGCCGAGATATTCGCCCACCGCCACCGCCACGTCATTGGCCGACTTGACCACGATCGCCCGGATCGCCGAATCGACATCGATGCTCTCGCCGCGCTTGAAGCGCAATTTGGTCGGCGGCTGCCGGGCGGCATTGTCGGAGACCGGGATCTGCGTTTCCTTCGAGACGCGGCCGGACTCCAGCGCCTCGAACAGCAGGTACAGCGTCATCATCTTGGTCAGCGACGCCGGATAGCGTTGCGCCCTCGAACTGACTTCGAACAGCGTCTTGCCACTGCCGGCATCGACGACGATGGCCGCATATTTCTCCTGCGGCGCCGGCACCGCCAGCACGCTGTCGGGCGGTGCGGTGGTGCTGCAGCCGGCCACGAAGACAAGCAGCAGGAGGGCTGCGAGAAATTTCTGGGCGGGGGAGGGGAAATGGAAATTTGGCAAGTCAAGTCCGGCGTTGCTGAGAGGGCCGGAACCTAGCCTAACCCATTGTGTTCGTCCATTTGGTTAACGGCGGAGCTGCCGATGACGCTGCCAATCTCCCCCGCAAGGGGGGAGATCAGATGTCGCTTCGGCTTCGCCAACCATCGGCGCTGAAACGGCAACCTCCCGAAATCGCCTGCTTCCTGTCCTGTTTTGCCTGCGGGGTCGCGGTGCTGCTATAGAGGCGGCAATTGCTTGGGGGATTTGACAATGACCGGTGACATCGGCGCGGCTGCGCCATCTCTTATCAGGGCTTCGCTCAGCCGCACCGGCAAATGGGCCGGCAGCGTCGCTTTCATCGGCGGCGCCGCATCCGACATCCTCAATCCGCTGGCGCCGTTCGCCGCCTATATCGCGCTGGTCGCTTCGGTTGCCGCCACCATCATCGCCATTGCCATCGTTCTGCGGCTGGTTCTGGCCGCCAAGGCGCTGCCGGCGCTGATCTTTGCCACCAGCGCTGCCGCCGTCGCCGGCGGCGTCTATGGCCTGCAGCAGCAGTCCAATTCGCAGAACGGTGTGATCGCCGGCCTGGTGCCGGCCATCGCCCAGTTGCAGCAGCAGATGGGCATCGTCTCGGCCAGGGTGGCCAGGATCGAGCAAACGGTAACCGAGACGAAGCTGGCGGTCGACCAGGTCAAGCAATCGACCGACGCGGTGGCGAAGAAGACCGAGGAAATTGCGTCGACCCAGCAGCAGCAGGCTGAGCAGGGCGCGCAGACGCAAAAGTCGGTAGAGGCGGTCAAGCAGACGACCGAAACGCTCGCTGCCGGCCAGCAGAAACAGGCCGAGCAGGCGGATAAGCTTCAGGCGACCACCGAGCAGATCGCCGCCTCGATCGACACCATCGCCAAGGGCTTTGCCGCATTGGCCGCGCAGGGCGGGACGATCGCCGAGCCGAAGCGGCCGGACGAATTCTATCACAATGCCCGCGTCTACGAGCTTTCCGGCGACATGCTGAATGCGCGGCGCTCCTATCTCGCTTTCGCCGGTTTCGACGTCGACGCCGTCGATCCCTACACACGCTTCGCCACCCTGCTGCGCGTGCAGGACGGCAAGGCCGGCGCCCGCGAAGTGTTCGGCGCCCTGGCCGACAAGGCCAAGGCGCTGTCGATCAAGCTGGTCCATATCCTGCAGTTCGACGATGCCCAGCGTCTCGACAAGCTCAACGCCTTCATCGCCGCCAATCCGGATTTCGCACCGGCCTATTACCTGCTCGCGCAGGAGTTTTCCGAGGATCGCCTCGGCGTCCAGTCGCTGTCCGACAAGCGCAGCGAGGCCGAGGCGCTGACCAGGTTCGTCTCCTATGAAAAGGAAGGCGGGCTGCTCAAATATTTCGTCGACCAGACGCAGCTCGCCGACTGGCTCGACCGCAGCCGTACCCGCCTGACGGCGCTTGGCGACGTGCTCGACCCAGCACGCTTTGCCCCGACGCTGACGCCGATGCGCTCCAATGCCGGCTGGACGATCTCCATCTCGCTGCCCGAGGCCGCGACCGGCATTTCCTGGCGCATGGGTGTGTCAGGTCCGTTCACCGACACCGGGCTGATGGCGATGAACGACCAGCGCACCGGCAAGCCGATGCCCAATCCGAGCTTCGAATTGCCCGACAGCACCACGGCCACCACCATCGGGGTCAAATATCTCGATCTCAGGGGCCGCGAGACCGGGCCGTTCGACATAAGTTTCGATCCGGACGCGGCGCTGCAACAGGGCAACAAACAGATCCTCGACCAGTTCTGGACGTCGTGGATCGTCTTCGACGCCAGCGGCAATCACGGCCTGGTCTATTTCTCCCAGATGCTGTCATTCCGCTGCGGCATCAGGGAGGTGCGCTACAGCTTGAACGCCACGGCGCTCGACAAGGAGATCAAGCTGCCGCCTTGCGACAAGAAGGACCCGTACGCCATTCCTTATGACTACCAGCCTTACTTCAAGGTCGCCGACAACGTGACGTCGATGGCGGTGCAGGTCACCTACACCGACGGCACCAAGTCGCCGGTGCGCGAGTATAAGCGGCAGTAGGCGTCCACCCTTCCCCTTGTGGGGAGGGTCGATCCGCGTAGCGGATCGGGGTAGGGGTCCTTGTAGGGCGCTACCCCCGCCCCGTCGATCGATCTCCGCTTCGCGTCGAGCGCTCGCCGACCCTCCCCACAAGGGGAGGGTAAAAATCGCCCTGATGCAAAATGCCGGTCGCTGTGCTTGCGCATCCGTCGCGGAGCGGGTTTGTTCGCTGCCATCAGAATCAGCAGGTGCGCGGATGGATACGGTCACGATCAAGGCAAAGGGCATTTCGGTCACGCTCGATCTCACTGTCGGCCATATCGCCGACATGACGGTCGACAGCGATGGCCGCCCCCTGAAGCCGCTGCACCGCGCGCCCTGGATCGATGCTGGCGAGACGCTGCCGCCGGACCTGCCTGAAGGCACGGTGCGGCTGTCTGGCGATTTCCTATGCGCACCGTTTTCGGCCAGCGACATCGAGGCCGCACCGCTGCATGGCTGGCCGGCCAACAGCGCCTGGGATGTCACCGCCAGCGAAGCGACATCCGACGGCTGGCGGGCCGTCTTCCGGTTGCGCCGCACGGTGATGGGCGCGACGGTCGACAAGATCTTCACGCTCCGCAACAGTCATCCCTTCCTCTATCAGGAGCATGTCTTTTCCGGCGGTTCCGGCGCTGTCTCCGCCGCCCACCATCCGATGGCGGCGATGCGCGATGGCGGCCGGCTGGCCTTTTCGCCGAAGCGCTTTGCCGGGACACTGGACGCACCGCTGGAGCCCGATCCGGCCCGCGGCCGCTTCAAGCTTTCCTATCCCGCCCGCTCGACCGATCTGACGCGCTTTCCAGCCACTGGCGGCGGCACGCTCGATCTCACCGACTACCGCATGGAGGATGAGCGCGAGGATTTCATCACCCTGGTCGAAGCCGATCATGGCGGTCCGGGCTGGACGGCGCTGGCGCGCCGGGCCGAACAGGATCTGGTGCTGGTGCTGAAGAACCCGGCGGAGCTGCCGGTCACCATGCTGTGGTTCAGCAATGGCGGCCGCGACTACGCGCCGTGGAGCAGCCGCCATCGCGGCGTGCTCGGCATCGAGGACGGCCGCGCCGCCATCGGCCATGCCGCATCGATCGGCGACAATTGGCTGAAGCGCGAAGGGGTCGCGACCGCTTTTACCCTCGGCGGCGAAGTCTCCTTCCGCCATGTCATCGGCACGCTGCCGCTCACGAGCGGCGAGCCGCCGCGCGATATCGGGACAGCCTCAGGTCACATGCGTCTCACCGGAGCCGATGGTTCGACCCGCGATGTCAGGTTCGACAGCGATTTCCTGCGGATCGGCCAGCCCGGCTGATTTTCGAACGCTGGCCCTGCCCCTCACCTGCCTGCTGGCATCCTCGACACACGGCACATGGAGCTTGTCCGCCGCACCGCCGCGCCAACCAATCTGCTTGGCGCTGCGGCGGACGCATAGGGGGAGAAGTGTTACCCATCTATCGGCTGGACACCGGCAGGGCGACGAGGGGCGGCGCTGACGTGCGGATGTCGTGAGATTGCCCAAATCGCGGTTTGAAATTTCCTCAAACTGCCGACAAGATGCAAAGCATAGCTGGAAGCGCCCAATGTCCGAAATCGCCCATCTCGCCGCCACCATCTTCAAGCGCGCCGGCAAGGCGAAACGCTTCATCGTCGCCATTGCCGGCCCGCCCGGCGCCGGCAAGTCGACGCTCTCGGCCGGGCTGCATGATCTGCTGCCGGAGGGCGCGGCTGAAGTCGTGCCGATGGACGGCTTCCACTATGACGACATCGTGCTCGACCAGCGCGGCCTGCGGCCAAGAAAGGGCGCGCCGGAGACTTTCGACTTCGCCGGCTTCGAGACGCTGTTGAAGCGCATCCGTTCGGGCGAGCCAGACATCGCCATTCCGGTGTTCGACCGCAGCATGGAATTGTCGCGCGCCGCCGCCTCCATCGTTGCCGCCGAGACCAAGTTCATCCTGGTCGAAGGCAATTACCTCCTGCTCGACGAGGAGCCGTGGTCGCGGCTGGCGCCGCTGTTCGACTTCACCATCTTTGTCGATGTGCCGCGGGCCGAACTCGAGCGCCGCCTTCTGGTGCGCTGGCACGAGCATGGCCGCTCCGACGAAGACGCCCGCGCCTGGATCGCTTCCAACGACATGCCCAACATCGATCGCGTGCTCGGCCGTCGCAGGTCCGCCGACCTGGTTGTTGGCGATCCCGCATAGTTCGCTGGACTTCGGAACGGGAACCTTAAGACTTTCAGGTCGTTATCTCTCATCGGCAATCGTGCCGCCGTGAGGGAACCGTCAGATGGCAACCAAGGCAAAAACACCCGCCAAGAGCAAGACCGCTCAACCCAAAGCCAGGCAGGCAAAGGCCACGCAGGCCAAGGCAGGCGCCGGCCCGGCGATCGCCGAGCGGTCCAAGGACGCAAAGCCGGCTTTCGGCAAAGCGGCGCCAAAGAAGGTAGAACCGGTCGCGACGGCGAAGGTGGCGGTGAAAACCGCCAAACCCAAGAAGCCGGCAAGCCGCGGCTCGATGGCCGGCGGGGCCATGCGCACGGTCAAGGCGACCGCCAATGTCGCCGCTGGTGCGGTGGCGGCGACAGCCAGGGGCGCCGCGTCGCTCGCTGCGTCCGTCATCGGCAAGGGCGGCTCGAAAAGCAAGGCCAAGGCGAAATAGACCTGGTTGCTTCGGCCGGCCGAGGTTAATTCCTGGCGGGAATGGTCAGGCCGCGCTGCACCGCGGGCCGCGCCAGCCCGCGCTCCAGCCATGCCGCGACGGTGGGGAAGTCGTCGAAGCCGACGAGTTCGCGCGCCTCGTAGAAGCCGATCAGATTACGCACCCAGCCCAGCATCGAAATGTCGGCGATGGTATAGTCGTCGTCCATGATCCAGGTTCGACCCTTCAGCCGCGTCTCCAGCACCCCGATCAGCCGCCGCGATTCATTGCGGTAGCGATCCAGCGGCCGCTTGTCGGCGATCTCGCGTCCGGCGAATTTGTTGAAAAACCCGACCTGTCCGAAAATCGGCCCGATCGCCGCCATCTGGAAGAACACCCATTGGATGGTCTCGTAGCGCCGCGCCGGATCGACCGGGATCAGCTTGCCGGTCTTGTCGGTGAGGTAGAGCAGGATGGCGCCGGATTCGAACAGGCCGAGCGGCTTGCCGCCCGGACCGTCGGGGTCGATGATCGCGGGTATCTTGCCGTTCGGGTTCAGCGACAGGAATTCCTGCGTCCAGCTCTGGTCCTTGCCGATATCCACCAGATGCGCCTCGTAGGGCAGGCCGAGTTCTTCCAGCGCGATCGAGACTTTCACGCCATTCGGCGTCGTCGCGGAATAGAGCTGCAGGCGGTCGGGGTGGCTGGCCGGCCAGCGCTTGGTGATCGGAAAGGCGGACAGGTCGGTCATCGAAAGCTCCGGTCGGGAATTTGGCGCGGTATCGCGCCATCTGGCGTGTTGCGAAGGATTATCCTCGGCGTCTTTGCCGATCAACCGGTCGACGGTGCAGACACCGTCTTCGCAGTCATTCAGGCCCAGTCGCTCAGGGGCCAGTCGCTTGCCGTCAGACCGCCTTGAACGCGACCACGGCATTGGTGCCGCCAAAGGCAAAACCGTTGCTGATCGCCGCGCGCACCTTGCGCTCGCGCGCCACATTCGGCGTGATGTCGAGATCGCAGTCGGGGTCGGCCTGCCGGAAATTGGCCGTCGGCGGCACGATGCCTTCGCGGATCGCCATCACGCAGGCGATCATTTCCAGGCCGCCCGAGGCGCCGAGGCAATGGGCATGCACCGACTTGGTCGACGACACCGACAGCTTATAGGCATGGTCGCCGAAGACGCGCTTGATTGCCGCCGTCTCGATCTGGTCGTTGGCCTTGGTGCCGGTGCCGTGGGCGTTGAGATAGTCGACGTCCTCGGGATTGAGCCCGGCGTCCGCCAGGCAGGCGCGCATCGCCGCCGTCGGTCCCTCGACAGTCGGCGCGACGATATCGGAAGCGTCGGCGGAAAGGCCGGCTCCGGCAAATTCGGCCAGAATGGTAGCGCCGCGCGCCATGGCGTGTTCATACGTTTCCAGCACCGCCATTCCAGCACCTTCGCCGAGCGACAGGCCCTGGCGATCGGCTGAGAACGGCCGGCAGGTATCGGGCGCCAGCACCCGCAGGGCTTCCCAGCCTTTCAGGATGCCCCAGAGCAGCGGCGCGTCGGTGCCGCCGGCGACCATGACATCGGCGCGGCCGAGCCGGATCTGGTCGACCGCCGAGGCAAAGGCGTGATTGGACGAGGAGCAGGCCGAAGTGACGCCGAACACCGGCCCGCGCAGGCCGAGATTCATGCTGACATGGCCGGATGCCGCACTCGGCATCACTTTCGGCACGGTGAAGATGCCGGCCCGGTTCTTGCCGTCGACCAGGATGGCGCGATAGTTCTCCTCGATCGCCTCCCAGCCGCAGACGCCGACGCCGACAACCGCGCCCATCCGGTAGGTGGTTGCTTCATTCGATGTCAGGCCGGCATGCTGCATGGCTTCGCGCGCGGCAATCGTCGCCAAAAGGCTGAAGCGGTCCATCGACACGGTCTGCTTGTGGCTGATGCCATGGTCGGGCAGCGTCTTGATTTCGCAGCCGACCTTGACCTTCAAATCATGCAAACCGGGATTGCTGATTTGACCGATGGCCGATCGGCCGGCCCGCATTTCGTTCCAGATTGCAGGCGCATTGGCGCCGAGCCCGCATATGCCGCCGATGCCGGTAATGACGACGCGCTTTTGCATTCAGCTCAGGCTTTTTTCGCAATCAGCGCGCGAACAGCCTCAACCATATCGCCGACATTCTTGAGATTGCTCCAGGCATCGACCGTGTTCATCTCGATCTCGATGCCGTACTGCTCCTCGAGATCGAAGATGATCTCGGTCAGTTCCAGGGAATGGATGCCAAGCGCGGTCAATTCCGTATTGGTGGTGATCTCTTCGCCACCGGGCTCCGCATGTGCCCTGATCTTGGCGATGATTTCCGTTGCCAGCTCGTCAGCCATTCGATTCCTTCCCCAATTTTATAACGTCGCGGTGCCGATTGGTTGGCGCCCCTGCTGCCTGGACTGAAATCGCCGTCGCCTTCAAAAACCCGCCAGGCGCAGCATGACCGTTCCAAAGAGGCTCCCTCTATAGAAACGGAAACGCTGTCAAGCAACAAGCTATATCAACAAGCACCATATCGACAAAGCGCCGGGAGTGCTTAACGTTAGCGCCGTGGATACGTTGCAGCATGTCTTGATCTCAGCTCTTCCGGCCCAGCGCGCGGCCGGGGCGGCCCGGCTTGCGTGCGGCGTCAGGGATGGACGCACCCGGCTTTTGCGCCTCTATCAGGACGGCTCGGCCAAAATCCGCATGCCGGCCGTTGCGGCCGATCCGCTCGAAGCCGTGCTCATCAACACGGCCGGCGGCCTGACCGGCGGCGATCGGCTCGGCTGGGAAATCGATGTCGGTCCAGGTGCCTCCGCCTCGATAACCACCCAGGCCTGCGAAAAGATCTATCGTGCTGCAAGCGACCGCGCTGAAGTTCGGGTCAAGCTCAGCGTCGGCGCGGGCGGGCATATCGCCTGGCTGCCCCAGGAAACCATCGTCTTCGACCGCTCGGCCTTTGCCCGCACGCTCGAGGTCGAGCTTGCCGCTGATGCCGAGGCGTTGCTGCTTGAGGCCACCGTATTCGGCCGCCTCGCCATGGGCGAAGAGGCCGCGCACGGCCATTTCCACGACCGTTGGCGTGTCCGCCAGGATGGTGCGCTCGTTCATGCCGAGGATTCCCGCATCGGGCCGGCTATCGCGGCGGCACTTGGCCGCCCGGCGGTCGCCGGCGGCGCCATTGCCGCTGCGACGCTGCTGATGGTTTCGCCGCAGGCCGAAGGCTTGCTCGATGCGGCCCGCGACATCATCGGCGCCGACGGCGATGCCAGCGCCTGGAGCGTCAAAAAATCTGGCAAGCTTCTTGCGAGGCTGTTTGCCGAGGACGGCTACCAGCTGCGCAAGCGGCTGGTTCCGCTCGTCGAACTGCTCAACGGGCGGGCGGGTCTGCCCAAATTATGGTCACTCTGAGCCAAATCCAGGCCAAATCCAGGAAAGCGCATGAACCTGACGCCGCGTGAAAAGGACAAGCTGCTCATCGCCATGGCGGCGATCGTGGCGCGCAAGCGGCTGGAACGCGGCGTCAAGCTCAATCACCCCGAAGCGATCGCGCTGATCACCGATTTCGTCGTCGAGGGCGCCCGCGACGGCCGCCCGGTCGCCGAACTTATGGAGGCCGGCGCCCATGTGGTTACCCGCGCGCAGGTGATGGAAGGCATCGCCGAGATGATCCACGACGTGCAGGTCGAGGCGACCTTTCCCGATGGCACCAAGCTGGTGACCGTGCACGAACCGATCAGGTGAGGAGAAAACGATGCTGGAACTGCGACCGAATTGCGAATGCTGCGACAAGGACCTGCCGCCGGAAGCGGCGGACGCGCTGATCTGCACCTTTGAATGCACCTTCTGCGCTGACTGCGCTGAACATGTGCTGGGCGGCGTCTGCCCGAACTGCGGCGGCAATTTTTCCGCACGCCCGATCCGCCCAGTGGAGAAACTGGTGAAATATCCGGCCTCGACCCAACGCGTGCTCAAGGCCGAGGGCTGCGGCCCGCGCAAGGCTGCGTGATTGTTTTCGTGACTTCGAAGGGAAGACCGATGATCTCTGCTTCAACCAAACGCACCACGCTTGCAGCGATCCTGCTGCTGGCGGCGGCGATGCCCGCTTATGCCCATGTCGGCATCGGCACCACCTCGTCCTTCGCGGCGGGCTTCGCGCATCCGCTGTCCGGCCTCGACCATATGACCGTCATGGTCGCCGTCGGCCTTTGGGCGGCGCTCAAGGGCGGCAAGGCGATATGGGCCTGGCCGCTGGCCTTTGTCGGCGTAATGCTGGTCGGCGGCGCGCTCGGCATGCTCCACGTGCCGGTGCCTTTCGTCGAACCGGGCATCCTTGCCTCCGTCGTCGCGCTTGGCTTTCTGGTGGCGTTGGCGGTCGATCTGCCGGTCTCGGCCGGAGTCGCCATCATCGGCCTGTTCGCGCTGTTCCATGGCCATGCCCACGGCACCGAAGTGCCGGAAAATGCAGGTGGGCTTGACTATATGGCCGGCTTTGCCGTTGCCACCGCACTTCTCCATGCCATGGGCATCGCTGCCGGCCTTGGCCTCGGCATGCGCTTTCGCGGGCTTGCCCGCGCCGCTGGCGCCGCTTGTGCTGCAGTCGGCGGCGGCCTGGTCTTCGGCGTTTTGTGAGGCTAACGATGATTCCCGGCGAAATCATCACCGCAAGCGGCGACATCGAGCTCAACAAGGGGCTGCCGACGGTGACGCTGAAGGTGGCCAACAGCGGCGACCGGCCCATCCAGGTCGGCAGCCACTACCATTTCTTCGAGACCAATGAGGGGTTGAAATTCGATCGCGACAAAGCGCGCGGCATGCGTCTGGACATTGCCGCCGGCACCGCGATGCGCTTCGAACCGGGACAAGAGCGGGACGTCACGCTGGTGCCGTTCGGAGGAAAACGCGAGGTCTACGGTTTTCAGCAGAAGATCATGGGCAGGCTGTGAGATCGACGGGGTCGGGCGCCCTGAGGTCAGTTCGACGGCCTGGCCGCCGCGTAGATGACGATTCTTGCCGAGCCGTCGAATTCCACCGCAAGGACGTCTTCCGTAAGCACGCGCCGCGAATCGATGGCGTTGAACAGCAAGGCGTTGGCGTCGATCTCCTTGTGCAGTTCCGCAATGTCGTCCTGATGCTGTTCGACCTTGCTCTCGACCGCCGGCGGCGGGCCGCCTTCGCTGCGCGCCGCGTCGGTGAGGAAGACGATATCCACAGTATCGAGCTTGGACGTCTTGCGCACGGCGCCGATGTTCTCACGCGTCCGCTCGATCGCGGTGATGATCTTGTTGGTCTGTGGTTCCGTCCGCGCCTCCTCCTGCCGGATATCGGAGCCGACGATCCTGTTGACGGTGTCGGCCCGGTTGACGGCGTCAGCGCTTTCAAGACCTTGCGCGGCTTGCGGGCCGAAAGCTGCGAGAAATGTGCAGGCAGCAAGGCTCTGGAGCCATCTGGTGTCGGCAAAGACAGGCATTGCTCACTCCTGGTGGACTTTTCTGTGCAACGCCGTTCGGCGCCAAAGGAACGAAACGCCTCCTGTCGGGCGAAGGTTCCCTGTGGGCTGGCGGGCCGGGTGCCGGCCCGCCAAGCGCTTCTTTCAGCTTGCCTTCTTGGTGACAAGGGTCAGCGCGCCATCGGTGGTCATGCTGGCGGCGACCACCTGTGCCGAGGTGAGCCCCTTGGCTTCGAGCGCCGACTTGATCTGCGGCGTCGCGTCGATCGAAGAGCGCAGTTTCTGCAGCCCGGCATCGCCACGCTGGGCGATCACCTGATTGACCTGCGTCTGGGTGGCCTTGGGCAATTCGCTGATATCGACGATGTTGACCTTCTGGATCGCCGGCGCCGCCGGCTGAGCGCTGGGCGCCGCCGGCTTCGGTTGCGGCGTGGGCTGTTGCTGGGCGCCGGCTACGGTTGCGGAGGCCAGCGTGGCGGCGGCTGCAAGAACGATGATTTTGCGCATGTATTTTCCTTTCATCGATTTGGCCAAGGGTTTGGCAAACGGGCGGTTTGGGGTGGCACGTCCACCTCAACGGCCAAATGGGATCAGAAGGTGTCGCCAAGCGGGTCATTGCATGACCATTGGATGGCGACGATGTGGAGTTCGGCTGCGGCCGGACTCTCGTTTGGGGAGCATTGACTGATGGCTAGAATTACCCGCGCCGCCTACGCGCAGATGTATGGCCCGACGGTCGGCGACAGAGTGCGCCTGGCCGATACCGAGCTGTTTATCGAGGTCGAAAAGGACCTCACCGTCCATGGCGAGGAGGTGAAATTCGGCGGCGGCAAGGTCATCCGCGACGGCATGGGCCAGAGCCAGGTGTCGCGCGCCGGCGGCGCGGTCGACACGGTCATCACCAACGCGCTGGTGGTCGATGCCACTGCCGGCATCTTCAAGGCCGATATAGGTCTCAGGGACGGCCGCATCGCGGCGATCGGCAAGGCCGGCAATCCCGACACGCAGGACGGTGTCACCATCATCATCGGCCCCGGTACCGAGATCATCGCCGGCGAGGGCAAGATCCTGACCGCCGGCGGCTTCGACGCGCACATCCACTTCATCTGCCCGCAGCAGATCGACGAAGCGCTGATGTCGGGCATCACCACCATGCTCGGCGGCGGCACCGGCCCGGCGCATGGCACGCTGGCCACCACCTGCACGCCGGGACCCTGGCACATGGCGCGCATGATCCAGTCCTTCGACGCTTTCCCGATGAACATCGGCCTGTCCGGCAAGGGCAATGCCTCGCTGCCGGCGGCGCTCGAGGAAATGGTGCTGGGCGGCGCCTGCTCGCTGAAGCTGCACGAGGACTGGGGCACGACGCCGGCGGCCATCGACTGCTGCCTGTCGGTTGCCGACGATTACGACGTGCAGGTGATGATCCACACCGACACGCTGAACGAATCCGGCTTCGTCGAGAACACCGTCGCCGCCATCAAGGGCCGCACCATCCACGCCTTCCACACCGAGGGTGCCGGCGGCGGCCATGCGCCTGACATCATCAAGGTTTGCGGCCTGCCCAACGTCATCCCGTCCTCGACCAACCCGACCCGGCCCTACACCGTCAACACGCTGGCCGAGCATCTCGACATGCTGATGGTCTGCCATCATCTGTCGCCGTCGATCCCCGAAGACATCGCCTTTGCCGAAAGCCGCATCCGCAAGGAGACCATCGCGGCGGAAGACATTCTGCATGACATCGGCGCCTTCTCGATCATCTCGTCGGACTCGCAGGCAATGGGCCGCGTCGGCGAGGTGGCGATCCGCACCTGGCAGACCGCCGACAAGATGAAGCGCCAGCGCGGGTCATTGCCGCAGGAGACCGGCAACAACGACAATTTCCGCGTCCGCCGCTACATCGCCAAATACACCATCAACCCGGCAATCGCGCATGGCCTGTCCAGGGACATCGGTTCGATCGCGGTCGGCAAGCGCGCCGATCTGGTGCTGTGGAACCCAGCCTTCTTCGGCGCCAAACCGGACATGGTGCTGATCGGCGGCATGATAGCCGCAGCCCCGATGGGCGACCCAAACGCCTCTATCCCGACACCGCAGCCGATGCACTACCGCCCGATGTTCGGCGCCTATGGCAAGGCCAGGACCAACTCGTCGGTGACCTTCGTTTCGAAGGCGGCGCTGGAGTCCGGCCTGCATGGCAGGCTCGGCGTCGACAAGCAGTTCGTGGCGGTGGAAAATACCCGCGGCGGCATCGGCAAGCACTCGATGATCCTCAACGACGCCACGCCGCATATCGAGGTCGATCCCGAAACCTATGAGGTTCGCGCCGATGGCGAACTCTTGACTTGCGAGCCGGCAACCGTGCTGCCGATGGCGCAGCGGTATTTCCTGTTTTGAGGCGAGGGGCGATTTGATCGACCCGGCAAATTCCATTGCGAGCCGGTCGGTCCCACCGCAATATGCGGCTCAAAGAAACCGCGTAGCAGGTCATGGTCACCGAAATAGCCTCCGCCCACGACATCTTCCCGCATATCCGCATCGTCATGGGCATGGTGATCGGACTTGGCGTCGCTCGCCTGCTGTCGGGGGTGGCGCGAATCGTCCAGCATCCCGGCCAGTACAGGCTCTATCCCGTGCACCTCGGCTGGGTCGCCTCCATGCTGTTGCTGCTGGTGCATTTCTGGTGGTGGGAGTTCGGCCTCTACACCATAGAGGTCTGGACTTTCGGCAAGTACCTGTTCCTGATCTTCTACGCCATCACGCTGTTCCTGCTGTGCGCGCTGCTGTTTCCGGATTCGATGCTCGACTACACCAGCTACGAGGATTTCTTCTATTCACGCCGTGGCTGGTTCTTCGGCCTGCTGGCGACGACCTATCTGCTCGACGTCGTCGACACGCTGCTGAAGGGTCCCGAGCATTTCGCCCGCTACGGCAATGAATATCTGTTCCGAACGCCGGTTTTCGTGGTGTTGTGCATCGCCGCCATACTGGTGCGTGACCGCCGCTTCCACATCGCATTCGTCGCCGGCACGCTGATCTATCAGATATCGTTCATCCTGCGGCTCTTCGACACCATCGTCTGAACAGTGGCTATGGTTTAGGGTCGCAGGAAAGAGGGTTCAACCATGTACAAGGCCATCGGATCGCGTGGATCCCGCGTCAGCCGCGTTCTGTGGATGCTCGAGGAACTCGGGCAGCCCTATGAATTCGTCGAGGTCAAATTGCGTTCGCCCGAAGCCTATGCGCTCAACCCGTCGGGCAAGGTGCCGATCCTGATCGATGGCGAACTGACGGTGACTGATTCGGCGGCAATCTGCGTCTATCTCGCCGACAAGCACGCCGACAAAGGCATGGGCGCCAATCCAGGTGTGGCCGGACGCGCCGAAATGGATTCCTGGATGCATTTTGCCCAGTCCGAGTTCGAAGCGCCGCTGTGGAACAAGCTGCGCCACCGCTTCCTGTTGCCGAAGGACGTGCGGGTCGATGTCGGCCCCGCCGCCGCCTACGATTTCGCCTCGGAGGCCAAGGCGCTCGACGGCCGGCTTGGGGATCGGGAGTTTGCGCTGGGCGACCGGTTTTCCGCCGTCGACGTGCTGTTGGGCGACATGGGCGGCTGGGCCCGCGCCGGAAAATTTCCGATCGAATCCGAGCGCGTCAACGCGTATTTCGACCGCGTCCTGGCGCGGCCTGCCCGTGCGAGAGCCCAGGCTAACGGTGGAGCCATGCGATGAAACTCAACCTGAACACCGACTTCACCAAGTTCCCGCGCGCCGTCTCGGTGGTGGCTGCCGGCACTGCCGGAACCACGGCCCCATCCGGCCGTGCCGTCCTGCCCCATGACGAGCGTCATTTGCGCCGCCGCGCCATCGAGCTTGCCGACGGCAGCAAGGTGCTGGTCGACCTGCCCGAGCCCGTGACCTTGAACGATGGCGACCGGCTGGTGCTGGAGGATGGCGGCCAGGTCGAGATCACCGCGGCACCCGAAGAGGTCTACGACATCCGCGCCCGCCACGCCGTGCATCTGACCGAACTCGCCTGGCATATCGGCAACCGGCATCTGGCGGCTGCGATTGAGCCCAGCCGCATCCTGATTTTGCGCGACCATGTCATCAAGGCTATGCTGGAAGGGCTGGGCGCCACGGTGCGCGAAGTCTCCGAACCGTTCAAGCCGGTGCGCGGCGCCTATTCCGCCCAAGGTGCGCATGGTCATGATCATGGCCATGCGCATGCGCACGCCGAAGCGCATTCCCATGATGGACGTTCCCACGCACACAGCGAGTCGCATTCGCACAGCCATTCCCATGACGGGCATCATCACGATCATGACTGACCAGCCGTCCGGCATCGCTTTGCTGCGGCTCATGGCGTGGCTGTCGCCGGCCTTTCCGGTCGGCGGCTTTGCCTACAGCCATGGTCTCGAACGCGCCGGGCAAGACGGGCTGGTTGCCGATGCCGCCAGCCTCGCCTTCTGGCTGGAGACGCTGGTCGAGATGGGCTCGGGCTGGAACGACGCCGTGCTCTTCGCGGAAAGCTGGCGCCGCGCCCGCGACGGCGGCGACCTCCATGAAGGCGACCTCCATGAAATTGCCGATCTCGCCGAAGCGCTGGCCGGCTCGCGTGAGCGCCACACCGAAACCATGCTGCAAGGCGCCGCCTTCCTGAAAGCGGCAGCGGCGTGGGCGAATCCGGTATTGGGCCGCCTGCCGGCCGAATGCGCCTACTGTGTCGCCGTCGGCGCCGTTGCCGGCGGCAACGGCATCGCGATTCAGGACGCGATGTCGGCCTTCCTGCAGGCCTTCTTCTCCAACCTCGTCCAGGCGGCGATCCGACTCGGAATCGTCGGCCAGACGGACGCTATGGCCTTGCTCGCCGGCTTCGAGCCGTTGGCGCTGTCGACGGCCGCGCGCGCCGCCGGCTCGACATTGGACGATCTCGGCGGCTGCGCCTTCATCTCCGACATCATGGCGATGAAGCACGAGACGCAGTATTCCAGGCTGTTCCGCTCATGATCGTCCTCGCCTTCGCCCTCTCGGCCGTCCTGCTGCTGATCACCGCGCTGCATGTCTATTGGGGCCTTGGCGGCATCTGGCCGGGCAGGGACGGCGTCTCCTGCGCCCACGCCGTCGTCGGCTTTCGCGGCGTCGACGAGATGCCGACGCCGTTTGCCTGTTTCGCCGTTGCCGCGTGCCTGTGCCTCGCAACCCTGTGGCCGCTGGCGCTGACCGGGGTCTTCGCCACCCCCTTTCCAAGGGAAGGCCTTGCCGCCACAGCGCTGCTCATAGGGCTGGTCTTCCTCGGCCGCGGCATTGCCGGCTTCACGCCGTGGTGGCGCCGTCTGGCGCCGGAACAGCCTTTTGCGCGGCTCGATGTCAGCTTCTATTCGCCGCTCTGCCTGTTGATCGGGCTCAGCTTCGCCATCCTCGCCATCACGGAGTTTTTCGGCATGACGGATTTTTCGCTATGACTCAGGCCAACGGTCCCCTGCGCATCGGCATCGGCGGTCCCGTCGGCTCCGGCAAGACGACGCTAACCGAAAAGCTCTGCAAGGCGCTGCGCGACGATTTCTCCATCGCCGTCGTCACCAACGACATCTACACCAAGGAAGACGCCATGATGCTGGCTCGCCTGCAGGCGCTGCCTGAGGACCGCATCGTCGGCGTGGAGACCGGCGGCTGCCCGCACACCGCCATCCGTGAGGACGCCTCGATCAATTTGCAGGCGATCGCCGGGCTGAACAGGAAATTCCCCGATCTCGACATCGTCTTCATCGAATCCGGCGGCGACAACCTCGCCGCCACCTTCTCGCCCGACCTCGCCGACCTGACCCTCTATGTCATCTCGGTTTGCCAAGGCGAGGAAATCCCCAGGAAGGGCGGGCCGGCGATCACCCGTTCCGATTTCCTGGTCATCAACAAGAGCGATCTGGCGCCCTATGTGAACGTCAACCTCGATGTCATGGAGAGCGACGCCGCCCGAATGCGGGGCAAGCGCCCGTTCGGCTTCACCGACCTGTCGCGCGGCAAGGGCCTGCAGGAAGTCATCGACTTCATCGTCGAACATGGCGGGCTGCAGTCGGCCCGCTCGGCGGCCTGACCCAGTACTTACCGGTTGCTGGTCGGCATTGGGCGCGGCATTCTCGGGGAAATGGAGGATTTTTTGATGAGCATCGCCCGTTTGCAGAAAGAGCCGCTGACCAACCTGCCCTATTATGAGGAGCGCGTCGACCTTGCCGCCGCCTTCCGCTGGACGGCGCGGCTCAACATGCATGAAGCCGTGGCCAACCACTTCTCGCTGTCGGTCAACGAGGCCGGCAGCAAATTCCTGATGAACCCCAACCAGGTGCATTTCTCGCGCATCAAGGCGAGCGACCTTTTGCTGATCGACGCCAACGATCCCGAGACATTGTCCGGCCCGAATGCGCCCGACCCGACCGCCTGGGGTCTGCACGGCGCCATTCACCGCAACGTGCCGCATGCGCGCTGCGCCATGCATGTGCATTCCATTCATGCCACTGTGCTTGCATCGCTGGCCGACTCGACTCTGCCGCCGATCGACCAGAACTCGGCCATGTTCTTCAACCGCCACGTCGTCGATGCCCACTATGGCGGGCTGGCCTTCGAGGAGGAAGGCGAGCGCTGCTCGCAACTGCTCACCGACCCTAAGGTCAAGGTGATGGTGATGGGCAATCACGGCGTCATGGTCATCGGCGACACCGTTGCCGACGCCTTCAACCGCATGTTCTATTTCGAGCGTGCCGCCGAGACCTACATCAAGGCGCTGTGGACCGGCCGTCCGCTGCGCACGCTCTCCGACGCCATTGCCGAAAAGACCGCCAGCGAAATGGACGACTATCCCGGCCAGGCGGAGCGTCACCTTGCCGAGCTGAAGGCGATCCTCGACGAGGAGGAGCCGGTGTACCGCAGCTAAGCGACCATCCGTGCTTCTCCCGTTTACGCTACGCACTCACCTTCTGTGATTTGTTATGACTGATCGGCGTAAGGCTTGGTTGCCAGGTGGTTCCCCCAATCCGTCGCTGCTTCGCAGCGCCACCTTTCCCTCCTCCGGAGGGAAAGGAAGGGAGCTTTCTGGACGAGCGTTTGACGGCAAAAAGCTTGGCTCGGCGAAGCCGAGACGGAGTGGGGGTCGACCAGCGCAACATTAGACAATGCATGGCCAAGCTGAAGGGAGGATGAAGGGCAGCGCCGACGTTCATAGGCTCACTCAGAGTCCCAACTGAGCCCGCAACTCTTCCGCACTGTTGATCACGACAGCGCCCTTCGGTCCTGCCATCGGCGCTTCCGGCCAGAAGATCGTCCGCATCCCCGCGGCCAGGCCTGATGTGGCGCCGGTAATGCTGTCGTCGACGGCCACCGCGTCTGAAGGATCGACGCCGGCCAGCCACGCGGCGCGCAGGAACGGTTCGGGATGCGGCTTGCCTTCGCGCACGTCGTTTCGGCTGATCGTGCGCATGCCGGGATAGATCAGGCCGACGGCGCTCAGATTTGCATCGACGATCACCCGGTCGGAATTGGACACCACCGCCTGCTGCACGCCGAGCGCGCGCAACTCGTTGAACACTTCGATCGCGCCGGGGCGCGGCTTCAGCGTCTCGGCCATCGGCATGTAGTGATCGTATTTGCGCACGATCCAGTCGTCGAAGGGCAGGTCGAGGCCGAACTCGCTGCGCAGCATCTCGTAGACCGGTGCGGCGGCGACGCCCAGCACCCGCTCATGCAGGTCGGCCGGCGGCGTGATACCGACGCTGCGCAGCGCCGCCACCAAGGCCGCCTCGTGCAGCGGCTCGCTGTCGACCAGCGTGCCGTCCATATCCCAGAAAACCGCTTTCGGCGTCATGCGAGGCTCCTTTGCCGATCCCCTTAAAGCGTTTGTATCAGGAGATAAACCGCCGAGCCCGTCCGCTGGCGATTTTCGCTGGGTTGGTTGCCGCGCGGCGGCCGGATCGAAGCAGCAAGCAATTGTCTTCCCGATTGAACAATTGCGCGCCGACACATTCCCTGCAAGACTACGACGCTTCGCCCAAGGGCGCGCAAAGGGGCAGGGCTGGAGGCACATTTTGAATTCGCGGCAAGATGGCGGCAGCAGCAGGCTGGACGAGGCAGCGCGCGCCGGCTGGCTTTATTATGTTGCCGGCAACACCCAGGACCAGATCGCCGCCACGCTCGGCATTTCCCGGCAGACGGCGCAGCGGCTGGTGTCGCTGGCGGTGTCGGAGGGGCTGATCAAGGTTCGCGTCGATCACCCGATCGCCAATTGCCTTGATCTCGCAGCTAGACTGAAGTCACGCTTCGCGCTCGACCTCGTCGAAGTGGTGCCGAGCGATCCAACCTCATCCTCGACCACGATCGGCATTGCCGAGGCGGCCGCGGCCGAGATCGAGCGGCGGCTGCGGTCACCGACGCCCATCGTCTTGGCCATCGGCACCGGCCGCACGCTGAAGGCGGCGATCGAGCAATTGCCGCCGATGGAATGCTCGCAGCACAAGGTTGTGTCCTTGACCGGCAACATCTCGCCCGACGGTTCGGCCGCCTTCTACAACGTCATCTTCACCATGGCCGACCGGGTCAAGGCGCGCTCGTTCCCGATGCCGCTGCCGGTCATCGCCTCGTCGCCGGAAGAGCGCGAGATGCTGCTTGCCCAGCCGATGATCCAACCGACGCTGGCGCTGGCCGCGGAAGCCGACGTGACCTTTGTCGGCATCGGCGATCTCGGCCCGAAGGCGCCGCTCTACGAGGACGGTTTTATCTCGGAAAGCGAGCTGAAGGCGTTGCAAAAGGCTGGCGGCGTCGCCGAGATCGTCGGCTGGGTGTTCGACCGGGAAGGCCGCATGATCGAGGGCATCACCAACGACCGGGTATCGTCGGCAGCCTTGCCGTCACGCGAAAAGTCGCTGGTCATTGCGCTCGCCATGGGCGAGCGCAAATTGCCGGGCATCCTGGCCGCTGTGAACCGCCGGCTGGTCAATGGCCTCATCACCGACGAGCGGACCGCCACGGCCCTACTCGACGGCGCCTGATCTGGTGATAAAATCGGCACTGCTATTTGTGCCGTCCGCAAACATCATTTCCATCGAGGAAACCCATGTCGCGCTGCAGATGCGGCGACAATTCCCTGACGTCGACATAGCTGCGGCGGCGGCGTACCAGCAGGGAAAATTCGTGCGCCAGCACGGAAAACCAGCTCCGCGCCGGGGCCGAATGCAGCTTTTCCTGTACCGTGGTCATGATCTTTAGCCTCCGCTATGCTTGAACTGGATTGTTCCTCGACACCAAATATCAGTCTGATCGGCTCCGGCTTCCAATCAAACGTCGATCAAGACCCATAAGGAGGGCTTATGCCCGATCTCAAGGCACCGCAGCTCGCCCAGCTGCCGCCGCTGCAGGCCATCAGAGTGTTCGAAGCCGTCGCGCGGCATCTCTCCTTCACCAAGGCCGCGCAGGAACTCGGCATGACGCAGGCCGCCGCCAGCTATCAGATCAAGCTTCTGGAAGAGCGCATCGGTTCGCCGCTGTTCCTGCGCCAGCCGCGACAGATTGTGCTGACGGAACCCGGCCAGCGCCTGGCGCCCGCCGTCAGCGAGGCGTTCAGCCTGCTCTCAAGCGCCTATTCCGCCGCGCGTGGGGGCGCCGATGGTGTGCTGTGCGTCTCGACGCTGCTGACCTTTGCCTCGAACTGGCTGGCGCAGCACCTCGGCTCCTTCCAGGTCGCGCATCCGTCGCTGGCGGTGCGCGTCGATACCTCGAACAGGGTGATCGATTTTGCCCGCGAGGACATGGACATCGCTATCCGCTCCGGCAGCGGCAAGTGGCCTGGAGTGGAGACCCATCTTTTGTTCAAGGCCGATTTCACCCCGGTGCTGAGCCCGGCACTCGCTGCCACCATAGGTGGCGTCCACGAACCCGCCGACCTGTTCAAGCTGCCCATTCTCGATCCCGGCGACATCTGGTGGCGGGAATGGTTCGCCCTTGCCGGCGTCCCGGCGGACGAACTTGCCAGGCGCACCGGCACCAGCATGGGCGCGCAGGCCTATGAGGCGAACGCGGCCATCGCCGGCCATGGTGTGGCGATCCTGACCACCGCATTGTTCAAGACCGAGCTCGCCGCCGGCCGCCTGATCCAGCCCTTCGACCTGGTCGGCGACGACGGCCACGCCTATTGGCTGGTCTACCCGACGGCGCGTCGCAACGTGCCGAAGATAAAAGCCTTCCGGGACTGGATCCTGGCCGAGATCGCCTGCGCCTGAGGGCGAGCGATTCGCGGATTGATTTCCGAGATGCAAAGCGAGCCATGGATCCGCGACGAATGCTCGCTTTCGCGGACAAACAGCTGCGATCGGGCCACCCGGTTAACCAAGCTTGACAAAAACGCTGTCGATATCACTCGCCCGGCATAGGCTTGTGCTTGTGACGACCCAATTGAGCAGGATCAATCGTCTGCAGATTGAAACAGGGTCGATCAGCTGGCTGATGAAAGTCTATCGCGTCGAAGAAATCGAAAACAACACCGTGCGCACGACGCACGTGATCGAAGCATTTACGCCGTTTCAAGCTGCCGTGAAGGTAATCGGCCGGGAAGTTAGGCTGCGCAAGGACGAGCCCAGCTGGATCCAGGTGACGGAAGTGCTGACCAGAGCCAAGCAAACACGCGACGGCAGGGTTTTCGAATATTCCGTGGGAAGCTACCCGTCCCACGGCTGACGGGCTGGGCCTATCGCTCCCTTGGCGCCATGATTGGGTTGCGATGGGTCGGCATCAACCCGCTCTCACATCCCGTGCAAACAGCTTCCCAAATCCATTCAATATCCTCTACGCGCGCAATGTCGCGCACCTGCCCCGTGTGCTGCGCTGCAGCATCGAATCCGGCTTGACATAATTAACGCCAAGTGAGTAATTGCCCATTACCAAGGCAAATGCTCATCTTGGTTCATGGGAGGAATTTGATGAAACTGCGCACGCTCACCCTGGGCTTGTTGTCGGCCAGCGCTTTCGCTTTTGCCGCACACGCCGAATCCATCACCATCGCCACGGTCAACAATGGCGACATGGTCCGCATGCAAAAGCTGACGGACGACTTCACCAAGGCGAACCCCGACATCCAGCTGAACTGGGTCACGCTCGAAGAGAACGTGCTGCGCGAGCGCGTCACCACCGACATCGCCACCAAAGGCGGCCAGTATGACGTTATGACCATCGGCACCTACGAGGTTCCGATCTGGGCCAAGCAGAACTGGCTGTTGCCGCTCGACAAGCTCGGCGACGACTATGACGCCAAGGACATCATCCCGGCCATCGCCGGCGGCCTCTCGGTCGACGGCAAGCTCTATGCCGCGCCCTTCTACGGCGAAAGCTCCTTCGTCATGTACCGCAAGGACCTGATCGAGAAGGCCGGGCTGACCATGCCCGATGCCCCGACCTGGGACTTCATTAAGCAGGCCGCCGACAAGATGACCGACCGCGCCAATGGCGTGAACGGCGTATGCCTGCGCGGCAAGGCCGGCTGGGGCGAGAACACGGCGTTCCTGACGGCCATGTCCAACTCGTTTGGCGCCCGCTGGTTCGACGAGAACTGGAAGCCGCAGTTCGACCAGCCGGAATGGAAGAACACACTGCAGTTCTATGTCGACCTGATGAAGGCCGACGGTCCGGAAGGCGCTTCGTCCAACGGCTTCAACGAGAATCTGGCTCTGTTCCAGCAAGGCAAGTGCGGCATGTGGATCGACGCCACCGTGGCGGCGTCCTTCGTCTCGGATCCGAAGGCCTCGAAGGTGGCCGACAAGGTCGGTTATGCTTTGGCGCCGGACAATGGCCTCGGCAAGCGCGCCAACTGGCTCTGGGCATGGTCGCTGGCGATCCCCGCAGGCACGCAGAAGGCGGAATCCGCCCAGAAGTTCGTCTCATGGGCGACGAGCAAGCACTATGCCGAACTGGTCGCTTCCAAGGAAGGCTGGGCCAACGTTCCTCCGGGAACGCGTTCCTCGCTCTACGCCAATCCCGAGTACCAGAAGGCGGCCCCGTTCGCCAAGATGACGCTGGACTCGATCAATGCCGCCGATCCGGCGCATCCGACGGTCAAGCCGGTGCCCTATGTCGGTGTGCAGTTCGTCGCCATTCCTGAGTTCCAGGGCCTCGGCACAACCGTTGGCCAGCTGTTCTCGGCGGCGCTCGCCGGCCAGACCAGCGTAGACGACGCGCTCAAGCAGGCGCAGGACGCCGCCACGGCGACCATGACCGAAGGCGGTTATATCAAGTAAGGCTCCTCCCGGTGCCGAACGCCGGTCGCCTCCTGACCGGCGATGGCCGCCCGAGTCCCAGTTCGGGCGGCCGCTTTTTCCCCGCTGTGAAAATTCAGTCCGACTAGTGAAGGGTGACCGTCATGGCTACTCAGCAGACCCGTTCGCTTGCCCGCTTCATGATGGCGCCGTCCGTCGTGTTGCTGTTCGTCTGGATGATCGTGCCGCTGGTCATCACCTTCTGGTTCTCCTTCCAGCAATACAATCCGCTGAACCCGATCCGCGACGGCTTCGTCTGGTTCTCGAACTACTCGCTGTTCTATTCCAACCCGGCATTCCTGCAATCGATCCTGAACACGCTCGTCCTGGTCGGCAGCGTGCTGCTGATCACCGTGATCGGCGGCATCATGCTGGCGCTGTTGATCGATCAGCCGATGTGGGGACAGGGGATCGTGCGCATCCTCGTCATCTCTCCGTTCTTCGTCATGCCGCCGGTGGCTGCACTTGTCTGGAAGAACATGATCATGCACCCGCAATACGGCGTCTTTGCCGACATTGCGCGCTTCTTCGGCGCCCAGCCAATCGACTGGTTCGGGCAGCATCCGATGCTGGCCATCATCATCATCGTCGCCTGGCAATGGCTGCCCTTCGCAACGCTGATCCTTTTGACCGCCCTGCAGTCGCTCGACGGCGAGCAGAAGGAAGCCGCCGAGATGGACGGCGCCGGCTTCGTCAGCCGCTTCATCTATCTGACGCTGCCGCACATGTCGCGCGCCATCACCGTCGTCATCCTGATCCAGACCATCTTCCTGCTGTCGGTCTATGCCGAAATCCTGGTCACCACCAATGGCGGACCCGGCTATGCCTCCACCAACCTGCCCTTCCTCGTCTACCAGAAGGCATTGCTGGAGTTCAAAATCGGCCAGGCATCGGCCGGCGGTGTCATCGCCGTCATTCTCGCCAACATCGTCGCCTTCTTCGCCATGCGCGCGGTCGGCAAGAACCTGGACAAGTAAGGGAGGATACGATGGCACGTGCAGTCACCACCCAACACAAGGTCATTGCGACAGGCGCCGCCTGGATCGTCGCGCTGCTGATCTTCTTCCCGATCCTCTACACGATCATCACCTCGTTCAAGTCGGAGCAGGAGGCCATCCAGGGCTTCGCGCTGATCCCGTCGGGGACGTTCGAGAGCTATACCGAGGTCCAGGCGCAGAGCGGCTACTTCAAGTTCTTCTTCAACTCGGTGCTGCTCTCGGTCGGCTCCACCATCCTGGCCCTGATCGTCGCGGTTCCGGCCGCCTGGTCGATGGCCTTCTCGCCGGGCAAGTGGACCAAGGACATCCTGATGTGGATGCTCTCGACCAAGATGATGCCGGCGGTTGCCGTGCTGTTCCCGATCTACCTCATCTTCCGCGATGCCGGACTGCTCGACAGCCGCATCGGCCTGATGATCATGCTGATGCTGATCAACCTGCCGATCGTGATCTGGATGCTCTACACCTACTTCCGCGAAATCCCCGGCGAAATCCTGGAGGCGGCACGCATGGACGGCGCCACCTTGTGGGGCGAGATCGTCTATGTGCTGACCCCCATGGCCGTGCCGGGCATCGCATCGACCATGCTGCTCAACATCATCCTGGCGTGGAACGAAGCGTTCTGGACCATCCGCCTGACCACCACCGAGGCAGCGCCGCTGACGGCCTTCATCAGTTCGTTCTCGAGCCCGCAAGGCCTGTTCTGGGCCAAGCTTTCGGCGGCCTCGACGCTGGCCATCGCCCCCATCCTGATCATGGGCTGGTTCAGCCAGAAGCAGCTGGTGCGCGGCCTGACATTCGGCGCGGTAAAATAACGGACGTTGCCTGAAGCAATCCGGCCAAATAACCCCTCGGGGAGGAAACCATGGGAAACATCACGCTCAAGAACGTCTCCAAGCATTTCGGATCGACGGTCATCATTCCAGGCCTCGACCTGGTCATCGAGAATGGCGAGTTCGTCGTCTTCGTCGGGCCGTCGGGTTGCGGCAAGTCCACGTTGCTGCGCCTCATCGCCGGGCTCGAGGACACCAGCGGGGGCACCATCAACATCGATGGCCGTGACGTCACCGGCGAGGCGCCGGCCAAGCGCAAGCTGGCCATGGTATTCCAGTCCTATGCGCTCTATCCGCATATGACGGTGGCCAAGAACATCGGCTTCCCGCTGAAGATGGCGGGCGAAGATGTGGCGACGATCGACAAGAAGGTGAAGGACGCAGCCCGGGTCCTCAATCTCACCAACTATCTCGAACGCCGGCCCGGCCAGCTCTCCGGCGGCCAGCGGCAACGCGTCGCCATCGGCCGCGCCATCGTGCGCCAGCCCTCGGCCTTCCTGTTCGACGAGCCGCTGTCCAACCTCGATGCCGCACTGCGCGGCACCATGCGGCTCGAAATCAGCGAGCTCCACCATCAGCTCAAGACGACGATGGTCTACGTCACCCACGACCAGATCGAAGCCATGACCATGGCCGACAAGATCGTCGTGCTCAACGCCGGCAACATCGAACAGGTCGGCTCGCCGATGGAACTCTACAAGTCGCCGAAGAACCTATTCGTGGCGGGCTTCATCGGTTCGCCGAAAATGAACCTGATCGAAGGTGCGCCGGCGGCCAAATACAACGCCAAGACCATCGGCATTCGTCCTGAGCATATGGGGATATCGACCACAGCGGGTGACTGGAAAGCCCTCGTCGGCGTCGCCGAGCATCTGGGCTCCGACACCTTCCTGCATGTCCAGGCCGACGGCGTCGGTCCGCTGACGGTACGCGCCGATGGCGAACTGGCCGTACGCCACGGCGACACCATCTATTTGACGCCGGACAAGGTCCGCATGCATCGCTTCGGCCCCGATGGAAAGGCGCTGACGCAGTGAGACTGAAAGGCAAATCGGCGCTGATCACCGGATCCGCGCGCGGCATCGGCAGGGCTTTTGCCGAAGCCTACACCCGCGAGGGCGCCACGGTGGCCATTGCCGATATCAATCTGGCGGCTGCCGAAAAGACGGCCGCCGAGATTGGCGCCAACGCCTATCCGGTCAGGCTCGACGTCAGCGACCTCGCTTCGATCCAGGCGGCGGTCAATGCGGTCGAAACAAAGACCGGCGGCCTCGACATACTGATCAACAACGCTGCTTTGTTCGACCTGGCGCCGATCGTCGAGATCACCAAAGCAAGCTACGACAAATTGTTCTCCGTCAACGTCGCCGGCACCTTGTTCATGCTGCAGGCAGCGGCGCGTTCGATGATCGCAAGGGGCAAGGGCGGCAAGATCATCAACATCGCCAGCCAGGCAGGACGCCGCGGCGAGCCGCTGGTCGCCGTCTATTGCGCCACCAAGGCCGCGGTGATTTCGCTGACCCAGTCCGCCGGGCTCGATCTGATCAAGCACCGCATCAACGTCAATGGCATCGCGCCCGGCGTCGTCGACAGCGATATGTGGGATGAGGTCGATGCGCTGTTCGCCAAACATGAGAACCGGCCGAAAGGCGAGAAGAGGCGGCTGGTCGGTGAGGGCGTGCCCTATGGCCGCATGGGCAAGCCGGAGGACCTGACCGGCATGGCGGTATTCCTGGCCAGCGACGACGCCGAATACATCGTCGCCCAGACCTACAATGTCGATGGCGGCCAATGGATGAGTTGATGGGCCGGGATCACGAAGGCCGCAGCCCGGCCAAAAGGGTAAAAAAATGACCGTGAAACTCTCCTCCTCGATCCTCTCGGAACTCCCCGCCAAGGTCGCCGGTCCCAGATATGATCGCTCCAGGCTCAAACCCGGTATCGTCCATTTCGGCGTCGGCAATTTCCATCGCTCGCATCAGGCGGTCTACCTCGACGATCTCTTCAATTCAGGCATCGGCCATGACTGGGCGCTGGTCGGCGCCGGGGTCTTCGAGGGCGAAAAAATCGGCCGTTCCAAGCTGCAGGAGCAGGACTGGCTGACCACCGTGGTCGAGCAGGATTCCGACCATATGAGCGCCCGCGTCACCGGCGTCATGATCGACTTCCTGACGCCCGGCGATGCCGATGCCATCATCGACCAGCTCGCCGATCCGGCGATCAAGATCGTCTCGCTGACCATCACGGAAGGCGGTTATTTCATCGATCCGGCCTCCGGCAAGTTCAACCCGACCCACCCCGACATCGTCGCCGACGCACAGGCAGGCACGACGCCGAAGACGGTGTTCGGCCTCATCCTGGCCGGGCTGAAGCGCCGCCGTGCCGACGGCATCGTGCCGTTCACCGTCATGTCTTGCGACAACATCCCTCACAACGGCCATGTCACCTCGGATGGCGTCATCGGCCTCGCCCGCCTGATCGATGAGGATCTGGCGAACTGGGTCAGCGACAATGTCGCCTTTCCCAACGGCATGGTCGACCGCATCACCCCCGCCACCTCCGACCGCGAGCGCGGTATTCTCGCCTCGGAGTTCGGCCTCGAGGACAACTGGCCGGTGTTCTGCGAGCCGTTCAAGCAATGGGTGCTGGAAGACCGTTTCACCGACGGCCGCCCGCCGCTGGAAAAGGTCGGTGTGCAATTCGTGAGGGATGTCGCGCCCTATGAGCTGATGAAGATCCGCATCCTCAATGGCGGTCATGCCACGATCGCTTATCCCGCAGGGTTGATGGACATCCATTTCGTCCATGAGGCGATGCAGGAGCCGCTGGTGCGCGGCTTCCTCGCCAAGCTCGAGCATGACGAGATCATCCCGACGGTGCCGCCGGTGCCGGACACCGTGCTGGAGGACTATTACCAGCTCATCGAGCACCGCTTTTCCAACCCGAAGATCGGCGACACCATCCGTCGGCTTTGCCTCGACGGTTCCAACCGGCAGCCGAAATTCATCATCCCGACCATTGCCGACCGGCTGAAGGCCGGCAAAGGCGTCGCGGGTCTGGCGCTCGAGTCCGCGCTGTGGTGCCGCTACTGTTTCGGCACCACAGACAGCGGCGCGGTCATCGAGGCCAACGACCCGAGTTGGGACCGGCTGCAGGCAAGCGCGAAGGCGGCGAAGGATAAGCCCGGTGCCTGGCTTGCGATGGAGGATATCTATGGCGGTGTCGGCCGCTCGGCGCCGTTCGCCGAGGCCTTTGCCCATGCGCTCAAGGTCTTGTGGGCGAATGGCACGCGCGCGACGCTGACGCGCTATATCTCCGGCAAGCTCTGACGCCAGCCGCAATGACGCCCGAACTGGTCATCTTCGACTGTGACGGCGTGCTGGTCGACAGCGAGGCGCTGTCGGTTTCGGCTCTGCTCGGCATGATCTCTGCCGCCGGGGGCTCGGTCAGCGAGGATGCCGCCTACGAGCATTTCCTCGGCAAGAGCATGAAGAGCGTGCGCGAGATACTTCTTCGCGATTTCACCATCGACATCACCGACGTGCATCTGACCGATATGCGCGTCGAGCTGATGCGCAAATTCCGCGAGGAGCTGAAGCCGATTCCCGGCATCAGCGACATCCTGCCGAGGCTGGGCGTGCCCTGCTGCGTCGCTTCCTCCGGCACGCTCGACCGCATTCGCTATGCGCTCGACGTTACCGGCCTGCTCGGCCTGCTCGAGCCCCATCTGTTCAGCGCTGCCATGGTCGCGCGCGGCAAGCCGGCGCCGGATCTTTTTCTCCATGCCGCCGCTGCTATGCGCGCGCATCCCGGTAATTGCATCGTAATCGAGGACAGCCCTGCCGGCATCGCGGCGGCGCGTGCGGCCGGTATGCGCGTCTTTGCTTTCACCGGCGGTTCGCACGCCGGCAACCCGGCCTTGAAAGCGCGGCTTGCGTCGAGTGAACCGGACTTTATATTCGCGGACATGCTGCAATTGCCCGATCTGATTGCAGGCTAGAGCATGATGCCGAAAAGTGTGAAGCGGTTTTCGGACGACATCATGCTCTACTTCTTTGATTTAGAGACGGATTCAGATTTCGGGTCGAACAGACCTGAAATCATCCGGCTCTAGGGAGCGAGAGTAAAAGCATCTTGACGAAAAGCTTCGTTTGCGCGGTCGATGTCGGCACCGGGAGCGCCCGCGCGGGCATTCTCGACACGTCAGGCACCTTGCTGGGCCGCGCCGAGCATCCGATCGTCATGAACCAGCCGCAGGCCGATCACGCCGAGCACAATTCGCAGGATATCTGGTCGGCTGTGTGCATCGCGGTGCGTGCCGCGCGCGAAAAGGCCGGTGTGTCAGCCGACGATATTGTCGGCATGTCGTTCGACGCCACCTGCTCGCTGGTGGTGCTGGACAGGAATGCCGGCCAGCTCAGCGTCTCGGTGACGGGCGAACGGCGCTGGGACACCATCGTCTGGCTCGACCATCGCGCCATCGCCGAGGCAGATGAATGCACCGATAGCGGCCACGCCGTACTTGACTATATCGGCGGCGTCATGTCGCCGGAAATGGCGACGCCGAAGCTGATGTGGCTGAAGCGCAATCTGCCGGGAACATGGCATGAGGCCGGCTACCTATTCGACCTTACGGATTTCCTGACCTGGAAGGCGACCGGTTCGCTGTCGCGCTCGCAATGCACGCTGACCGCCAAATGGACCTATCTGGCGCATGAGGAAACCGGCTGGCGCCGTGACTTCTTCGACAGGGTCGGGCTTGGCGATCTGTTCGAACACGGCAGCCTGCCGGAGAAGGCAAGTGCTGTCGGCGCAGACATCGGCACGCTCACGCCTGAAGCGGCGGCGGAGTTGGGCTTGAGCGAAAACTGTCGGGTCGGCGCCGGCGTCATCGATGCTTATGCCGGCGCGCTTGGCGTGCTCGGCGGCTTTGCTGGCGACGAGCAGAATATCGGCCGCCATCTGGCATTGATCGCCGGCACATCGTCCTGTGTCATGGCGATGTCGCCCGATCCGCAGCCTTTCGCCGGCGTCTGGGGTCCATACTATGGCGCCGCACTGCCAAAGCTCTGGCTGTCGGAAGGCGGCCAGTCGGCTACCGGGGCTTTGCTCGACCACATCATCCGCTGGCATGGCGCCGGCGGCGAGCCGGATGCGGCCATGCATGCCAAGATCGCCAGGCGCGTCGCTGAACTGCGCAGCACCGAAGGCGACAAGCTGGCGGCGAGGCTGCATGTGCTGCCGGATTTCCACGGCAACCGCTCGCCGCTTGCCGACCCGCATGCCGTCGGCGTGGTCAGCGGGCTGACGCTGGATTCCTCTTTCGACAGCCTGTGCAAGCTCTATTGGCGCACGGCCGTCGGCATCGCGCTCGGCGTGCGCCATGTGCTGGAGGCGCTGAACGAGAACGGCTATCTCATAGACACGCTGCATGTCACCGGCGGCCACACCAAGAACCCGTTGCTGATGGAGCTTTATGCCGACGCCACCGGCTGCGCGGTGATCGAGCCGCTGGCCGACGAAGCCGTTCTGCTCGGCACCGGCATGGTCGCCGCCACTGCCGCTGGCCTGTTCCCGGACCTGAATGCCGCCTGCGTCGCCATGCAGCAAGGCGGCAGGGCGCGCACCTCGAACCCGACCGCGTCAGGCCGCTTCGACCGCGACTACAGGATCTTCCTCGAAATGCACCGCCAGCGGCAGGCGCTCGACGCCATCAGCTAGAGCAATTCCAGGAAAAGCGTGAAACGGTTTTCCGTCCGGAATTGCGTACCAAATCTAGGCCTCCTCTCGCCGGCGCAAGGATGCGCCGGTCGCCGCGTCGAACAGATGCACGCTCTCCTCCTCGAATGTGTAGCGCACAGGCGCGCGCAACGCCGGGCATTCGCGGGCCGATACCAACGCGCCGACCTCCTTGCCGCCGCAGGCGAACGTCACCAGCGCGTCATTGCCGTGGAACTCGATGAGGTCGGCGGTGCCTTGCAGAAGATTGATGCTCTGAGCACCGGCGGTCTTCAGGTCCGGCGGTCGGATTCCAAGCACGGCGCGATGGACGCCGCGCAGATCGAAGCCCAGGCCTTCTATGAAGAAGGTCGAGCCGCCGCCTGTCAGCGTCCAGCGTTCGTCCTTCCGCCCGACGGCCACGTCGATGAAATTCATGTTCGGCGTACCGATGAAGCCGGCGACGAACAGATTGCCCGGCTGGCGATAGATCTCGGCCGGCGAGCCGATCTGTTCGATGACGCCATCCCTGAGCAGCACTATCCGGTCGGCCAGCGTCATCGCTTCGAGCTGGTCGTGGGTGACATAGACGGTAGTGGTCTTCAGCGACTGGTGCAGGCGGGCGATTTCGACCCGCATATGGTTGCGAAGTTTGGCGTCGAGATTCGACAGCGGCTCGTCGAACAGGAACACTTTCGGCGTCTTGATCATGGCGCGCGCAATCGCCACGCGCTGCTGCTGGCCGCCGGAAAGTTCGGTCGGCTTGCGGGCGAGGTAAGGTTCGAGGCCGAGCGTCGTTGCCACCGCCTCGACCCGCTTCCGGATCTCGGCCGGGGGCACTTTCTGTCGCTTGAGCCCAAAGGCGATATTGTCGAAGATCGTCATATGCGGGTAGAGCGCATAGTTCTGGAAAACCATGGCAATGCCGCGCTCGCCGGGCTCGAGATCGTTGACCACTTTGCCGCCGATCGACACTTCCCCGCCGCTGATATCCTCCAGTCCGGCCAGCATCCTGAGCAAGGTCGACTTGCCGCAGCCGGACGGGCCGAGGAATACGACGAATTCGTGCTCCTCGATCGAGAGATTGAGGTCGCGGATGACGGTGGTGGCGCCGTAAGCCTTGTCGACATGGGAGCAAACGATCGCGGACATGGTCAGCCCTTCTCGCCGGTAAGAAGGATTTGCAGCTTGACGTCTTGCGGCTTGCCTTGCGCCGCCCGCTCGAAGGCCTCGATGCTGTCCGAGAAATCATAAGTGCCGGTGATCAGCGGCTTAAGGTCGACCTTCCCCGAGGCGATCAGCTGCAGCGCGCGGTCGAAGATGTTGGCGTAACGGAACACCGTCTCGATGCGCACTTCCTTGGAGATCGCCGCCGGAACGTTGAGGCTGACCGGTTCGACCGGCAGTCCGACCAGCACCACCGCGCCGCCCGGCCGCACGACATCGAACAGGTCGGCGAATGCCTTCGGGCTGCCGCTCGCCTCGAACACGATATCCGCGCCCCAATTGTCGGTCGCGGCGGAGACTGCGTCGACCAGCGATTGCTCACCTATATTGACCGGCACGATGCCGGGATATTGCGCGGCAATCTCGAGCTTGGGTGCGGAAAAATCGGAGATCAGCACCTTCGAGCAGCCGCCGGCCAGCGCCGCCAGCGCGATCATGATGCCGATCGGGCCGCAGCCGACGACGACGGCGACGTCGCCAGGCACGATGCGGGCGCGGCTCGCCGCCTGCATGCCGATAGCAAAGGGTTCGACCATCGCGCCTTCGGCGAAGGTGACATTGTCCGGCAGTCTGTAGGTGAAGGCGGCCGGGTGCACCGCATAGGGCGCCAGCACGCCATGCACCGGCGGTGTCGCCCAGAAGCTGACATCGGGATCGACATTATAGATGCCGAGCCTCGTCGCGCGCGACGACAGGTTCGGCACGCCCGGCTCCATGCAGACGCGGTCGCCGACCCTCAACGTCTCGACATTGGCGCCCACCTCGACAACGGTTCCGGCGGCTTCGTGGCCGAGCACCATCGGCGCCCGCACGACATAGCTGCCGATCGCGCCATGTGTGTAATAGTGCACGTCGCTGCCGCAGACGCCGACCGTGTGGATGGCTATCTTGACATCGCCCGGTCCGACGCCGAGCGGCAGCGCGATCTCGCGCAACGACAGTTCGCCTTTTTTCTCAAGCACCAGTGCCCGCATCGGTAAGTCCTCGCATCAATTCTTTTTTTGCCGGAAAACGGAATTCAGGAAGCCGCTGAGCACGCCGAGGAACAGCAGCGGCGGTAGCGACAACAGCACGACCGAGGCGTTGAGGATTCCCCACGGCACGTTCATGCCTTGCTGTGAAAGTTCGGAAGCGACGATCGGCAATGTCTTGGCGTTGGAACTGGACAGCATCAGCGCGATCAGGAATTCGTTCCACACCAGCACGAAGCTGAAGGCGACGGCGCCGATCAGCGAGCGCGCCGCTACCGGCAGCGCAATGCGCCAGAACACCGAGTAAGCGCCGTAGCCGTCGAGGAAAGCGGCTTCCTCGATTTCCTTAGGCACGGCCTGGAAGGCGGGAATGGCGAGCCACATGATCACCGAGATGGTGAGCAGCGAATAGGTGACGATCAGCGCCGGCAAGGTGTCGTAGAGCCCGATCTGCAGCCAGATCACCATCAGCGGAATGGCGACTGCCACCGGGGGCAGGAAGCGCAGCGACAACACGAAGAACTGGATGTCGCCAGCGAAGCGATTGGGATAGCGCGCCACCGCATAGGCTGCCGGAAGGCCGAGCATGACGCCGATCAGCACGGCGACGCCGCAGGAAATGACCGAGTTATAGAGACCGGTCATTACGCTGTCGCGGCCGATGATGTAGCTGATATTGTCGAAGGTCGGGGTAAACACCAGGCGCGGCACGCGGGTGATGATGTCGACATTGTTCTTCAGCGAATTGACCGCCGTCCAGGCGAGCGGAAACACCGCCATGAAGCCGGCGAAGGCCAGGATGATCTTGCCGATGAGGCGGCCCGGTCTCATGCGATACGGCCTCATGCGATTCGACTTCATGCCTGCACCCGCTTCCACAGCATGGTGAAGGTGATGACAGTCGCGATCATCATCAGCACCGCCATGGCCGAGGCATAGGACACCTTGCCGGATTCGATGAAGCCTTGCGAGAAGGCGTACATGTCGAGCGTCTCGGTCGCCACGCCCGGCCCGCCGCGCGTCATCACATAGATCAGGTCGAAGGAGCGCAGCGATTCGATCATCTTGACGAACATCAGGCTGATCAGCGGCGCCTTCAGCATCGGCAAGGTCACATAGGCGTGGATCTGCCAGCGCTTGGCATGGTCGAGCCGCGCTGCCTCGATCGGCTGCGGCGGCAGCGTTTCCAGCAGCTTCAGCACGATGACGGCAAAGAACAGTCCCCACTGCCACACATCGACCGAGGCGACGGCAAACAGGGCCGTCGCTGGCTTCGAAAGCGGGTCGAAGATCAGCCCGCCGGTGATCAGCCGGTAGGGGTAGGTGGCGATGCCGTAGAGCGGATGATAGGCGAACTTCCACACGAAAGCCGCCGACACGCGCGGCAACAGCACCGGGATGATGAACAGCAGGCAGTAGATGTTGCGCAGCCGCGTCGACGCCACTTCGAACATCAGCACGCCGAGCCCGATGGCCACCATCATCGTCGCCACCACGGTGACGATTTCCCACTTCACCGAAACCCAGACCGCGTTGAGGAAACGCCGGTCGGCGAACAGGTCGATGAAGTTCGACAACCAGACCCAGGAATAGTCCGAGGAGCTCAGCTCGCGGTTCTGCAGCGCAATGACGATGGCGTACAGCGTCGGCACCATCGACAGCACCAGAAGAATGGCGAGCGTCGGAACCAGAAACGTCACGGGCAGGGAAGAGCGTCGGCGCATTGCCTATCCTCGGGCTGTGCCTTTTTGGAGAGACCCGCGGCGCACAGGTCCCGGCATCCGGTCGAATGCCCTGGACCGCGCGCCGCGGGCGGGAGGATTACTTCTTTTTCACCAGCTCGTTGGCGTAGGCCTCGAGTTCGTCGAGGCCGCCCTTGACGTCGGTGCGCGTGCCGGTGACCAGCTCTTCCAGGATGATGCCCCAGCGGTCGCCGAGATCCGGCCAGCGCGGATCCTGCCAGAAGTTCACCGCCGTCACCTTGCCGGTATCGGCAAGCGCCTGGCCGAGATCGGCGCCGTAAATGTCGGCGAACTCCTTGCTGGACAGCACGCTGGTGCGGTTGAGCTCGCCGAATTGGTGCGCGTCGAGCCGGCGCTTCTCGTTCTCCTTCGACGTCGCCCAGGCGATGAACAGGCCGGCGCATTGCTTCGCGGCGTCATCGGCATTGGCCTTGGCGGCGATGGCGAGGCCGTGGCCGTAGCCGCCGCCGGTCAGTGGTGAGGGCGGCGGCAGGAAGCCGATCTTGCCGACCACTTGCGAGGTCTTCGGGTCGACCGCCATGCCCGACAGCGGCGTCGATTCGACCAAGATGGCAACCTGGCCCGACAGGAAGGCGCCGGTCGATTCATCCCAGCTGCCGGTCTGCGTGCCGGGCGCTGAATCCTTGAACAGTTTAAGATAGGTCTCGGTCGCTTTGACCGCGGCCTCGGAGTTGAAAGCCGGCTTGTCACCGTCGAACCATTTTCCGCCATAGGCCTTGAAGAACGGCATCCAGCGCCAGACATTGGCGCCCGAGCCACGCGCGCCGCGCAGCGCGATGCCGTACATGCCCTTGTCGGGATCGGTCAGCTTCGGCACGTCGGCGATCAACTCGTCCAGCGTCTTCGGCGGCTGGATGCCGGCGGCTTCCAGAATGTCCTTGCGGTAGACCATCAGGTCGCCGCCGCCGGTCAGCGGCGCGAACCACACCTTGCCGTCATAGGTGGCGACCTTCTGCCGGCCCGGGTCGAAATCGGCGTAGTCGTAGTCAGCCGGGTAATAGTCGGTGAGCGGCACGATCCATTTCGACGAGGCGAACAGCGCGACATTGGCTTCGTCGACATAGTAGACGTTGTAGTTGCCGACCGTGGACGCATCGGCGCGCGACTTTGCCCGGCGGTCGTTCTCGTTGAGATAGTCGATCTGGAAGCTGGCGCCGGCCAGTTTCTGGAACTCGTCCTTGGACGCCTCCAGCAGCGTCAGCCCGTCACGCGGTTGCGCCAGCACCTTGACCGGCGCCGAGCAGACCGGCGCCGCCAGCGCCATGGTCGAGAGGGTCGTGGTAAGCATGAAAGCTGCGCTTATGCTCGCAGCGAGCCGAATTGGTTTCATTGATTTTCTCCTCCAGGAACAGTCGCAGGAAGCGGAAGTCTTCGGTTGCGCGATCCTCGCCATCGCCCGAGCGACAAGCCACCCATCGCCAAAATGAGGAGTTGCTAAAGGCCGCGCTAGAAGCCCCGTTGCAGCAGACCTGTACTTTTATGCATTGTGCGCTGCAAAATCCGGCCCGCCTGCACAGCCTCTGTCACATGAGTACCGATGGAGTGAGGAAGGCCGGTTTTCAGGCGCGCATCGTCATCCGCTGCTTCGACAGCTTGCGGTAGGATGACGGCGTCATCCGGTGCTTGCGCAGGAAGGCGCGGTTGAAGTTGGAGATGTTCATGTAGCCGACCTGGAAGCAGATGTCGGTGATCGGAATATCGGTGTCCGCCAGCAGCTTGCAGGCTTGCCAGAGCCGGAGCTTGGCGATGTGGTCGCTGAAACTGTTGCCGGTGTTTTTCTGGAAGAAGCGCGAAAACGTGCTTTCGCTCATCCCCGCCAGCTCCGCCGCCTCCGGCAGCTTCAGGTCCTCGGCGAAGTGCTGGAAGAGATAGGTCAGCGTGCGCTGGATGATGTCCAGCGAGGTTGCGTCGAGCGCGGGTGAGAAATCCGGCGAGGACAAAAGCTCGTATTCGTCTGTCCTGGCCAGCAGATCGACCAGTTCGAGGAAGAGGCAAAACCGGGCGAGCCCGTGCACCATGCCCATCCGTTCCATCAGCGCGGCGCCGTCGAGCGCGGCGCGGCCATGGAAGACGATGCCACGCAGCGATCGCTCCAGGAACGGTTCCAGTTCGCGCAGCTCCGGCAGCAGTCCCGCCGAGCCGCGCAGCCGCTGCGGATCGAATTGCAGCACGATGTCGCGTCCTTCGATCAGCTCGCCGGGTTGCACCGATGTCACCCAGTCATGCGGCAGCCCGCCGCCGACGATGGTCAGGTAGCCCGGCCCGAATTCGCCGATGTGATCGCCGACCAGCGCGACCCCGGAAGACTTCCTCAGGAGATGGATCTCGTATTCCGGATGAAAATTCCAGACATTGCGCTCCCAGGGATAGTCGTCGAGCCGCCACAGGAAACTGTCGCTCGCCTCGGTGACGATGTGCTCGAAAGCGGGCACCGTGCGCGGGATCGCGGCCGTGTTCTTTCTGCGCCTGAATGCCATCGTCTGTTCTCCGGGGCGAATGAGGAAGCGGACCGGTTTCGGGTAATCCGTAGCAGTCTGTCGCCGGCAAGTGAACGATGTCTGCCTCAGCGAGTTCAACGCCGGCTCTCGATGATCTCGATGAAGCGGGCGAACAGCCCGGCCTGGGATTTGATGCCGAGTTTGCGATGGATGTTGCGGCGATGGACCTTCACCGTTCCCGGCACGATGCGCATGGCTCTTGCGATCGACTCGGTGGAATGCCCCTGCAGCACCAGATCGACGACATGCTTTTCGCGCGGGGTCAGCGACAGGCTTTCCCAAATGTGGGCGCGGTCGAACTCGTTGACGGCGGCGATCGTCTCGCCCTGCTCCGCTTCGTCCTGCTCCTCGGCCGAAAGTGCGGGCCAGCGCAACCGGGCGAAGTTGATGACCGCCGGCGCCATGTCGCGCAGCAGCCTGGCATCGGCGGTGCCGAAGGGACCCGAGGCGTGCAATCGCATCAGCGACAGCACCAGCGCATCCTTGCCGGGCAGCGGCACGAAGAAGCCGACCTCCTCGGCCAGCCTTGTCTGGCTATAGTAGGTGCGAAAATACTCGCTGGCATAGAAGCGGTCGGGCGCCAGCTCGCGCATGCGCCAGAACCCCTCCTTGCGCTCCACCGCCGCGTGATGAAATGGGTCGAGCAGATAAGGTCCTTCCTGATAGAGCGTGACGAAGACATGGCTCTCGGCCGGCGAGAAGGTTTCGAACAGCAGCGGCGGTCGCGATGCGCCGCGATAGCCGAAGATAACGCAGTGGTCGAAGCTGACATGCTGGCTCAGCCAATCGACCATTGCCTGGCCGAACATTTCGCCGCTGGTCTCTCGCGTTGCCGCGACAAGGGCTGCGAGCCGGCTGTATTCGTCGCTGCGGGACGCACTCAACCTATACCCCCTCAAACGAGAAAATAGATCAGATATACCACCTGCGAGGTATATACTAGCCGCCATTGGCTCTGGTAGCGTCCTGAAATAGCCCTGTTGCTGGAGCCAGCACTTTGACCGCAGTGCCCGACATCGAGTTTCGCGGCGTCACCAAGCGCTATGGCGCCGTGACCGCTGTCAGCGGCATCGATCTGGCTGTGCCGCCCTCCGCCTTTGTCGCCCTCCTCGGACCGTCCGGCTGCGGCAAGACCACATGCCTGCGCATGATCGGCGGCTTCGAGCAGCCGAGCGAGGGCCAGGTGTTCATCCGCGGCCAAGACATGGCCGGCACGCCGCCCTATCGCCGCCCGGTCAACATGGTGTTCCAGCAATACGCGCTGTTTCCGCATCTCGATGTGGAAGCCAATGTATCCTACGGGTTGCGCCAGGCACGGCCACGCCTATCGTCGCAGGAAATCGGCCGGCGCGCCGGCGAGGCGCTCGAAATGGTGCGGCTCGCCGGCTATGGCCGCCGCAAGATCCACGAACTCTCCGGCGGCCAGCAGCAGCGCGTCGCGCTGGCGCGCGCACTGGTCAACAAGCCGGCTGTGCTTTTGCTCGACGAGCCGCTGGCAGCGCTCGACAAAAAGCTGCGCACCGACATGCAGATCGAGCTGCAGAACCTGCAGCGCGAGATCGGCATCACCTTCGTGCTGGTCACCCACGACCAGGAGGAAGCGCTGTCGATGAGCGACTTCGTCTGCGTCATGAACGGCGGCCGCATCGTACAGCTCGGGCAACCAAGCGAGATCTATGACGAGCCGGCCGACCTGTTCGTCGCCGACTTCGTCGGCAAGACCAATCTGTTGAGCGGCAAGGTTGCCGGGCATACAGGCGATCTTGTCAATGTGGCGCTGGCGGACGGAACCGTCATTGCCGCGCGCAAACGAACCGCCTTGCAGCAGGGCGAGACCGTTTCTGTTAGCCTGCGTCCTGAATCGCTAAGCCTCGGCGCCACCAAAGGCAGCCCTTTCAAGGGCATCGTACGCAACCGGATCTTCTTGGGCTCGACGGCGGAATACGCCATCGAGGTGCAGGGCATCGGAACGCTGCTGGCCAAGGCCGACCATGTGATCGGCCATGGCAACCTCTTCAAGCCGGGTGAACCCGTCGCCATCGGCTTTGCCTCCGGGACGCCGCTGGCGTTTCCGGAGACCAAGAACAACGGGACCAACCAGAGGGTAGCAAAAAATGTCGAAATCATATCGTGACGGACTGCCGATTAGCCCTGAGAACTTCGTCGACCAGCTGATGCGCCTGAAGCGCGGCTCGATCGGCCGCCGCGACTTCCTCGGCCTCACCGGCCTTGGCATCGCAACCGCGGTGATGGCGCGCGAGCTCGGCATCATGCCGACGCCGGCCTTCGCCGCCGAAAACCTCGGCGACCGCATGTCGATCGCCACCTGGCCGAACTATCACGACCCGCAGACCTTCGAGAATTTCAAGAAGGACACCGGCGTCGCCGTCGAGGTCAACGTCTTCGGCTCCAATGAGGAGATGCTTGCCAAGCTGCAGGCCGGCGCCTCGGGCTGGAGCCTGTTCGTGCCGACCAACTACACGATCTCGACCTACAAGAAACTCGGCATCATCGATCCGCTCGACATGGCCAAGCTGCCGAATTTCGACGGCTCCCAGGAGGACCCGCGCTTCACCTCGGAAGGCACGATCGACGGCACGACCTACGCGGTGCCGAAGAACTGGGGCACCACGGGCTTTGCCGTCAACACCAAGAAGCTGGCCAAGCCGATGACCAGCTGGAAGGAATTCTGGGACGTCGCCATGGCTGAGGGTGATGGCCGCACCATGGTGCATGACTACCAGCTGACCACCATCGGCAACGCGCTGAAATATTACGGCTATTCCTTCAACTCGCTGAAACAGGACGAGCTCGCCAAGGCCGAGGAGCTGCTGCTCAAGGTCAAGCCGCATCTGTTCGCGGTCTCGTCCGACTACCAGCCGGGCATGCGGGCGGGCGACGCCTGGATGACCATGTGCTGGACGAATGATGGCGCACAGCTGCATCGCGATATTCCAGAGATCGCCTATGTCTTGGGCAAGGAGGGCGGCGAAATCTGGACCGATTTCTACGCCATCCCGAAGGACGCGCCGAACAAGCCGGCCGGCTATGCCTTGCTCAATTATCTGATGACCCCGGAGGTTGCTGTGAAGGAGCATCTCGCCAATGGCGCGCCCTCGACCGACGCGCGGGTCAACAAACTGCTGCCCAAGGAAGTGCTCGACAATCCGATCCTTTACCCGGCGGCCGACCTGTTGACACCGCTGGAGTTTGGTGCGGCGGCGACGCTGACCGACCCCGGCCGCGCCGAACTGATGGCGCGCTTCAAGTCGGCTTGAGGCTGGCCTGACGCAAACGGAAAACTGGCGGGCCTATGTCCGCCGGCATCGGGGCGGTTTCCATGCACGGCAACAGATTTCGGTATAACATCCTGACAGCGCTGCTGCTCGCTCCGGCTACAGCGTGGCTGGTGGTGTTTTTGGTGTTGCCGTTCATCGCCATTGCCGTGTTTAGCGTCGGCGAGCGGGCGCCGGAGGGCGGCTATCAGGCCGCCTTCACGCTGGCGCAATACGCCAATCTCCCGGCAAGGGCGACCGCGTTCTGGAACACGATGATGCTGGCGCCGGTGGGCGCGCTTGCCTGCCTGCTCGTCGCCTACCCGGTTGCCTACTATCTCGCCCTGAAGGCGCCGCAACGCTGGCGGCTGATCCTGCTGGCGCTCGTCGTCATTCCCTTTTGGACCAGCCTTTTGATGCGCACCTACGCCTGGATGTACATTCTGGGCGGACGCGGCATTCCCGCACTGCTGGCCTTTGTCGGCATCGAGGATGTCAGGCTGATCAACACGCCGGGCGCCGTTCTGCTCGGCATCGTCTACGGCTATTTGCCGCTGATGATCCTGCCGATCTACGTCAGTCTCGAGCGGCTCGACCGAAGGCTGCTGGAAGCCTCCGCCGATCTCGGCGCGACCCCGCTCTCAACCTTTCTGGGGGTGACGCTGAAGCTGTCGCTGCCGGGCGTCATGACCGGCTTCTCGCTGGTCATGATCCTGCTGCTTGGCGAATACCTCATCCCGACGCTGCTTGGCGGCGGCAAGGTGTTCTTCATCGGCAACGCGTTGGTCGACCTGTTCCTGCAGTCGCGCAACTGGCCGTTCGGATCGGCCATCGCCATCACGCTGGTGGCGGTTTCGGTGGTGGTGCTGATCGCGGCAAACCGCATTTCGACACGGGTGTCGGGCGCCCGCAGGGTGGATCTGATCTGATGCGCGCCTTCGTCACAGCCGTCTTCGCCTTCCTCTATCTGCCGATCGCGTTGGTCGTGCTGTTTTCCTTCAACGCCGGCCGCCATGCCAGCGAGTTCACCGGCTTTTCGGTGCAGTGGTACGGCACGGCGCTGTCGAACCCGTTCCTGGTCGAGGCGTTGAAGAACAGCCTGTTCATCGCCACCACCAGCGCCCTTCTGGCGGCGGTGTGCGGCACGGCGGCGGCACTCGGCCTGGCGCGGGTGGGGCTCAGAACCCGCGCCGTCTTCGACGCGCTGATGGGTGCCGCGATCGTCGTTCCCGGCGTCGTCATCGGCATCTCGACGCTTGTCGCGCTGGTCCAGCTGTTTGGCGTGCTCAACCCGTTCCTCGCCTCGATCTGGCCAAACGACCAGCCGCCGCGCCTGTCGCTCGGCTATGGATCGATCATCGCCGCCCACGGCCTGTTTTCGATGGCGTTGGTGACGATAATCGTCGGCACGCGTCTCGCCAGCCTCGACCGCAACCTGGTTGAGGCCTCGAGCGATCTCTACGCCACGCCGCTGACGACGTTCCGCTCGATCGTGCTGCCGCAGATCATGCCGGCTGTGGTCGCCGGTTTCCTGCTCGCCTTCACCTTCTCCTTCGACGATTTCATCGTCGCCTTCTTCGTCGCCGGCGCGCAGACGACGCTGCCGATCTATGTCTTCGCCTCGATCCGGCGCGGCGTGACGCCGGAAATCAACGCCATCGCCACCATCGTGCTCGTCGCCTCGGTTCTTCTGGTGGTGCTTGCCCAATGGCAGCTGCGCCAGCGCCAGCCGTCAAACTGAACAAGCCATCCAGCTGAAAGACAAATTCATGATCCTTAGAGACCGCATCGCCGTGGTGACGGGCGCCGGTTCCGGCATCGGCCGCGCCGGCGCCATGATCATGGCCAGGGAAGGCGCTGTGGTGGTCATCGCCGACCGGGATCTGGCCAGCGGCGAGACCACGGCGGCGGACATCCGGGCAGTGGGCGGGCAGGCCGAGGCGATTGTCACCGACGTCTCTGACGACGCGGCGGTCGGGCAGCTCATCACCGGCACGCTCGGCAAGTATGGCCGCATCGACATTCTGCACAATCACGCCGGCATCCAGGTCGGCGGGACGCTGACCGAGGTCGAGGTCGATGGCATGGATGCGTCCTGGCGCATCAATGTACGGGCGCAGTTCCTGGCCGCGCGGCTGGCCATGCCGGCGATGGTCGCGCAAGGCGGCGGCGTCATCCTCAACACGGCTTCGAATTCGGGCGTCTTCTACGACCGCGAGATGATCGCCTATGCCACGTCCAAACATGCCGTGGTGGCGATGACCAGGCAGATGTCGCTCGACTATGCCCGCCACAATGTGCGCGTCAACGCGCTCTGCCCGGGCTGGGTCGACACGCCTTTCAACGAGCCGTTCATCGCCCAGATGGGCGGACGCGAGGCGATCGAAACCTATGTCCGCACCAGGATTCCGATGGGCCGCTGGGCGAGCGCCGAAGAGATCGCCGAAGCGATCCTGTTCCTCGTCTCCGACCGCTCATCCTTCATGACCGGCCAGGCACTGGTGATCGACGGCGGCGAAAGCATCGGCTGATCTAGAGCAATTCCAGGAAAAGTGTGTAAGGTTTTCCGTCCGGAATTGCGTAAAACAAATAAGGGCAGCCGGATAGGAGGGTTCCCGCTTCTGGCTCAATCGCCGGCTGCCCGTCCTCCCTTGCCTTCATGCCGCATTTCGTCCAATAGAACGACGCAAACGCTGCGAAACCGAAGGTTTTGCCGTTTGGAAGTGCGGCTTCCGGCCTCGTTGCCGACGCGCCGCAATCGGAAAGAGCAGGACAATGTCTGCGATCGAAGCCGGCGCTCGTGCGCCGGAAAATCTTTGGCGTCAGGAAATCAGGGCGACGCTGGCGCTGGCCTGGCCGATGGTGCTCACCAATCTCGGCCAGACCGCGATGACCGCCACCGACGTCATGATGATGGGGCGTCTGGGCGCGGACACGCTGGCCAGCGGCGCGCTCGGCGCCAACCTCTATTTCATGCCGCTGATCTTCGGCCTCGGCCTGATGCTGGCGACCTCGCCGATGATCGCCACCGAGCTTGGCCGCCGCCGATATTCGGTGCGCGATTTGCGCCGCACCGTGCGGCAAGGGCTGTGGCTGGCGATCCTGATCTCGATCCCGATCTGGATGGTGCTGTGGCATGGCGAGGCCATTCTGCTGGCCATGGGCCAGGAGCCGGCATTGGCACATCAGGCCGGCATCTATCTGCGCTGGCTGGAATGGGCGATGCTGCCGTTCTACGGCTATATCGTGCTGCGCTCGTTCATCTCGGCGCTGGAGCGGCCAGGCTGGGCGTTGGTCATCGTTTTCGTCGCCGTCGCCTGCAACGCCTTTTTCAACTGGGTGTTCATGTTCGGCAATCTCGGCGTCACCTCGATGGGCATTGCCGGTTCGGGGCTGGCGACCACGCTGTCGAGCACGCTGATGTTCTGCGGCCTGGCAGCCGTGGTGATGCTGGAGAAGAAGTTCCGCCGCTACCACCTGTTCGGCCGCTTCTGGCGCTCCGACTGGCCGCGTTTCAAGGGTCTGCTGCGGCTCGGCATGCCGATCGCCGGCATCCTCGCCTTCGAGGTGACGATCTTCAACGCGGCAGCCCTGCTGATGGGCCTGATCGATGCGGATTCGCTGGCCGCGCACGCTATCGCAATCCAGATCGCCTCGATCTCCTTCATGGTGCCGCTCGGTCTCAACCAGGCCGTCACCGTGCGCGTCGGGCTGGCCCACGGCGCCGGCAATCCGGCAGGCGTTTCGCGCGCCGGCTGGACCGCCTTCGTCATCGGCGTCTCGTCCATGGCGCTGATGGCGCTGGTGATGGTGCTGTGGCCGCATCTGTTGATCAGCGCCTTCATCGATATGACCGATCCGGCGAACGCCAGGGTGATCGCGCTGGCCGTGTCGTTCCTGGCCTTTGCCGCGCTGTTCCAGATCTTCGACGGCGCGCAGGCCGTTGCCGCCGGCATGCTGCGCGGCCTGCACGACACCAAGGTGCCGATGATCTATGCCGCGATCGGCTATTGGGGCATCGGCCTGCCGCTCGGCGTGCTGCTCGCCTTCCATTTCGGCCTGCACGGCGTCGGCATTTGGATCGGCCTGGCGTCAGGACTGGCGGTGGTGGCGGTGCTGCTCCTGGCCCGCTGGCTGCGCCGCGACCGCATCGCGCCGCCGCTCGTGTTTGGGCATTGATGGCGCACCAGGCGGTCCGCCAGTTGCCCGAAGCAGTCAATGTAGAGCAGATGTCTGGGGTCGCCTTTTGGGCAGACAGCGGTCTGGCGGCTTATGGGGAGCGAGGCAAGCAGAGCAGACCTCAGGCAATCCGTTTGTCGGCTGTCGGCGCAGAGGTGCGTCAGGATTGGCCTGTTAGGCTAAGCGCTCGCGCTATCGGCCGCGTCTGCTGGGGAACGACGAACCAGAAGCACTGCTTCGTAGGGGATGTCCCAGCGGTCCGTACAACGGGCAAGGACTACTATATGGTCTACCCGTTCGTCCTCCATCGCCTCTGCGACCAATCCTTCCATGGTCTTGCGCGATTCCCCACGCAGTGTCTCGGGAAATGCATAGAAAATGATGCGCGCCTTGCGCCGCAGCGGGGGCTGAACCTGAAGCGAACTGATGTGGCCGGGTTCGCGGAAATTCTTGCGCACCATGGCACGCAGCTTGATCAGGTTCCTTTCGATGGTCTTCTGCTCGCTGGGATCAGCCGATGACAAAAGGTGCAGACCGACGGTCGTCCAGCCCGGTGATTTACGCTGTTCGAGCTGCTTGATGATAGAACCGAACAGAGGTCCCAACTGAGGTTTCGGTTTTGGTAGGGCGATGCCCGCATCGCGGCTTGTATAGTACCGGTCGAGCGGTTCGGACATTCCGCTAGGCGAGAAGATGGAATTTTCCTCCCGCAGGCCCGCGATGTTGAAACCCGTGACGAGATAGAGGCCGAGGAAGTCGAGTTCATCCCCGAGCAGGCTGAATGACTTTTGAAGGTAGATGCGCTCACCGAGGTAGTGAAGGTAGGTGAGCGGGTGATCGAGAATGTCGGCGATGCAGATGAGATCAGCGATCGTAATCGTCGGCGCAAGCTGGTGGTCGGCAGGCACCCAGCCAATTTCCTTGAAGTCCGCCTCAGCGGAACTGAGAACCGAAAAATCATCAAGGGTCACCGATATCCTGATGATCTGATCGACCGATACCGGATCAATACCGATCTGGCGGACAATCGCTTCGGCTGCGGCATCGCCCTCCTTTGCAGAAGTGATGAGTGTGGCGAGGCGCGCAGACTGCTGGGATGGATATAGGACCATGTCCGAGACGTGCCGTTTCACGCGACCCGGCGCACCGCGTAGCCCCTGTGGAGTAAGGTGATTGGACTTCGCCTCAGCGATAATCACGGTGCGATCGAGCGTGACGAGTAGGTCTGTTTCGAACTGCTCGGCGCCAACCAGCCACTTTGCTGCCGGAACGATCATCGCTCCCGGCAGGGCTTTTCGCATCGTGTCTTCGAGTTGGCTTTCGAGATAGTCCGCCCTGCGGCTTTCAAGCTGGGTCTTGATGCCAGCTTCCTGCGCCAGCCGCGCCATCACGCGATGGATATGGCTAAAGACCATTTGCGGGATCGGGAACACGAATAGATCACCAAGATAGATGCCCGGAGCATCCCAGATCGGATTGGCAAGGAAGAGGTGGTCAGGGTTGGTTCCAGCCAGACTGCCCGGTGCGCGGGATAGGGACTCAAGGATCGCCTCGACGACATCTTTTGGTTTGCCCGAAAGCTTTGCGACTTCCGCGGCAGTGAAGCTGGCACGTTCGGAATGTCGCAGATCGCAATGCCCCATTATCATGCCCATCATGCCATCGCGTGAAACGCCCGGCGGCATGGCGGCTAGGAGGTCTTCTGGCCCACCTTTGAGTTCAGGAAAGTACTTGTAATAGTTTCGAACCATCTGCCGGACATTGGGCGAGCGAATGACCTTCGCCAGTCGCATGAAGTGTTCGGAATGCCGACGCTCAAACTCTCTGACGACGGCCGCCATAACCTCAATCAGGTCGGTGGCCCCGAAACCGAAATGCGGCTTCAGGCGATCGTCTAGGGATCCGTACAGATCGGTGCTGATACGGATGACATCGGAGTAGTAGCCCCAATTCCTGACCGCCTGCGTGTGAAGTCGAATGCGCTCCTGCAACGACAGGATCGTAAATTCCTGCTTATCCGCGACGTCCTCAGCGGCCAGGATGCGCTGATGCAGGAACGTCTCAGCGACCTTGGGAACAGTCTCGAACACCGTTCCCATGATAGCTGGTGTGAATGGGTCTTTTCCCCACTCGTCCAGCGGAATGGTCATCACCAGCGCCAGCAGCAACTCGGCGTGGTGCTGCTGAATGTCTTTGAGAACGGATTTGGTGTTCACGCCCTCACGTCCCGCCAGGGTCTGAAGCCCATAAACAGCGAAGGTTGAAACGATCCCGATGGCGTCCGACTTTCGAAGCTCATCCGTGACAATCTGGAGGGTCGCGGGGAACTCATCAACGCTGTGTCGTGCAGCAGCCAAGACGGCCTTCTTAAATTCGTGGTGGTGCTCTTCCTTGATGGCAAACGTTGAGAGTTCGAGCTTCAGCTCTTTTCTCTGTGGCGGCTTCTTGCGGCGGTTGTTCTTTCTTCGTGGCATGCAGCGATGGTATCGCGAAGTAGCGCCTGCTGTATGCAGGCGACTTATCGATTCCGTGGCCATTCCTCTGTGAAGGTCGACCCTACCACCCAATCAGCCGTCTGCTTGCGGGAGTTGGCAGAAGCTCGACGATTGACCGACATGAGGCACAAAGCTGCCGCATCCGGGGATGCATAGGCACTCAGACACCTTGATGGCATTGGAGGTTCTGAGCAATCATCGAGGGATTTTGTTACAAATTCAATCAGTTCACGTCCGACGACATCGCGCCGAGCAGCCTGCGTATATCGCCGAACCTGGCGATCGAGCCGAACACCAGTGCCGCCACCGCGACGAAGAACACCGACACCGAAGCCATGGTCGGCGTGTAGCCATAGCGCAGCGCGTTGAAGATCTTGATCGGCAGCGTCTCGGTGGTGAAGCCGATCGTCATGTAGGCGACGATGTATTCGTTGAGCGACAAGACGAAGGCGAAGGCGTAGCCCGAGACGAGGTAGGGCAGGATCAGCGGCAGCACCACGGTCTTCAGCACCGTGCGGTCGTCGGCGCCCATGGTGGCGGCGGCCTCTACCAGCGAGCGGTCGATCGAGGCAAAGCCCAGCGACAGCGTCACCAGCGGCAGCGTCACGAAGAAGATGGCGTGGCTGATGATGGCGGTGAAGAACTGGCCGAACAGCCCGACCGTCGCCCAGAAGCTGAGAAAGCCGAGCGCGGTGATGACCGGCGGCAGGATGAAGGGGGCAAGCCCCAGCACCTGGAAAATGTTTGCCCAGGGCGCGATGCGCCGCCACAGGAACCAGGCCAGCGGCAGCGCAACAGCAACCGCAATTGCCGCCGAGCAAACGGCCAGCGTCACCGAATGGATCAGCGCCAGCCGCCATTCCGGGTCGGTGAAGATCTGGGCGTACCAGGCGAGCGAGAAGCCGACCGGCGGGAAGCTGAGTTCCTGCCGCGAGTTGACCGAAACCCCGGCCACCACGATCAGCGGCGCCGCCAGGAACAAAGCGACGATGGTGAAATAGACACGGCGCAGCAAGGTCGCGGTCATAGTGCATTCTCGCGGCGTCCGACGAGCAGCGTCAGTCCGACCAGCGCCAGCGAGATCAGCACCAGGAACACCGCCATTGCGGCTGCGAACGGCATGTTGGACTGGTAGATCGCCTGGTCGGTGATCAGCACGGACAGCGTCCAGTGTTGCGGCCGTCCGAGAATCTGCGGCAGCAGGTAGGAGCCGAGCGCAAACACGAAGACCATGATCAGCGTCGCCACGATGGTGTTGCGCAGCGCCGGCGCGACGACGTTGAAGAAGGCGCGGATAGGCGAGGCGCCGAGCGTGCGCGCGGCCTCTAACAGAGTCGGATCGAGGCGGACCAAAGCGGGGTAAAGCACCAGGATCGTATAGGGCAGCGCCTGGTAAACCATGCCGGTCAGCACCGCGCCGAAGGTCGGCAGCAGCGCCACCGGCTTGTCCATCAGCCCGATCGCCACGAACAGATTGGTGATGCCCGCCGTGCGCGAAAACAGCGTCGACCAGGCAAAGCCGATAATGACTTCCGACAGCGACAGCACCGACAACAGGCCGACCAGCCATAGCGTCTGCACGCGGCGCGGCCGGCGGGTCAGGAGGTAGGTGAAGGGGAAGGCGATGGCCACGCAGCAGACGGCGACCAGCACCGCCAGCATCAGTGAAAAGCCGAGCACGCCGCCGAAGAATACCGACAGGAAGCGGGCGTAATTGTCGAACACGAAATCCGGCGTGTAGAAACCGGACGGGTTGCGCTTGAAGAAGCTCACCGCGATCATCGTCGAGAACGGCACGACGAAGAAGACGATCAGCATCAGCGCCGGAAAGAACAGCGGCGTGTAGTCGGCTATCGACTTCGGCGCTTCGCGTCTCATGCGCCGAGCACCACGCAGCTTGCCGGCGGCAGTGTGACGCCGACCTTGGCGCCGACCGGCACGTCATGCCGCTCGCGCGGCGTCGTCACCGCAATGATGCTGGTGCCGCCGACGTCGACGAAGGTCTCGATGGTGCCGCCGAGATCGCGCACGAAACTCACCTCGCCGGTGATGGCCGAGCCGCCGGGGCTGCCGAGATGCACATCCTCGGGGCGGACCGATACAGACGCTTTAGTCTGACCCGCCGGCATGGCAAGACCTGGAATGGCTGTGCCCAGAATGGTGGTGCGCCCGGTGCTGTCGATCTCGGCCGGCAGCAGATTGGTGATGCCGATGAAGTCGGCGACGAAGGCGTCGGCCGGCTTGCGGTAGATCTCGATCGGCGGCGCCGCCTGCAGGATCCTGCCGTGGCCCATGACGACGACGAGGTCGGCCATGGTCATGGCTTCGCGCTGGTCGTGGGTGACGACGATGGTGGTGATGCCCAACCGCTGCTGCAACTGGCGCAGTTCCACCTGCATGGCCTCGCGCAGTTTGGCGTCGAGCGCCGACAGCGGCTCGTCGAGCAGGAACAGTTTCGGCGACAGCGCCAAGGCCCGTGCAATTGCCACGCGCTGGCGCTGACCGCCCGACAGTTTGGCCACCGGACGGTCGGCAAAGCCGGTCAGATGGATGAGGCCCAGCAACTCGTCGACGCGCTTCTTCTGCTCCTCCTTCGAGGCGCCGCGAATGCGCAGCGCATAGGCGATGTTGTCGCCGACAGAGAGATGCGGAAACAGGGCCAGCGACTGGAACACCATGCCGAGATTGCGCTTGTGCGTCGGCAAAGGCGTGATGTCCTCGCCGTCGAGCACGATGGCGCCGCTGGTCGGCTCCTCCAGTCCGGCAATCATGCGCAGCAGCGTGGTCTTGCCGCAGCCCGATGGGCCGAGCAGACACACGAACGTGCCATGCGGCACGTTGAGCTGGACATTGTCGACAGCGGCGAAGTTGCCGAATTTTTTGGTGACGGCGTTGATATCTAGTCCGGACATGCTCATCCCTCTCAAGCTGTGCGCTGGAGCAATTCCAGGAAATGGCCGCCGGAGGAAATCCGGCGGCCGATCAGTTTTCAAGCGGAACGGGCGGCTCAGCCGACGATCAGCTCGGTCCACTTCTGGTTGATCCAGTCGGCCTTCGACGTATAGAGGTCATAGCGCGGGATGATCGGATCGATATCCGACGACACGGCTGCGAACTCTTCCGGCTTGAGGTCGAGCACCTCTTTCTTCAGCGTAGGCGTGGTGCCGACCTTGCGCGACATCAGACCCTGCATCGACGGCTGGCTCATATAGTCGATGAATGCATGCGCCTCGTCGACCTTGGTCGAGGCGCGCGACAGCACCCAATTGCCGGAGTCCTGGATGCCACCTTCCTTCGGGAAGGTCGAGCGGACATGGAAGCCGTCGGCGACCGCGAGGCCGGTGACGTCGTGATAATACTGGCCCATCGGGATCTCGCCCGACTTCAGCGCCTGCTCGAACTGCGCCTCGTCGCGATACCACAGCCGGACATTCGGCTTGAGCTCGGCGAGCTTTTCGAACGCCTTGTTCAGTCCGTCCTCGGTGTCGAGCGCATTGGTGCCGCCCATGAAGGTCTTGGCTGTCACTTCGAGCAGGAACGAGTTCGAGGCAAGTGCCAGAAGGCCAAGCTTGTCCTCATTGGCCTTGTCCCACAGCGTCTCCCATGAGGTCGGCGCATCCTTGTAGACGTCGGTGTTGGAGACCAGCGTGATCCACCAGGCGACGGCGCCGATGCCGGCAACGCGACCATCCGGATATTTGTTGACGAAGCGCGGCAACAAATCGTTGTAGTGCTTGAACTTCGACGTATCGAGCGGCGTCCACAATTCGGTCGACTGGCCCTTCAGCGTCGAGGTCTGCGACATCATCGAAAGGTCCGCCGGGGCTTGGCCGGCCTTGGACGCCTGTTCGAGCTGCACCAGCCAGGCTTCGCCGGTCGGCTCGGCGACCGACTCGACCGCAATGCCGGTCGCCTTGGTAAAGTCGGGGAAGACGTGCTCGTCGAAGGATTTCTTGAAGTAGCCGCCATAGACGCCGACCTTCAGCGACTTGTCCTGCGCGCGCAGGATCGACGGCATGGCGAGCACGCCGGCTGTAGCGAGGCCCGCACCAAGCACGCCGCGCCGTGTCAGGGATTTTCCGATCAGTCTGTTCATCTGGTTTCTCCTCAGTTGATGCCGTTCTATTCCGGCAGGTTCCCTTCACGCACTGTCGCCGCCTGGCGTCAGTGGGCCGCCGCTCGTTGTTCGAGCGTACGGGCGTATTGCGTCAGTGGAAAGCACATGACGAAGAAGATCAGCGCCACCAGCCCGTAGACCTTGAACGGTTCGAAGGTGGCGTTGTTGATGGCATTGGAGGTTCTGACCAGCTCCTCGAAGCCGATGATCGAGGTCAGCGCCGTCGATTTGATCAACTGCACCAGGAAGCCGACGATCGGCGCCCTTGTGATCGAGAACGCCTGCGGCAGGATGATCAGCCTGAGCTCCTGCAGGCGGTGCAGGCCGAGGCTGGCGCCGGCATCCCACTGTCCCAGCGGCAGCGCATCGACGCCGCTGCGCCAGATCTCGGCCAGATAGGCGCTGGCGAAGAAGGTCAGGCCGAGCACGGCGGCAGTCCATGGCTCGATGCGCAGGCCGAGCATCGGCAGGCCGAAGAACATCAGGAACAGCTGCATCAACAGCGGCGTTCCCTGGAACAGGGCGATGTAGCCGGAAGCGACCCGCTGGCTCCATTTATTCTCTGCGATCCTGAAGAACAGCACGATCAGCCCGACCAGCGCGCCGCCGACAAAGGCCGCCAGCGACAACAGCACCGTCCAGCGGGCGGCGAGCAGCAGATTGCGAACGATGTCCCAGAAGGTGAATTCGATCATGTGACACCTGCCCCCAATACGCGGCGCCCGCCTGTGACCAGCAGCCGGCGCAAGGCCATGGACAGGACGAGGTAGACCAGGGTCACGACGAAATAGGTTTCGAAGGACCGGAAGGTGAGGGCTTGCAGCATGTCGGCCTCATAGGTCAGCTCGCGCACGGCGATCTGCGACACCACGGCCGATTCCAGCATCATGATGACGATCTGGCTGGTCAGCGCCGGGTAGATCACCTTGAGCGCCTGCGGCAGCACGATCTTGACAAACACCTGGCGTGGCCGAAGCCCGAGTGCCAAGGCGGCTTCCGTCTGTCCGCCGGGCACGGCATCGAGGCCGGCGCCGACGATTTCAATCGTGTAGGCCGCCATGTTGAGCGTCATTGCCAGCATGGCGGCCAGGATCGGATCGAGCCTTATGCCGAGGCTGGGCAGGCCGAAGAAGATGAAGAACAGCTGCACCAGGAACGGCGTGTTGCGCATCACCTCGACATAGACCGCGATGGCGCGCTTCACGAATACCGGGCCGTTGCGCCGGCCGGCAGCGCCCAGGATGCTGAGCAGCGTGCCCACGAGCGTGGTCACGACGATCAACAGAATCGTCGTGGCCGCGCCGCGCGCGATGTCGCCCACAGCACCTGGGAGCCAGGCAAAGGCCACGAGAACTCAATCCTTGAGGTTGTCGGGATTGAGCGGCGTCTTCAGCCAGGCCTTCGAGCTCTCATCGAGCTTGCCGTCGGCCAGCATCTTGGCAACCGCATCATTGACCGCCGTCTTCAGCCGGTCCTCTTTCTTGTTGAGGCCGATATGCGAAGGCGAGGTCAAAAGCTGGAACTTCTGCTCCGGCTTCAGCGCGTCCTGCTTGGCCAGCACCTGCGCGCCGACATCATTGCCGACCACCATCAGCTGCGTCTGGCCGGAGATGAAGGCTTGGATGACGGAGTTGTAGTTGTCGAAGCGCTTGATGTCGGCCGATGCCGGCGCCGCCTCGGTCAGCGACGTATCCTCCAGCGTGCCGCGATTTACGGCGATCGACTTGTCGGCAAGGTCTTCCTTGCCTTTGACGGAGAGCGCCGCCGGACCGATGACGGCGATGTAATAGGGCGCGTAGGCGGCGGCGAAATCGATCACCTCCTCGCGCTCCTTGGAATAGCCGACGCTCATCAGGATATCGACGCGCTTGTCGGTGAGATACGGGATGCGGTTCTGGCCGGTGACGCTGACCAGATTGAGCTTCACCTTAAGTGAATCGGCGATCGCCTGCGCGACGTCGACGTCATAGCCCTTGATGCTCATATCGGCGCTGGCCGAGGAGAAGGGCGGAAAGTCGGAGAAGATGCCGACATTGATGGCGCCGGCCTTGGTGATGTCGTCGACGGCGTCGGCATTGGCCGGGGAGGCGAAGCCGAGGCCGGCGAGCATCAGCGCGGCGGCGATGGTTGATTTCATTTGGATTGTCATTGGTATTCCCCTTCTGGAAGCTTGTTTGTTTTGGAAACGGCCGCCGGCTCCAGCGCGGCGGCCGCCTTTGCATGTGAAATCCGTCAGGCCCCCTTGCCGGTGATCGCCGGGCTGAACACCATCAGGCTCAGGATCTCGAACAGGACCTGGGCGCCGACATGGGCGGTGTTGGTGGTCGCGTCATATTGCGGCGCCACCTCGACGACATCGCCGCCGACAATGTTGAGACCTTTCAAGCCGCGCAGCAGTTCGAGCACCTCGCGCGTCGTCAGGCCGCCTATTTCCGGCGTGCCGGTACCCGGCGCGAAGGCCGGATCGACACTGTCGACGTCGAAGGAAATGTAGGTCGGGCCGTCGCCGACTATTCTGCGCGCCTTCTCGATGATGGCCGGGATGCCGAGACCCGTCACCTCTTCGGCATGCACGACCGTCATGCCGGATTCATAGGTGAACTCCCACAGATACTCCGCCGAGCCGCGGATGCCGATCTGGATAGTGCGGGTCGGGTCCAGCACGCCGTCCAGCACCGCGTTGCGGAACGGTCCGCCATGATGGAACTTGGTCATGTCGAACAGCCCGCTTGTGTCGCAATGGGCGTCGATATGGATCATGCCGACCGGCGCCTTCTTGCCGACCGCCTTCAGGATCGGATGGCTGATCGAGTGGTCGCCGCCGACCGAAAGCGGCAGCACGCCGGCATCGACGATCTGGTTGGTGCGGCGCTCGATGTCTTCGTGGCTGACCTCCAGCCGGTAGCGGCTGCGGAACGGCGTATCGCCGATGTCGGCGACGCGCAGCTCATGCGTCGGCGCGCATTCCAGCACATGATTGTAAGGGCCTATGCGCTCGATGGCGCGCAGCGCCCTGGGTCCAAAGCGCGAGCCGGGCCGGTTGGTGACGCCGAGATCCATCGGCACGCCGATGATCGCCACCTGCAAATCGCCGAAATCGGGATTGTCGGCTGCGATTTCGCGATAGGGCGCGGCGAGGAAGGTCGGGATGCCGGCATAGGGCGCGAGTCGGGTGCCGCTCTTGGAGAAGATCTTGTCGGCGACCTTGCGGAACTTCGGGTCGAACATCTCGCCGCCATGGCTCTCTCCATATTTGCGTCGCAGCGCGTCGAGCTTGCCTCTGTCATAACCCATGTCGGTCTCCTCCTGCGGGCTGATGCATGCGGCAGCGTCTGCAAACTGACCATTATCCGGCCGGGTCGCTGTCCCCCTGGCTGCCTGTAGATTTCACGTCATTGATGCTGTTGACCTGCCAAAGTGTCCGGCAGCCGCATTGAAAAATCAATTGATATTGTTACGGTGCTGATTGTGAGAAAATCTCACAGAGTATCTGGTTGCTCATGGCCAAGCGTCTGCCCCCCTTGAATCCCTTGCGCGCCTTCGAGGCGACGGCGCGGCATGCCTCGCTGACCAAGGCGGCGAGTGAGCTAAACGTCACCCACGGCGCGATCAGCCACCAGATCAAGGCTCTCGAGCAATCACTCGGCGTAAAACTGTTCGAACGCACCGGACAGCGGGTAAAGCTCACCCCGCACGGCGCCGAATTGCTGCCGGCGGTCTCGACCGCCTTCGACGGCATCGCCGCCGCCACCCAGCGCATGACCAGGCCAGCCAGCGCCGGTACGCTGTCGGTCTCCTGCGTGCCGGCGCTGCTGCTTCTGTGGATGACGCCGCGGCTCGGCAGCTTCATGGCGCAATATCCTGATATCAGGTTGACGCTGATCCCGTCCAACGACCCCAAGGACATCCGCGCCCCACAGGTCGATGTCTGCGTGCTCTATGGCGACGGCAGCTGGACCGATTGCTGGATGCGCAAATGGTCGGGCCTCGAACTGTTCCCGGTGGTCAGCCCGACGCTGATCAACAACCGGCCGCTCCGCATCTGCCGGGATCTTGCTGGCCATGTCATTCTGCATGGCGATGATGGCCGCGAATGGCACACCTGGCTGGCCGCCGCCGATGGGCTCGACCTCGAACGTGGCCGCCGCCACCATCTCGGCGACGCCCGTACGGCGATCGAAGCCGCGGTGCACGGACATGGCGTGGCGCTCGGCGATTCCGTCACCGCCAGCATGCTGCTCGCCAGGGGCCTGCTGGTGGCGCCGTTCAGCCTGTCGGTGCCGGCGGTCGACGATTTCTATGTCGTCTGCCGCAACGAGATGCGTTCAGCGCCGATCGTGCAATTGTTCGTCGACTGGCTGTTTGCCGAAAAGGAACAGGCCGACAGCCGCGCCGACGCGCCGGTGGCCGGCCGCATCGGCAGCCGCCGGAAGCGTCCGGCGCTGCGGGTGGTGGGCGCCAAGAGTTGAGGCTGGACCGGGAGCGACTGCTTTTTGTCGGGCCAGCCCGGAAAGCGGGAAGCGCTTTCAAAAATTCAATGCTAATAAGCTCTTGCCCGGCAATTCCAGGAAAACTGTGCGGCGGTTTCCCGTCCGGAATTGCGTAAGACAGACGTGAGCAGCGAAGGCGACGGCAGGACATGGCAAGAACCGATATAGCGCGGCGCGTCTACAACCACACCTGGAAGCTGGACCCGATCGTCCGCAGCCTGCTCGACACCGATTTCTACAAGCTTCTGATGCTGCAGATGATCTGGGGCATGTACCCCAAGGTCGACGCCACCTTTTCACTGATCAACCGCACTACCTCGGTGCGGCTTGCCGACGACATCGACGAAGGCGAATTGCGCGACCAGCTCGACCATGCCCGCACGCTGCGCTTCTCCAAAAAGGAGATGATCTGGCTTGGCGGTAACAATTTCTATGGCCGCAAGCAGATCTTCGAGCCGGAATTCCTCGCCTGGCTGGAAGGTTTTCGGCTGCCCGACTACGAGCTGTCCAAGCGCGACGGTCAGTACGAGCTCTCCTTCAGCGGTCCCTGGATGTACACCACCCTATGGGAAATCCCGGCGCTGGCGATCATCAATGAGCTTCGTTCCCGCGCCGCCATGCGCGCCTTCGGTCCCTTCGCGCTTGACGTGCTCTATGCACGCGCCAAGGGGAAGATGTGGGCCAAGACCGAACGCTTGAAGGCGCTGCCCGGCATCCGCATCTCCGATTTCGGCACCCGCCGCCGCCATTCCTTCCTGTGGCAGCGCTGGTGCGTCGAGGCGCTCAAGGAAGGTATTGGCGAAGCCTTCACCGGCACCTCCAACGTGCTGCTGGCGATGGACAACGACCTCGAAGCGCTCGGCACCAACGCGCATGAATTGCCGATGGTGTTTGCCGCCCTTGCCAAGTCGGAAAAGGAATTGAAGGAATCGCCCTACAAGGTGCTGCAGGACTGGCAGCGCTACTACGGCGGCAACCTGCTGATCGTGCTGCCCGACGCTTTCGGCACCGCATCCTTCCTGCGCGACGCCCCGGACTGGGTCGCCGACTGGACCGGCTTCCGCCCCGACAGCGCGCCGCCGATCGAAGGCGGCGAAAAAATCATCGACTGGTGGCGCGAGAAGGGCAAGGACCCCAGGCAGAAGCTGCTGATCTTCTCCGACGGTCTCGAGGTCGAAACCATCGAGGAGACCTACAGGCACTTCAAGGGCAAGGTGCGCATGTCCTTCGGCTGGGGCACCAACCTCACCAACGATTTCGAAGCCTGCGCGCCGACCGAAACCAACAGCCTGGATGCGATATCGCTGGTCTGCAAGGTGACGGAGGCCAATGGCCGGCCGGCGGTGAAGCTGTCGGACAATCCGGCGAAAGCGACGGGCGACAAGAAGGAGATCGAGCGCTATCTCCGGATTTTTGGGGCGAAGGATCGCGTGGAGCAGCTGGTCAAGGTTTGAGGGTCGGCGGGTGCCTTGCTGGACGAAATGGAAATCGCGATAGCGTGAGTTCCCGCCCACCCCCCTCTGTCCTGCCGGACATCTCCCCCGCAAGGGGGGAGATTACCCCGTCATCTCCGCCTTCGCTAATCTCCGACGTTGCAAAGGAAGCGCCGGCAGGGCAACTGCCAATCTCCCCCCTTGAGGGGGAGATGTCCGGCAGGACAGAGGGGGGCGTCGTAGAGCGCGGCTGTCACCGGCCAACCCTTATCACCACCACCCTCACACTCCTCCCCACCCCCGCCCTCGCGCACGCCTCCGACCGCGGTCACGTCCTCCTCCTGCCGACCGGCTACTACATCGCCGGCGGCGCGCTTGCCGTCGCGGTAAGCTTCCTCGTTCTCGCCCTGCTGCCACCCGCAACCCTCCACCGCTTCTGGCGCCGCCGCCTGCCGCTCTTCCCATTCGCCGACACCCCTCGCACAATCATCAGCCTCATCTCCTTTGCCGGCTTCGCAACGCTCAACGCCGCCGGCCTGTTCGGCAGCCGCGATCCGCTCTCCAATCCGCTGCCGCTAACCATCTGGACGCTGCTCTGGGTCGGCCTTGCCATCGCGCAAGGCCTGTTCGGCGATCTCTGGTCGTGGCTGAACCCATGGTATGGCCCGTGGCGGATCGTAAGCCGCCTGTTCAAGCTTCGTGGCGGTGAGGGACAGGAATCGCGTTTGCCTTCATGGCTCGGCTGCTGGCCAGCCGTTATCCTGTTCTTCGCCTTCGCCTGGTTCGAGCTGATCGACCCGGCGCCCGACGACCCGGCGCGGCTGGCCTATGCCGCCGGCCTCTACTGGTTGCTTACCTTCATCGCCATGCTCGCCTTCGGCTACCGCGATTGGAGCCGGCGCGGCGAATTCCTGACGGTGTTCTTCGCCATGGTGGCGCGCTTCGCCCTTGTCGAGCGCGATGAACACGGGCGGCTCGCTCTCTGCTGGCCGGGCTCAAAACTGCTCGGCGCGGCACCCCTGCCGGCAAGCGGCATCGCTTTCCTGCTGCTCAGCCTGTCATCGGTGTCCTTCGACGGCCTGTCGAAAACCTTCTTCTGGCTCGGCCTGTTCGGCATCAACCCGCTGGAATATCCCGGCCGCACCGCGCTCATCGGCATTAGCAGCTTCGGCCTCGTGCTGACCTTCGTTCTGCTGGCGGCGGCATTCCTGCTGGCCGTCATACTCGGCCAGCGCCTTGCCGGCAGCCGACATTCCCACGGCGAGGCCGCCGGGCTGCTGGTCTGGTCGATCGTACCGATCGCGCTCGCCTATCATGTCGCGCACTATCTGACGGCGCTGCTGGTCGACGGCCAGTATGCGATCGCCGCTCTGTCCGACCCGTTCGCGCTGGGATGGGACCTGTTCGGCGCCGCCGACATGCAGATCGAGGCCGGCATCGTCGCCGGGGCCGACTCCGCCTGGTGGCTGTGGAACCTGCAGGCCGGCATCATCATCGCCGGGCACATGCTGGCGGTGCTCGTTGCCCATGGAATGGCCTGGCGACTGCACCAGGTGCCATCGCGCGCCGCCCTCAGCCAGTTGCCGCTCACCATGCTGATGATTGCCTACACGATCTTCGGCCTGTGGTTGCTTGCCACGCCGACGGCCGGATGAGACAAGCTGATCCACATGCCTTTGCGGAAAGCCCGCTTGCAAGCTCTGTGCTTTGGTGATTTAGTTTGTACACATGCAATTTCTGCCCCTCCTGCAAGGGAGTGGCCTTGCCTCGTTACAGACAGTCAAAACTCAAAAACAGGGGAACTGCCGTGACTGACAAGAATGGGTTTTTCGATCTCTCCAAATCCACCCTTAGCCGCCGCACCGCGCTGAAAGGTCTCGCCGCCGGCGCCGGGTTGACGCTCGCGCCCGGCTTTGTCCGCTACAGCCAGGCGCAGAGTTCAGCGCCAATCAAGATCGGCTTCCAGTCGCACCGCACCGGCATCGGCGCCGCCTATGGCCGCTGGTATGAAAAGACCAGTGCCGCGGCGGTCAAGGCGATCAACGACGCCGGCGGCATCAACGGCCGGCCTGTCGAACTGGTGATCGAGGATGACGGCACCGATCCCGGCCGTGGCGCCGAGGTGGTCGGCAAGTTCGCCACCCAGCACAAGACCGACATCGTCTTCGGCACGCTGTTCTCGCATGTGGTGATCGGCTCGGCGCCGGCCGCCGGCGAAAACAAGATCCCGTATTTCGTCGTCAGCGAAGGCCACCACGTCGCTTCGACCAAGCTCAACCGCTATGTCTTCCAGCCTGGCATCACCGATGTGAAGAGCCAGATCCAGTCGATGGCGCCGTGGATCGCGGCCAATGCCGGCAAGAAGGTGACGCAGATCTTCCCGGATTTCGCCTTCGGCTACGACCATCGCGACTACCTGCCGCCGGCGCTGAAGGCGCAAGGCGCCGAGGTCATCGCCCAGATCGCCATCCCGCCGACAGAGTCGTCTTTCACGAAATACTTCCCGCAGATACCCGCCGAGACCGAAGTCATCTACCACGTGATGGTCGGCCCGGCCGTGCTCACCTTCGTCAAGGAACTCGGCGAGTTCTACGGCTCCAACCGGCCGCAACTGTTCGGCTTCATCGATTCGCTCGAAGCCACCGACATCAACAGCCCCGGCCTCGAATTTTTGGACGGCAGCCATTTCTGGGAAGGTTCGCCGCGCTATGCGCAGGCCAATGACTCGGCCGCCCAGAAAGCCTACCGCGCCGCTGTCGGCATCGACGACAATGGGGCTGCCGTCGGCGACCCCAAGGACGTCTCCACCGCCGCCCACATGTTCGGCTGCTGGGAGACGCTCTATGTCGTTAAGAAGGCGATGGAAGATGCCGGCTACAAGGGCCCGGAAGACCGCGCCAAGCTGGTCGAGGCGACCGAGGCTCTGACCGAATTCGCCGAAGGCCCGGAGCATCCGCAAGGCCCCAAGACCTTCAACGGCAAGATCCACCAGTGTTTTGGCATCCAGAACATCTCCAAGGTCGAAGGCGGCAAGATGAAGGTCGTCCACAAGACCAAGATCGAGGACGGGCTTTACGAGGCCGAAGGGGATTATACGACGCAGGCGCTGTGAGGCGCCTTACCCTCCCCCTTGTGGGGAGGGTCGGCACGCAAGCTTCGCACTTTTGCGAAGCTTGCGAGACGGGGTGGGGGTCGCGACGGCCCGTGCCCAACCCCCACCCGACCGCTGCGCGGTCACCCTCCCCACAAGGGGAGGGTAAGGGCGCCCTGAATGCATTTCGGACCCCATCTCCTCCTCGCCGCCCTCGAAGGCCTTGTCACCTCAGCCGTGTTGGCGCTGACGGCGCTTGGGCTGTCGCTGGTGTTCGGCGTCATGCGCGTCGTCAACGTCGCCCATGGCGAGTTCTTCATGCTGGGCGCGGTGCTGGCCTGGGCGATCTCGACGGCGATACCCGGCCATCCCACGCTCGGCTTCCTGGCGGCGCTGGTGATTGCGCCGCTGATTGTCGGCGCCATTGCGCTGGTAGCCGAGCGGCTTGTGCTGCGCCGGCTCAATTACAATCCGGAAGCCACCATCGTCGCCACGATCGGCATGCTCTACATCATCCAGCAGCTGGCGTTGAGCTTCTATGGCCCGGAAGCGCGCCCGGTGGAGCCGCCCTTCAGCTACCGCATCCTTTTGCCCTGGTTCGGCTATTCCGGCTACAAGCTGTCGATCATTGCCGCTTCGGCCCTTCTGCTCATCGCCACCTGGCTGGTGCTGACGCGCACCAAGATCGGCCTCATCATGCGCGCCACCCAATATGACAGCGAGACGGCGCAGGCCTTCGGCATTCCGGTCGCCCGCGTCTATGCCGGCGTCTTCGCGCTCGGCGCCATGCTGGCGGCCATCGCCGCCGTGCTGATCGTGCCGACCAGTCAGGCGCATTATCTGATGGGACAGGACCCGCTGCTGTTGTCCTTCATCGTCGTCATCATCGGCGGCCTCGGCTCGCTGCGCGGCACCGTCGTCGCCGCCGTGCTGATCGGGCTGTCCGACGGCATCATCTCGGTGTTCTTCTCGCCGACTTTGGCCAAGATCATCGCCACGCTGCTGGTGGCCATGGTGCTGGTGTTCCGGCCGCAGGGCCTGTTCGGGCAGGCGCCGCGATGAGTGATGCTTCGCCGGCAAAAGCCTATGCATTGCATCTCGGCGTCATCGCGCTGCTGTTCGCCCTGAGCTTCGTCCTGCCGGATTATCATCACGGCCTCGTCGCCCGCATCATGGTGCTGGCGGTGTTCGCCATGGGCTACAACATGCTGTTCGGCTATGTCGGCCTGCTCAGCCTCGGCCACGCCATGTTCTTCGCCGCCGGGCTCTATGGCGCTGGTCTCGCCGTCATCCATCTCGGCTGGAACGTGCCTTTCGCTTTCCTCGGCGGCATCGCCTGCGGCGCGCTGCTGGCACTGGTGATCGGCCTGCTGGCGCTGCGCACCACCGGCGTCGCCTTCATGATCGTCACCATGATGTTCGCGCAGGTGTTTTACCTCACCATCCTCTATTTCGCCGCCTGGACCGGCGGCGACCAGGGTCTGGTGGTGCCGCAGCCCGCGCGGGTTCTGGCCTTCGGCGCGACATCGCTCGACCTCACCAACCCGACCGTGCGCTACATGAGCGCGCTGGCGCTGTTCTCGGTCGTGCTGCTGATCACCCTCGCCATCGTCCGCTCCCGTTATGGCCGCGTTTTGGTCGCGGTGCGCGAGAACGAGGAGCGCACGAAAATGCTGGGCTACGACACCTTCTGCAACAAGCTGATCGCCGTCGTCGTCTCCGGCACCATCTGCGCCGCCTCGGGTGCGGCCTATGCGCTGCTGTTCGGCTATGTCGGCTCGAGCTTTGCCTCGGTGCAGTATTCCATCCTGCCGCTGCTCTGGGTGCTGCTCGGCGGCGCCGCCACGACGCTGGGCGCGCTGCTCGGCACGGTGTTCATGTACTATGTCATCGACACCGCCAGCGGCTACACCTCCGCCTATCTCCTGATCGTCGGTATTGCGCTCATCCTGCTGGTGCTGTTTTTCCCCAAAGGCATTCTGGGCACCATCCGCCAGCGCTGGCTCGGGTGGCTCCCATGATGCCGTTGCTGACCACCAAAGGCCTGGCGCGCAGTTTCGGCGGCCTGCGCGCCGTCGACGGTGTCGATTTTCAGCTGATGCCGGGCGAGATCCGCGCCGTCATCGGCCCCAATGGCGCCGGCAAAACCACCTTCGTCAGCCTGGTCAGCGGCCGCATTCAGCCATCGTCCGGCATGATCGTCTTCGACGGCGCCGACATCACCAGCCAGCCGGCCTATCTCAGGGTGCGCCAGGGCATTGCCTACACCTTCCAGATCACCAGCGTCTTCGCCAACCTCTCTGCCTACGATAATGTCGCGTTGCCGGTGCAGCGCACGCTGACCGATGGCCGCTCGAAAGGTGCGGTGCGCACCGGCGTCATGGCCGCGCTGGAACGCACCGGACTTGCCGGCCGCGCCCATATGCCGGCCGGCCAGCTTTCCTACGGCCACCAGCGCCTGCTGGAAGTCGCGATGGGCCTGGCGCTTAAGCCGCGGCTTTTGATCCTCGACGAGCCGACGCAGGGGCTGGCCGACAGCGAGATCGACAATTTCATCGGACTGGTGCGCGAGATTGCCAAGAGCGCCACCGTGCTCCTGATCGAGCACAACATGCCGGTCGTCATGCAGCTGGCCGACCGCATCACGGTCTTCAACGCCGGCAGGATCCTGGCCGAAGGCACGCCCGAACAGGTTCGCGCCAACACACAGGTGCAGGAAGCCTATCTGGGGACGGCGCCATGAGCGAAGCCCCCAAGACTGAGGCCCCCAAGACTGAAGCCCACAAGACTGAAGCGCTGACCATCTCCAGGCTCGATTGCTTCTATGGCGAGGTTCAGGTGCTCTACGAGCTTGATCTCGTGCTCAACAAGGGCGAGGTGCTGTGCCTGTTCGGTCGCAACGGCGCCGGCAAGACGACGGCGCTGAAAGCAATCATGGGGCTGGTTCCGTCGAGCGCCGGCTCGATCCGGCTCGCCGGCAAGGAGTTGACCGGCCTGCCGGCGCATGAGGTGCCCAAGGCCGGCGTCGCCTATGTACCGCAAGGCAGGCGGCTGTTCGCCGAGATGACGGTGGCGGAAAACATCGAGATCGGTCTGATGGCGCGCGGCAAGGGCAGAGCGACGCGCGAGAGCGTGCTCGATCTCTTCCCGCTGCTGCGCCAGCGGCTGCGCCAGCGCTCCGGCACTTTGTCCGGCGGCGAGCAGCAGATGCTGGCCATGGCCCGTGCGCTTTGCCTTGAGCCGCAGGTGCTGTTGCTAGACGAGCCGACGGAGGGGCTGATGCCGTCGATGATCGCCAAGATCCGCGAGACGGTGGTGAAGCTGCGTGAGCTAGGTGTCTCCACCATTCTGGTCGAACAGCGCGTCGACGCCGTGCTGTCCGTCGCCGACCGCGTCTGCTTCATCGAGAACGGCCGCAACCGCGAGACCGTCGATGTCGAGCAATTGCGCGCCGACCCATCGGCAGTCAGGCGCTATGTCGGCGTCGGCTGATCAGCCGAAAAACAGGAACCCGGCGATCAAAAAGATCGGGATCAGCACCAGGCCCGACCACGCCATGTAGCCGAAGAAGCCCGGCATCTTCACACCGCGGTGTCGGGCAATGGCGTAGACCATGAAGTTGGGTGCATTGCCGATATAGGTGTTGGCGCCCATGAACACCGCGCCGGCCGAGATCGCGGCCAGCGTCGAGGCCGCCTCCGTCATCAGGTGCCGCGCGTCGCCGCCTGCGAGTTCGAAAAACACCAGATAGGTCGGCGCATTGTCGAGGAAGGACGACAGCCCGCCGGTCAGCCAGAAATAGGCGAGATCATTGGGCTGGCCGGTGGGTGACGTCACCAGCGCCACCAGCGGCGCCAGCGCGCCGTCATGGCCGGCGCGAAGGATGGCAATGACCGGCACGATGCAGATGAAGATGCCGGCAAACAGTTTTGCCACCTCCGCGATCGGGCCCCAAGTGAAGCCGTTGGCCTCGCGATGGCTCTTGAGGGAAACGACAAGCGACAGCCCGGCGAGCGCCAGGATGATGGCATCGCGCACCAGGTTCTGCAGTTCGAGGCCGACGCCGAGGATGGAGAAAGTCACGCCCGGCTTCCAGGCAGCTGAAAGCAGGATCGCGGCAATGACGCCGGCCAGCAACGGCAGATTGGCCAGGCCGCGAAGGCGCACCTTCGTATCCGGCGTCGGATCCTTGATCTTCGGCGCGCCCCCTTCACGGCGATGCAGCATGATGTCGATGGCCAGGAAGACAAGCAGCACCAGGCCGCCGGTAAACAGCGTCTCGCGCCAGAGGTTCGCCGACGTCCAGAAGAAGTCGACGCCGCGCAGGAAGCCGACGAACAATGGCGGGTCGCCCAAGGGCGTCAACGAGCCGCCGATGTTGGACACCAGGAAGATGAAGAAGATGACGACATGGGCGTTGAACTGCCGGTTGTCGTTGGCGCGCAGCATCGGCCGGATCAGGATCATCGAGGCGCCGGTGGTGCCGATCACCGAGGCCAGCATCGCCCCGACGAGCAGCAGCCCGGCATTGACCAGCGGCGTGCCATGGATGTTGCCGGCGACAAGGATGCCGCCCGAAATGGTGTAGAGCGCGAACAGCAGGATAATGAAGGACATGTATTCGGTGAGCAGCGTGTGCAGCACGGCTTCACCGGCTACCGGAACGCCGAATGCAACCATCAGCGGGATGACCGCCAGCGCTGCCCAGCCGGCGGCGATCTTGCCGTAATGATGCTCCCAGACATGGTGGAACAGCAGCGGTCCGGTGGCGATCGAGAGCAGCAGGCCGGCGAAAGGCAGCGCCCACCACAGCGACATGGCAGCATCGGGCAGGCCGCGGGCCTCGGCCGCGAAGGCCATTTGCGGAGACACAGCGGAAGCGAGTACACCTGCCGCGAAAGCCTTCCCCAACTGTGTGCAGCCCCCTCGATGCGTCACGATCCAGTCACTCCGAGATCGGGTCTTCGAGCTTCACCCCGGCATCGCGCATCCTCTTCAGCATCGCCTCGACCGAACCGTTTAGATCGATGCCGCGGCACGCGTCGAGCCGCACCGTCGTCTTGAAGCCTTGCTTGACCGCGTCGAGGGCCGAAAAGGCAACGCAGAAGTCGGTCGCCAGGCCAACCAGGGTCACACTGTCGATGCTGCGCTCCTTGAGGTAGCCGGCGAGCCCCGTCGGCGTCTTGTGGTCGTTCTCGAAGAAGGCGGAGTAGCTGTCGATATCAGGGCGAAATCCCTTGCGGATCACCAGCTCGGCCTTGGTCCAGGCGAGCCCCGAGTGAAAATCCGAGCCGAGGCTGCCCTGGATGCAATGGTCCGGCCACAGCGTCTGCGGCCCATAGGGCATCTCGATTGCGCTGAAGGGCTGCGCCCCCGGATGGCTGGAGGCAAAGCTCGAATGTCCGGCCGGGTGCCAGTCCTGCGTCAGCACGACATGCTCGGCATGCCGGATCAGATCGTTGACCAGCGGCACGATTTCGTCGCCGCCGGCAACCGCCAGCGCGCCGCCGGGGCAGAAGTCGTTTTGCAGGTCAATGACAACAAGCGCTTCGTCGGCCATGGCGCCTCTCCTCTTCTACGTCTCGAACGGGGGATCGAGTGAAATACGCCGCTGATGCGACCGGATGCAGAAACTTGACCGGATGGCCGCCTGCGTCAACCTCCTACAGCGCCGCGCGTCCCCTTCGGACGCGCAAAGGACGCTGTAGCACTTTACCTTGCGCAGGATCCTTTCCGAAAATCGATTCCGATTTTTGGGGATCGTGCGCGGACGTAACAAATGCATGGCGGCCGGGTTCCCTTAAACTCCGGCTTTGACAATTTCCGCCAGCTTGATATCATTTGCATACGAATGAATTTGGCCTGATCAGACACTGGCGGGGTTCGGGAAGTCCCCACCTTTGAAGGCCCCAATGGGAAGGCCTATTTTTTTGGAAGGCAAAGGGTGATCCGTTACGCGAAACCCGCCACGCTCGACGAGGCGCTCGCTCTGCTGGGCGAGGGCGCCTGGCGCGTGCTTGCCGGCGGCACCGATTTCTATCCGGCGCAGGGCGCCAAACCGTTCCGCGACAATGTTCTCGATATTAACGGCCTGGTCTCGCTGCGCGGCATTGCCGAGACCGAAACCCATTGGGTTTTGGGCGCCCGCACCACCTGGACCGACCTTGTCCGCCATCCATTGCCGGCGGCTTTCGATGCGCTGAAGCACGCCGCGCGCGAAGTGGGCTCCCTGCAGATCCAGAATGTCGCCTCGATCGCCGGCAATCTCTGCAATGCTTCGCCTGCCGCCGATGGCGTTCCGGGACTGCTGGTGCTGGACGCCGAGGTCGAGCTGCGCTCTGCAGCCGCGACGCGTCATCTGCCGCTGCAGGAGTTCATTCTCGGCAACCGCCGCACCGCTTTGCTGCCGGGCGAACTGGTCACCGGCATCCGCATCACGAAGCGGGCCTCTGCCGGCACGTCGGCCTTCGTCAAGCTCGGTGCGCGGCGCTACCTCGTCATCTCCATCGCCATGGTGGCGGCGCGCCTCGTTGCCGAGAGTGGCATAGTCATGGAAGCCGCTGTCGCGGTCGGGTCCTGCTCGGCCGTCGCCAGGCGGCTCGCCGCTGTCGAAGCCGTGCTGGTGGGCAAGCCTGTCGGCCCGGCACTCGCCGATGCGCTCCTGTCCGCGCCGATGGCCGAGCTCTCGCCGATTGCCGACGTGCGCGGCAGCGCCGAATACCGGCTCGACGCAGCGCGCGAGCTTGTCGCCCGCGCCGTGCTGGGGGCTTGCGGGCTGACGAACGACAACAGCATGGTGGCGGCATGAGCCACTCCGAGATGATTGAAGCCCTGCCTGATCTCGTGCCGGGTTTCGGCCCCGAGCGCGTAGACATCGTCTTCGCGGTCAATGGCGGCGCCGTCTCGGTCAATGTGCCGCCGTTGCGCCGGCTGTCGCAGGTGTTGCGCGATGAATTGCAGCTGACCGGCACCAAAGTCGGCTGCGACGCCGGCGATTGCGGCGCCTGCACGGTGCTGGTCGACGGCGACGCCGTCTGCGCCTGCCTGATGCCGGCGGCCTCCGCAGCCGGGACGTCCGTAACGACCGTCGAAGGCCTCGCCGATGGCCGGCTCTCGGCGCTGCAGGCGTCCTTCCTGGCACATGGCGCCGCGCAATGCGGCATCTGCACGCCGGCGCTGCTGGTCGCGGCAACGGCGCTGCTGGATGGCACGCCGAATCCGACCGAGACCGAGGTGCAGGATGCGCTGGGTGGCATCCTGTGCCGTTGCACCGGGTACAGAAAGATCATTGCGGCAGTGATGGATGCGGGACGGTTCGAGACGTCGACCGACGGCGCTGCCCCTCATCCGCCTGCCGGCACCTTCACCCCGTATAGTGACGGGGAGAAGGGAAGTGCTCCAGCGCCGACGCTCCCCTCTCCCCGTTCTTCACGGGGAGAGGGTAAGGGTGAGGGGCAGCGCCAACGTCATTCGTTGGAATTCAACTTTGAACGTAGAATGCCAACCACAGGGAATGCTGTAGGCGCCTCCCCGGTCCGGCTCGACGGCGTGCCAAAAGTCACCGGCGCTGAAAAATTCGGCGCCGATGCGTTTCCCGCCGATGCGCTGGCCGTGCTGGTGGTCCGCTCGCCGCATTATCATGCCGGCTTCGCCTTCGGCGACCTGGAGGGCTGGGTGAAGTCGCATCCCGGCATCGCCGGCGTCTTCACCGCCGCCGACATCCCGGGAAAAAACTGTTTCGGCGTCATCGGTCCGTTTGCCGACCAGCCGGCGCTGGCCGAAGGCTTTGCGCGGCTGCGCGGCGAGGCAGTGGCGCTGGTCGCCGGCGAGCGCGAGGCCATGCTCGATCTCGACCTCCAGGATTTCCCGGTCCGCTGGACCGAGCTGCCGCATTTTCTGCAGCCCGGCGACGCGCAGGCAGAAGGGGCTGCGCTCATCCACGCGAACCGCCCGGCCAATTTGTTGACCAAGGGCTTTGTCGAGCGCGGCGACCCCGAGGCGGCGTTTGGCGAGGCTGCTTACACGGTGTCCGGTGCCATCGACACCTCCTATGTCGAGCACGCCTATATCGAGCCGGAAGCCGGCCATGCCTACATGGACGGCGACACGCTGGTCGTCGTCGCCTGCACCCAGGCCCCCTATATGGACCGTGACGAAACGGCAAAGGTGCTCGGTCTTGCCGTCGACAAGGTGCGCATCGTGCCGACCGCGACCGGCGGCGGCTTCGGCTCGAAGCTCGACGTGTCGCTGCAGCCGCTCATCGGCCTTGTGGCACTGAAAACCGGCCGGCCGGCGGCGCTTGCCTACACCCGCACCGAATCGATGATGTCGACCACCAAGCGCCACCCCGCCGAGATGAAGGCGACCATCGGCGTAGATGCCGAGGGCCATGTCACCGGCATGGTCTTCACAGGCGATTTCAACACCGGCGCCTATGCCAGCTGGGGCCCGACCGTCGCCAACCGAGTGCCGGTGCATGCCTCCGGTCCCTATGCGACGCCGAACTACCGCGCCGAAGGCCGCGCCATCCACACCCACGGGCCGATTTCCGGCGCCTTCCGTGGCTTCGGCGTGCCGCAGGCGACGATCATGCAGGAGACGCTCTATGATGAACTCGCCGGCAAGCTTGGCATGGACCGGCTCGATTTTCGGCTGAAGAACTGCCTTCGGAACGGATCCGAAACGGTTACCGGACAGCGACTGGAGTCGGGCGTCGGCATATTCGAGTGCCTCGACTCCTTGCGGCCGCATTGGGCTCGCGCGACGGCCGACGCAGATACATTCAACAATGCCAATACGAGCAAAAAGCGCGGCGTCGGCATCGCGTCCTGCTGGTATGGCTGCGGCAACACCTCGCTGCCCAATCCGTCGACCATAAGGGTCGGTATCTCGCCAGAGGGGGAGGTCATCCTGCATCAGGGCGCCGTCGATATCGGCCAGGGCTCCAACACCGTCATTGCCCAGATCTGCGCCGACGCACTCGGCCTGCCGCTGGAAAAATTCAAGCTGAAGAGCGCCGACACCGCGATCAGCCCCGACGCCGGCAAAACATCGGCCTCGCGCCAGACTTTTGTCACCGGCAAGGCGGCCGAGAAGGCCGGCCGCGCCTTGCGCGAAAAGATCCTGCGTTTTGCCAATGTCTCGGAGAACGCGAGCCTGCAATTGGACGGCCCGGCGATCGTCATTCGCGAGGGCGAAGCCACTCGGCGCATCGATCTCCCCGCCCTCGATGTCGATGCGGACGGCTACGTCTTCCGCGCCGAGGAAACCTACGACCCGCCGACGCTGCCGCTCGACGCCAAGGGCCGGGGCAAGCCTTACGCCGTCTATGGCTATGGCGCGCAGATCGCCGAACTGGAGGTCGACCTCAAGCTCGGCACGGTGAAGCTCTTGAAAATCACCGCCGCGCACGATGTCGGCAAGGCGATCAACCCGCTGCTGGTCGAAGGCCAGATCGAAGGCGGGATCGCGCAAGGCATCGGCATGGCGCTGATGGAGGAATACATCCCCGGCCGCACCGAGAATTTGCACGACTATCTCATCCCGACCATCGGCGATGTGCCTGAGATCGAGCACATATTGATCGAGGTTCCCGATCCGGAGGGACCGTTCGGCGCCAAGGGCCTGGGCGAGCATGTGCTGATCCCGACCGCACCCGCCATCCTCAACGCCATACGCCACGCCACCGGCGTTCTCATCACCAAGGTTCCGGCGACGCCGACGCGCATCCGCGCCGCCATCCGCGAAAAAGATGGCATCCGCGACAAGGAGGCACGCCGATGAGCGAGCTTGCCGAACGCTTCGAAACCCACGATCCCGGCGAAAAGCTGGTGGCGGAAAAGATCCGCTGCGATGCCTGTCCGGTCATGTGCTACATCGCCGATGGCCGCACCGGCGCCTGCGACCGCTACGGCAATGTCGGTGGCCGCATCGTGCGTATGGACCCGCTGACCATCCTAGACCATGCGGCAGAGAGCGGCGCCGCGGTCGTGCCCTTCACCGCCGAGGGCGAGCAATGGGACGGCGAACTGGTCAACACCGGCCGACGCTTCGTCACTGCGATCGGCGCCGGCACCACCTATCCCGACTACAAGCCGGCCCCCTTCATCGTCAGCCAGGAGGTCGAGGGCGTCGACCTCGTCACCGTGGTCACCGAGGGCATTTTTTCGTACTGCGGCGTCAAGGTGAAGATCGATACCGACCGCCATCTCGGTCCCGAAACGGCAATCGTGCGCGCGCAAGGCGAGCCGATCGGCCACGTCACGACAGGCGAATATGGCTCGCAGATGCTGTCGCTCGGCGGCGTGCATCATCTGACCGGCGGCTCCAAGGCCGAGGGGCGCGCAACCTGCGACGCGATGCTCAGTCTGTGCAATCGCAAGCCGGTCGAACTGACCATCGATGGCGGCGCCACCATCACCGTCGAAGCCGGCAAACCACCTGTCATCGACGGCAAGCAGGAACACCGCATGCGGGTCGGCTGCGGCTCGGCCACCATCGGCATGTTCGCCACGCAATGGCGCGGCCTTGTCGACGAGGTGGTGGTGGTCGACGACCACATCACCGGCGTCGTCTCCGAGCATCAGGCCGGCAAGGTGCTGGGCTGGCAGGACACCGGCATCAAGATCATCGGCCGCCGCTCGACGCCGGGCCGCTATTTCAAGGTCTCCGAGCCCGGCCTCGGCTGGGGCGGCACCTCGATTTCCGACCCGCTGTCGATCCTCGGCGAATGGAACGCCAAGAAGGGCGCCCGCCCCGGCCTGTCGCTGCTGATGGTGTCGACCACCGGCGAGCAATTCTCCTATTACGAACTGGATAGCGATCTGAAGCCTGTGGAAAAACCGTTCCCGGAACGGCTGCAGAAGTCGGTCGGCCTGATCGAGGACAATTGCGAGCCGGCGCTCTGCACCGTGCTGTTCATTGGCGGCGCCGGCGGTTCGCTGCGCGCCGGCGTCACCGAAAACCCGGTCAATCTCACCCGCTCGGTGCAGGGCCTGAAGACCTATGTGACCGTCGGCGGCGCTCCGGTCTATGTCTGGCCGGGCGGCGGCATTACGCTGATGGTCGACGTCATGCGCGTGCCGGAAGGCGCCTTCGGTTATGTGCCGACGCCGGCGCTGGTGGCGCCGATCGAATTCACGCTACGCCGCGACGACTATGTCAGGCTGGGCGGCTACGAGGCCGAGATCCGCAGCGTCGATGACATCGTTGCCAAAGGCGGCGAATACCTCAATCCGCGCCGCGGCACAGGTGCCGAGGCCCACAATCCATGGCCGCCGCTGGCGCAGTTGCGCCGCGTCGGCTCGAACGGGGCCTCTTGATGCAAGGCCCGCAAGTCCGCTGGCTGCAGGACGGCAAGCGGCTGCACCTCAACCACGGGCCGATCGACCTGATCGTCGAGGCCTTTGGTGAGGTGGCTGAGTGTCGTGCCGCCTACGATCAGGCGATCGAGCGCTTCCAGACGATCCTGATCGAGTTGGTCGAGGAGCTTCCCGAATTGCGGCTGCCGGCATTTTTCCTGGCGCCGCGCACCTTCGCCGGCCCGACCGCGCGGCGCATGGAAGCAGCCGTCATGCCGTTGGCGGAATGCTTCATCACGCCGATGGCCGCCGTCGCGGGATCGGTAGCCGACGAAATGCTCTCGGCATTGCTTGCCGGTCGCAAGCTCGACCGGGCCTATGTCAACAATGGCGGCGACAGCGCCCTCCATATCGGCAAGGGCCAGTCGATGAACCTGGCGATCGCCGGCACCGGCAACGGCATGGCCGACCGCCTCACCATTCGCTCGGCGGACGGCGTGCGCGGCGTCGCCACCAGCGGCTGGCGCGGCCGTTCGTTCTCGCTTGGCATTGCCGACGCCGTCACCGTGCTGGCGCACACCGGCGCCGAGGCCGATGCGGCCGCGACACTCATTGCCAACGCCGTCGACCTGCCCGGCAATCCCGCCATCAAGCGCATTCCCGCGCAGGACTTGGCGCCCGACAGCGATCTCGGCGCGCGGCTGGTGACACAAGCCGTCGGCATGCTCGCGCGTGGCGATGTGGAGCGGGCGCTGGACAATGGCCTTGCCGTCGCCGAAGATTTTCGCCGGCGCGGCCTGATTGCCGCATCGGCGCTGTTTCTAGGTGGGGAAGCCCGCATCAGTGGTTCCATGGCGCTTGCCGCGCCCAACAAAAATCCAGGGAAGGAAGTTGCCCATGCCTGAGTTTCCGATCCGCAAGATCGCGGTTCTGACCGAAGAGATTTTTCACGATGGCGGCCCGGTCGCAGCTGCGCCGCGCCGCCGCGCGGCGGCCGTGGCGCTGGTGAAGAACCCGTTCGCCGGCCGCTACGTCGAAGAACTGCAGAGCGCCATGGACGATCTGAAGCCGCTTGGCCTGCTGCTCACCGACAAGCTCATTGCCGCATTGGGCGGCGACATCAAGCAGATCGACGCCTACGGCAAGGGCACCATTGTCGGCTCGTCGGGGGAGCTGGAGCACGGCGCGCTGTGGCACGTTCCTGGCGGCTACGCCATGCGCGAGCGGCTGGGCGACGCCAAGGCGATCGTGCCGTCGGCAACCAAGGTCGGCGCCTTCGGCTCGCGGCTTGACGTGCCGCTCGGCCACACCAACGCCGCCTATGTCCGCAGCCATTTCGACGCCATGGAGGTCGGCCTCAGCGACGGGCCGCGTGCCGACGAAATCCTGTTTTGCCTCGCCATGAGCTGCGGCCCGCGCGTGCATGACCGCATGGGCGGCCTGGCTGCAGGCGACATCAAGGTCTGGGATGGCTTGCGATGAGCGGCGGGGACAATCTGCTGAAACTGGTCGAGGCCGAAGAGCCCGACGAACATGACTACCGCCTGCAGGAGCAGGTCGGCTTCATCCTGCGCAAGGCGCATCAGCGCCATGTCTCGATCTTTGCCGCCCAGATCAGCGACCTGACGCCGCCGCAATTCGCTGCACTTGCCAAGCTGCACGATGTCGGCGAGACCTCGCAGAACCAGTTGGGCACGCTGATCGCCATGGATGCGGCGACGGTCAAGGGCGTCATCGACCGGCTGAAGGCGCGAGGCCTAGTAGACCTGACCAAGCACGAGGTCGACAAGAGGCGGCTGCTGGTCAACCTCACGCCAGAGGGACGCGAGGCGATCGAACGGCTGATCCCGTTGGCCCGCGCCATCACCCAGGAAACGCTGGCGCCGCTGACCGCCAAGGAAGCGGCCACCTTTATGCGGCTGCTGGCAAAGTTGGCCTGAGCAATCAGGCGCGCAGCCTCGCGCCTTCGGGATCGAAGAACGGCATCGGCGCCACCACCGCCCGTGTCGGCTTGCCGTCGATGTCGATGCTGAGCTCGGTTCCGATGGCGGTGAACGGCAGCCGCAAATGCGCCGTCGCCAGAACTTTGCCTAAGGAATAGCCGTGATCGCTGTAGGTGACGACGCCGGCATCCTCGCCGTCGGCGAAAACCCTGGCATCCGTCGCGGCCGGCTTGTCACCGTCGAGAATCAGCCCGGTCCAGCGTTCGTCGAGCCCCTTGTCGCGAATTTTGAGCAATGCCTCGCGGCCGATGAACTCGCCCTTGTCGAACTTGATCCAGCGATCGAGCCCGACATGGAAGGGCGTACGGCTCTCGTCCATGTCGATGCCATGCGCCGGATAGGCCTTTTCCAGCCCGAGCGTGAACATGGCCAGCACGCCGTATGGCTTCAAGCCGAAATCGCCGCCGGTCCGCACCAGCGCGTCCCAGACGGAAGTCGCCTCGTCCGCCGGCACGAACAGTTCGAAGCCGAGCTCGCCGGTCACCCCGGTGCGTGAGATCAGGACTTTGGTCTCGCCGACGCGCCCTGAAGTGAACGCCCAGCGTTTCAACTCATCGAGATCGGCATCCGAAACCAGTGCTTTCAGCAGCTCGCGGGAGCGCGGCCCCTGTATGGTCGGGAAGGCGACGGCCGCGGTGATGTCGGTGACATAGGCCTTTCGCGCTTCAGCATGATGCTGCAGCCAGGGCAGCATCTTCAGCCGGTTGACCGAGCCGGTCACCAGCATGAAATGCTCAGGCGCCAGCCGGAACACGGTGAGGTCGTCCATGATGCCGCCATCGTCGCGGCAGACGGTGGAATAGCGCACCTGGCCGGGGCTCATCGCGGCCGCATCGTTGACGATAACGTGGTTGACCAGCGCCTCCGCTTCCGGCCCCTTGATGTCCATCTTGCCCATGGTGCTCAGATCCTGCACGCCGACATTCTTGCGCGTGTTCAGATGCTCGTCGGCGATGCCGGAATAAGTTTTGGCCGAGACGAAGTCGCCGCCGACCCGGCCCATCGTGGCGCCGAGGCCAACGATGCTGGTGTAGAAAGGGGAGCGCCGCTCAACCAAGAAACTTCTCCGTCATCTCATGAAAACGGCAGCGCCGGGTGGCGCTGCCGAGGTCGGGTTGGCTGAGGGATTAACCCCCGTAGACGTCGAAGGCGAAGTACTTGTCGTTGATTTCCTTGTACTTGCCGTTGGCGCGCAGCGCCTCGATTGCGGCATTGAACTTGTCGGCCAGTTCCTTGTTGCCCTTTTGCAGGGCGATGCCGACGCCGGGGCCGTGAATGGCCGGATCGGCGGTCAGCGTGCCGAGCAATTTGCAGCAGGCGCCATCGGGCTTCTTCAGCCATTCGGTCAGGATGATCGAGCCGTCCATCATCGCGTCGAGCCGGCCATTGGCCATGTCGGTGCGGGCGTCGTCGCCCGTCGGATAGGCTTTCACGGTCGAGCCGGAGTATTTCTGCTCGGCGAAATTCTGGTGGATGGTTGCGCTCTGCACGCCCAGCACCTTGCCCTTCAGATCGTCCGGCGATGTGCCGGCGATGGTCGAATCCTTCGGCACGGCGATGGCCGGCGGCGTCTGGTAATATTTGTGGGTGAACTCGACCTTCTCGGCCCGTTCCGGCGTGATGGTGATGTTGATGATGGCGTCGAACTTGCCGGCCTGCAGCGCCGGAATGGAACCATCGAAATCCTGTACGGAGAATTCGCACTCGGCCTTCATCTCGGCACACAGCGCCTTGCCGAGGTCGATGTCGAAGCCGCCCAGCGTGCCGCCCGAATTGGCATAGTTGAAGGGCGGATAGGCGCCCTCGGTGCCGATCCTGAGTTTCTCGGCAGAGGCAGCACCGGTCCCAAGCAGCAGGGCGGCGGACGCGGCAAGCACGAAACGACCGAAAAGACGCATGTTCCTGATCTCCGTTGACTAAGCAATTCCAGGGAAGGTGTTGGCGGTTTCCCGTCCGGAATTGCGCGAAAACAAGGATAGAAGTCTATGGTCTTTTGCAGACTCCACGGAGACGGAAACGACATGCTCTGCGGCGATCACGGCGCGGCAAGCCGTCCTTCCCCAGGAATCTTACTGTGATCTAAATTACAGACCGATCATGGACATCGGCGCATGCTCAGCCGGACATAGGCGGTCATGGGAGGGACCTGGGGATGGACCAGCAGGAATTCGTGCAGGAAGCCGCGCAACGGCGCATCGACGACGACATCGCCAAGCGCATCAGGGTTCACCAGGCCAACATCGAGCGGCTCGAAACCGCAAGGGAAAGCGCCGGCAATCTCGAGGCGGCCGTCGCCAACCGGCCGCTGGTGGTGCTGGCGCAGGGCGATTCCTGGTTCGACTATCCGCTCACCGGCAACGGCTTTCCGTTCGTCGACACCGACGTGATCGCGCAGCTGCGCCGCATCGGCTCGATGCCGCCGACCATCCTCAACCTTGCCCATCATGGCGATGCGGCGACCGACGAGATGTCGCTGCCCAAGCAGCAGCGCATGATCGCCGCCCTGCGCAACAAGGCCAACTGGCTGGACGGCAAGCCCGATGCCATCCTGTTCTCTGCCGGTGGCAACGACATTGCCGGCGACCAGTTCTGCATCTTCCTCGACTTCAATGACGGCCACGCCCCCGGGCTGAACAAGAACCGCTTCACCAAGGCGCTCGGCATCGTCGAGGCCTGCTATCTCGATTTGTTCGCGCTGCGCGACCGCGTCGCGCCAGGCGTGCCGATCTTTGGCCATTGCTATGATTTTCCGATCCCGAACGGAGCGCATCCGTCCTGTGTCGGCCCGTGGCTGAAACCGTCGCTCGATTTCTGCAACTGGACGGTCGCCAAGGGCACGGTCATCGTTCACGACGCGCTGGCGGCGTTCCGCGATGTGGTGAAGCGCCTGGCCGACGATCCCAACAACAATTTCCATCTGGTCGACACGCAGGGAACGTTGAAGGTGGCCGACTGGGCCAACGAACTGCATCCCGATCCCGCCGGCTTCAAGAAGATCGCGCAAAAATTCGCCGATGCGCTGAAGGCCAAGCTGCAGACCTGACGCGGCTCGGGCCTGTCGGCTGTCAGGTTCCGAACAGCTCTTTGGCTTGTTCAACGGTGTAGTAACCAAGCCTGATGTCTTCGGCGACCAGTTTCGGGTCGCGCTCACGCGGATCACCATAGCCGCCGCCCCCGGGCGTGCCGACCCTCACGCGGTCGCCGGCCTTGAGCGCGATGTCCTGTTCCTTGGACAGATGCGGCGGCACATGTGCCTCGCCGTCGCGGAACACGGTCACCGTGTTCACCGCGCCGTCCTTGCCGCCGAGCGCGCCTTGCGGGCCGAAACGGCCATGGTCCATGACGAAGGACGCGCGCGCCTCTCCTCGCAATATCTCGACCTCATAGGCGAGGCCAAAACCGCCGCGCTGCTTGCCGGCGCCGCCGGAGCCTTCGCGCAAGGCATAGTGGCGGTAGAGAACCGGAAAGGCCTGCTCCATGATCTCGACCGGCGGCGATTTCGAAATGCCGATGGTCGAGCAGCCATTGGTCAGGCCGTCATGGCCGGAATTGCCGCCATAGCCGCCGCCGGATATCTGATACATCACATAGTCGCGGCCGCGCGCCGGATCGTTGCCGCCCAGCGCGAAATTGCCGCTGGAGCCGGCGGGCGCGGCCGTCACCTTTTCCGGCAGCGCCTGCACCATCGCCGCGAACACCGCCTCGGCGATGCGCTGCGAGACTTCAGCCGCACAGCCGGAGACGGGACGCGGGTATTTGGCGTCGAGGAACGTGCCTTCCGGCCGCTTGACGATCAGGGGCTCGAAAGCGCCGGCGCTGATCGGCACATCAGGGAAAATATGGCGCATGGCGAGATAGACCGACGACAATGTCGTCGCCAGCACGCTGTTCATCGGCCCCGCGCATGGTTTTGACGAGCCGGTAAAATCGAAGGTCAGCGTGTCGCCCTGCTTCTCGACGGCGAGCGCGATGGTCAGCGGTTCGTTGACCACGCCGTCCGAGTCGACAAAGGCCTTCGAACTGTATGTGCCGTCGGGAATGGCGGAGATGTTGGCGCGCATCTGCTCGGCGGCGCGGCGACGCAGTTCGGCGATCGCCCCGACGACAGTTTCGTCGCCGTAACGATCGAGGATTCCATTGAGCCGGTCCTGACCGATCAGCAGTGCTGCGGCCTGCGCTCTTATATCGCCGATGCGCTGGTCGGCGACGCGGATGTTGGAGCAGATGATGGCGTAGATTTCGGTGTCGAGCACGCCCTTCTTGAACAGCTTGACCGGCGGCAGCCGCAGGCCTTCCTGCTCGACGGCTGTGGCGGAGGCGGAGAAGCCGCCCGGCACCGAGCCACCGATATCGGGCCAGTGGCCGGTATTCGATAGCCAGCAAAATATCTTGCCGTCGCGGTAGGCCGGCATGGCGAAGCGCACGTCCATGAGATGTGTGCCGCCGAGATAAGGATCGTTGACGATATAGATGTCGCCCGGCTCAGGCGGCAGGCAGCGGCCGTTGGCGATCATCTCGATCACAGTCCTGGTCGAATACTGCATGACGCCGACGAACACCGGCAGGCCCTGGCTGCCTTGTGCGATCAACGAGCCGTCGACGGCGGAGTAGATGCCGTCGGAGCGGTCATTTGCTTCGGCGATGACAGGCGAGAAGGCAGCGCGGGAGAAAGTGAGATCCATCTCGTCGCAGACCTGCTGCAAGGCTGCCTGCAGGACCGAAAGCGTGATGGCGTCGAGCTTTTGCATCTCAGGCCTCGCCAATGTCGATGATGATGTTGCCGTCGGCGTCCGATCTTGCGCGGTCGCCGGGTTCGAGCACGGTGGTGGCGTCCATCTGTTCGAGGATCGCCGGCCCTTGGATAACGGCATCGAGCGGCAATTTTTCGCGTGCGTATATGGGCGTATCGTGCCAGCGTCCGGCATACCAGACCGGCCTTGTCTCGCGCAGCGCCTCGTCTAGCGTCTTTGTACGTCCGGCCGGGTCGATCAGCCGTGACAGGTCGATTGCCGGCCGCACGCCCGTCACCGACGTGTTGAGGTTGACCAGATTGGCGCGGATCTCCGGCAACTCGACCTTGAAGCGGGCGAAATAGGCTTGTTCGAACAGCGCCTGCAACTCCTGCCTTGTCACCGATGAAGACGGCAACGGCACGTTGATGATGTGGGTCTGGCCGACAAACTGCATGTCGGCAGAGTGCGTAACGCGGATCGTTTCCGGCTTCACCGCTTCCTTGCCGATCAGTTCCTCGCCTTCCCCGCGGTGACGTTCCAGCACCTCGCGAAGCCGGGCTTCATCAAGCACGGCGACCGGCTGGTTGATGGTGTTGACGAAGTCATGACGCAGATCGGCCACGACGCAGCCGAGCGCGTTGGTGATGCCCGGACGGGCCGGCACCAGCACACGGGGCAGGCCGAGTTCGCGCGCCAGGGCGGAGGCATGCAGCGGTCCGGCGCCACCGAAGGCGAACAGCGCGAAATCGCGCGGATCATGGCCGCGCGACACCGAGACCATGCGGATGGCGCCGGCCATCTTCATGTTGCCGAGGCGCAGCACCGCGCCCGCCGCCTCGACGCCGGAGAGGCCGGCGGCCTTGCCTATTCTGTCTTCGAAGATGCCGGTGACGCGCTCGACGGTGACCGGATTTTCGACCGCCAGCAGCTTCTTCGGCGCCAGCCGCCCGAGTACCAGATTGGCGTCGGTGATGGTCGGCTCCAGGCCGCCGCGACCGTAGCAGATGGGGCCGGGATTGGCGCCGGCACTTTCCGGGCCGATCTGGATCAGCCCGGCGGCATCGACCCGGGCGATGGAGCCGCCGCCGGCACCGACCGTATGCACCGCCACCATCGGCACATGGATCGGCATCGCATATTCGATCTCGATCTCGTTCGAGACGGCGGGCTCCGCATTCCGGATCAGCGCCACATCGGTCGAGGTGCCGCCCATGTCGTAGGTGACGAGGTTTTCAAAGCCGGCGCGCTTGCCCGTATAGGCGGCGGCGATGACGCCGGAGGCCGGGCCGGACATCACGGTCTTGGCCGACTCGCGCGTGACGAAACGGGCCGAGATCATGCCGCCATTGCCGTTCATGATCAGGAAGTCGCGGGCATAGCCCTTGGCGGCCAATTCCTTGCGCAGCCGCTCGACATAACGCTCGAGGATCGGCTGCACCGAGGCGTTGACCGCGGCGGTAACGCCGCGCTCGAATTCGCGGGCTTCCGACAGCAGCGCATGGCCAGTCGTGATGTAGCCGTTCGGCCAAAGCTCGGCGGCGATTTCGGCCCCGCGCCGCTCATGTCTAGGATTGGCGTAGGAATGCAGGAAATGGATGACGAGGGACTCGCAGCCGGCCCTGATCAGCGTCTTCACGGCGTCGCGCATCTCGGCCTCGTCGAGCGGCGTGCGCACCGCGCCCGACGCCTCGACGCGCTCCGACACTTCGAGCCGGAGATCGCGCGGGATGATCGGAACGAAGCTTCCGGTCATGCCGTAGGGCTGCGGCCGTGTGCGGCGGCCAAGCTCGATCACGTCGCGAAAACCGCGCGTGGTGATCATGCCGGTTTTCGCCAGCCTGCGTTCCAGAACCGCGTTGGTCGTGGTGGTCGTGCCATGCACGATGAGGTCGATGCTGTCTATGGCAAAGCCTGTGGCGCCCAGCGCTGAAACCACGCCGAACGCCTGGTTGTCGACCGTCGTCGGCGTCTTGGCGATATGCACCTTTCCGCCGTCATTTCCGTCGATCAAAATGAGGTCGGTGAAGGTTCCGCCAACATCGATGCCGGCAACGACGTGACCCAGGGAATCCGGTTGTTGCACCGAAAAATTCTCTTTCATTGTCGAAATCCGAAATGGCGGAACTACGAATATGCCGCAGTTTGGAAAGCTGTTTTAGCGTGGTATCTTGACACAAATATCGTTTGTATACTAATAAATTTGGGATACAAGAGCTCACTGCTTTGGAGTGTGTGAACGGCTCGCCGGGACCTGAATGGTCTGGGCGCGCAGGAAACGGTTTGGCGCCCGCACAGGCGTGGGCAAGACAGAGTTGGATTTGATGAACACCACATCCGCACTCAACACAGCCGGCGCCCGTCCGCTGCAGTTTCCGATTCCGGCCAATGTCTATGCCGAAACCGTCGTCTCGGTGAAGCATTACACCGACCGCCTGTTCTCGTTCCGCATCACCCGTCCGCAGTCGTTGCGCTTCCGCTCCGGCGAGTTCGTCATGATCGGTCTGCCCAATGCCGAAAAGCCGGTGTACCGCGCCTATTCGGTCGCCAGCCCGGCCTGGGACGAGGAGCTGGAATTCTTCTCGATCAAGGTGCCGGATGGTCCGCTGACCTCCGAACTGCAGAAGATCCAGGTCGGCGACACCGTCATCATGCGCCAGAAGTCGACCGGCACGCTGGTTGTCGACGCGCTGACCCCGGCAAAGCGCCTGTTAATGATCTCGACCGGCACCGGCATTGCGCCCTTCGCCAGCCTTCTGCGCGACCCCGATACCTACGAAAAATTCGATCAGGTCATCCTGACCCACACCTGCCGCGACAATGCCGAACTGACCTATGGCCAGGAACTGGTGGCCGCGCTCGAGAACGATCCCCTGATCGGCGAACTGACCGGCGGCCGCGTCACCCTCTACAATTCGACGACCCGCGAAGAGTCGGCGCGCATGGGCCGCATCACCGCGCTGATCGGCTCCGGCAAATTCTACGACGACCTCGGCATCGAGAAGCTCAATCCGGAGACGGATCGCATTATGATCTGCGGCTCGATGCATATGCTGAAGGACGTCAAGGAAATGGCCGAAAGCCTCGGCTTCCATGAGGGCTCGCTCAGCCATCCCTCGACCTTCGTCGTCGAGCGCGCTTTCGTCGGCTGACATCAGCCGGCGCCTCGGCGCCACGTCTTGAATTGACGTTTTGACCATGTGGTCAAAATTCAGCTGCTTTTGCCGCCTTTTTCCGTTATGAGCCCTTGAAGGACTCGTGAAGCATCGATTCACGGGCTATCTTCGGTGTGTGTCGCCCAAGTCCGGGAGCAACGACACGCACCACGACGTAAAATCGTCGAGCGAAAGGGCAGGAGATGAGCAGCACAATCCGCGAAGCCGATCTCGGCGCGTCCAAGGTCACGCCGCTGCCGGCACGTGCGGCCGCCAACACGCCCGTGCCGCAAAGCCACGGTATTGCCCGCAACACCGGCATGCGGCTCGATCTCGGCTTCATGGAATCGGTGCGCTCGGTCAACCGCTCGGCGCTGGAACGCAGGGTCGCCAGCCTCACAAAGCGGCGCTCGATCAAGGCTGACAACCAGGCGGCATGGCTGCTGCGCGCGGTCTCCTGCATGGATTTGACGACGCTGAATTCCAACGACACCGAAGAGCGCGTCCGCCGCTTGTGCGCCAAGGCGATCAACCCGTTCCGCCGCGACATCGTCGAGGGGCTTGGCATCGAGGGCGAAAAAATCCGCCCGGCGGCGGTCTGCGTCTATCATCCATTCGTCGCGACGGCTGTTGATGCCGTGCGCGGCACCGGCATCCATGTCGCCGCCGTCTCCACCGCTTTCCCGCACGGCCTTGCGCCGCTGTCGACCCGCCTGCAGGAGATCGAGGCATCGGTGCGCGACGGCGCCGACGAGATCGACGTCGTCATCCCGCGCGGCCTGGTCTTCGGCGCCAAGTGGCAGGAGCTCTACAACGAGATCGTCTCGATGCGCGAAGCCTGCGGCGATGCGCATCTCAAGGTCATTCTCGGCACCGGCGACCTCGCCACGCTGCGCAATGTCATGCTGGCCTCGATGGTGGCGATGATGGCCGGCGCCGACTTCATCAAGACCTCGACCGGCAAGGAAAGCGTCAACGCCACGCTGCCCGTCGGCCTTGCCATGGTGCGCGCCATCCGAGCCTATTTCGAGGAGACCGGCTTTCTCATCGGCTTCAAGCCGGCCGGCGGCATCTCTACAGCCAAGGCTTCGCTCGACTGGCTGGTGCTGATGAAGGAGGAGCTCGGCCGGCCATGGCTGGAGCCAGACCTGTTCCGCTTCGGCGCCTCGAGCCTGCTGACCGATATCGAGCGCCAGCTCGAGCATCATCTGACCGGGCATTATTCGGCCAACCACCGCCACGCAATGGCGTGAGGCGGGTGAAGGCCTTGAACGCCGAGTTTTTTCGCGCCCCCCTCTGTCCTCCCGGACATCTCCCCCACCTGGGGGGAGATTGGCTATCATTGACGATTTCGCCAGTCGTCGACGTTTCGGAGCCGACAGGCGCGAATGCTGATCTCCCTCCTTGTGGGGAAGATGTCCGGCAGGACAGAGGGGGGCGCCACAGAGCGCCTGCCAAGAAGATTATCTGGAGCGCGTCATGAACATTCTCGAACGCTATCACTCCATGGAATACGGCCCGGCGCCGGAAGCCCGCACCGAGGCCGATGCCTGGCTTGCCGGACGCGATTTCGGCAAGGCGCTGTTCATCGATGGCGGCTGGAAGGCGGCCGCCAGCGGCAAGACTTTCGAGACCAGCGAACCCTCCTCCGGCAAGCTGCTGGCCAAGATCTCCGATGCCAGCGCCGCCGATATCGACGCAGCCGTCGCCGCAGCCACCAAGGCCTTACCGAAATGGTCGGCACCCTCGGGCTACCAGCGCGCAAAAGTGCTCTATGCCATCGGCCGCGCCATGCAGCGCCATCAGCGGCTGTTCGCGGTGTTGGAATCCATCGACAACGGCAAGCCGATCCGCGAAAGCCGCGACATCGACGTGCCGCTGGCCATCCGCCATTTCATCCATCATGCCGGATGGGCGCAGGCGCTGGACAAGGATTTCCCCGGCCACAAGGGTGTCGGTGTCGTCGGCCAGATCATTCCGTGGAATTTCCCGCTGCTGATGCTGGCCTGGAAGATCGCGCCGGCCCTCGCCGCCGGCTGCACGGTGGTGCTGAAGCCGGCCGAATTCACCCCCCTCACGGCCATCCTGTTCGCTGAGATCTGCGAGCGCGCCGGCGTGCCCAAGGGCGTCGTCAACATCGTCCAGGGTGGACCTGAAGCGGGCGTCGCCATCGTCAACCATCCCGGCATCCAGAAGATCGCCTTCACTGGTTCCTCGGAAGTCGGCAAGATCATCAGGAAAGCCACGGCTGGATCGGGCAAGAAACTGTCTCTGGAGCTCGGCGGCAAGTCGGCCTTCATCGTCTTCGAGGACGCCGATCTCGACAGCGCCGTCGAAGGACTGGTCGACGGCATCTGGTTCAACCAGGGCCAGGTCTGCTGCGCCGGGTCACGGCTTCTGGTGCAGGAAGGCATTGCCGATGCGTTGATCGCCAAGGTCAAGGTCAGGATGAGCCGGCTTCGCGTCGGCAGCCCGCTCGACAAGAACACCGATATCGGCCCGCTGGTCGACGCCACACAGCTCGACCGCGTCAAGGGCCTGGTCGCAGAAGGCGCCAGACAGGGCGCCGTCTGCTGGCAGCCCGACGCAGTGCTGCCGTCTTCCGGCTACTACCACCTGCCGACGCTCGCCACCGGTGTTTCGCCGGCAAATATATTGGCGCAGGAAGAGGTGTTCGGTCCGGTTCTGGCCACCATGACCTTCCGCAACACCGAGGAAGCGATCGAGCTTGCCAACAACACGCGCTATGGGCTGGCCGCCTCGGTGTGGAGCGAAAACATCAATCTCGCGCTGCATGTCGCGCCGCAATTGAAGGCCGGCGTCGTCTGGGTCAACGGCACCAACATGTTCGACGCCGCCTGCGGCTTCGGCGGCTATCGCGAAAGCGGCTTTGGCCGCGAGGGCGGGCGCGAGGGCATGTTCGAATATCTCTCGGCAAAACTGCCGCTTGGTCCCGTGATCAAGCCGGCGACCTCTTCGGCGCAGCCCGTCGAGCAATCGGATGGCGGCGCCATCGATCGTACGGCCAAACTGTTCATCGGCGGCAAGCAGGTGCGGCCCGATGGTAATTATTCGCTTTCTGTCGCCACTGCCAGGGGCAAGCTGGCCGGCGAAGTCGGTCTCGGCAGCCGCAAGGACATCCGCGACGCCGTTGCCGCCGCCCGCGCCTGCAAGGCCTGGACGGAAGCGACCGCCTACAACCGTTCCCAGGTGCTCTTTTATCTCGCCGAAAACCTGTCCGGCCGCACCGGCGAATTTACCGCACGCTTGTCCGAACTGACCGGCGCCAACGCCAAGGCCGCGCGGGAGGAAGTGGAACAATCGATCGAGCGCCTGTTCCTCTATGCCGGCCTTGCCGACAAGTATGAGGGCAGGGTGCATCAGCCACCGGCCCGCGCCGTCACGCTCGCTTTGCACGAGCCGGTCGGCGTCCTCGGCATCGTCGCCCCGGACAGCGCGCCGCTGCTCGGCTTGATCTCCCTGATCGCACCTGCGCTTGCCATGGGCAACACGGTGGTGGCCGTGCCGTCGGAAAAATACCCGCTGCTTGCCACCGATCTCTACCAGGTGATCGAATATTCCGACGTTCCGGCAGGCGCCATCAACATCGTCACCGGCCGCACGGCGGAGCTTGCCGGCGTGCTGGCCAAGCATGACGATGTCGACGGGCTCTGGCTGTTTGCCGATGCCGACACTTGCGCCAAAGCGGAGGCCGATTCCGTCGGCAATCTCAAGCGCGTCTGGACCGGCAACGGCCGCAGCCTCGACTGGGCGTCCGACGAGGCCGCCGGCGATGCCCTGCTGCGCCGCGCCGTCGAAGTGAAGAACGTCTGGGTGCCATACGGCGACTAATGCCGCCGAAGCGCGCTGTGCTTGAGTGAACCATGGCAGCGTGACTCGTTGTCCGGTTGTCATACATGTTGTTGCATCAGAGCAAGCGATGTGCATTACATCAGCCGTCGCGAAGGTGATCGCGTTCGGGCTTGACGCTTGGACATGTGTTCTTTAACCAGAAAAAACATTTGTTATTTAAGGACTGATGGATTGTGCAGGCCGCATAGTCGCGCCTGTCTGGCACAGGACGCCCCGGTCAGCCGGCATTAAATCGGGCCGAGAAGTGGCCAAAGAGGGCGAGGAGAAACGCATGGCGGATCTGGCAGGCAAGGTCGTTGTCGTCACGGCGGCGGCGCAAGGCATCGGCAGGGCGAGCGCATTGGCCTTCGCCAAGGCAGGCGCCGTCGTGCACGCCACCGACATCAACGAGGCGCTGCTGGCCGAACTCGCCAAGACCTCCGGCATCAAGACCCGCAAGCTCGACGTCCTCAACGATGATGCCGTCACGTCGGGCTTCGCCGAAATCGGCCGCGTCGACGTGCTGTTCAACTGCGCCGGCTTCGTTCATTCCGGGTCCATCCTCGAGATGAAGGATGCCGATCTCGACTTCGCCTTCAACCTCAATGTCCGCGCCATGATCCGCACCATTCGGGCGGTACTGCCCGGCATGCTGGAGCGCGGCGATGGCTCGATCATCAACATGTCGTCCGTCGCCGGCGCCGGCAAGGGCGTGCCCAACCGCTTCGCCTATGGCGTCTCCAAGGCGGCCGTGATCGGTCTCACCAAGGCGGTTGCCGCGGACTATGTCGCCAAGGGCATTCGCTGCAACGCCATCTGCCCCGGCACCGTCGAGAGCCCGTCGCTGCAGGACCGCATGCATGCGCAGGGCGATTACGACGCGGCCCGCGCAGCCTTCATTGCCCGCCAGCCGATGGGCCGTCTCGGCACGCCCGAGGAAATCGCCGATCTTGCGGTTTATCTGGCCGGTGCCACGTACACCTCAGGGCAGGCCTATAATATCGACGGCGGCTGGTCGATCTGAGCAATAGCCTTGATCCGCAGGTCCAGGCTCGAACAGTTCTAAAGTCCGGCTTGCCCCAGGTCGGGTCCGATAGCCAGAGTCCGCCCAGTCATCGCTTGGCGGAGCGAGTTTTGAAAACGGCCTTGGGCCACAATTTGGAGAGCAAGATGAAACTGCTGCGCTATGGCGAGATAGGGAGCGAACGCCCCGGCCTGCTCGATGCGGATGGAACGATCCGCGATCTTTCGGGTCATGTCACCGACATTGCCGGCAAGGCGCTCGATCCGGCGTCGCTCGAGACATTGTCGAAGCTCGATCCGAACTCGCTGCCGGCGGTTTCCGGCAAGCCGCGCCTCGGCGCCTGCGTCGCAGGCACGGGCAAGTTCATCTGCATCGGCCTGAATTATTCCGACCATGCCGCCGAAACCGGCGCCACCGTGCCGCCGGAGCCGATCATCTTCATGAAGGCGAGCTCGGCCATTGTCGGCCCCGACGATGATGTGCTGATCCCGCGCGGTTCGGAAAAGACCGACTGGGAGGTTGAACTCGCCGTGGTCATCGGCAGAAAAGCCAAATACGTCAGCGAAGCCGAGGCGCTGGATTATGTCGCCGGCTATGCCGTTGCCCATGACGTGTCCGAGCGCGCCTTCCAGGCCGAGCGCCAGGGCCAGTGGACCAAGGGCAAGAGCTGCGACACGTTCGGTCCGACCGGGCCGTGGCTTGTCACCAAGGACGAGGTTGCCGATCCGCAGAACCTCAAAATGTGGCTGACGGTCAACGGCAAGACGATGCAGAACGGCTCGACCAGGACCATGGTCTACGGCGTCGCCTATCTCGTTTCCTATCTCAGCCAGTTCATGTCGCTGCATCCTGGCGACATCATCTCCACCGGCACCCCGCCCGGCGTTGGGCTGGGCATGAAGCCGCCCGTGTTCCTGAAGCCCGGCGATGTGGTGGAACTGGGCATCGAGGGGCTAGGCCAGCAGAAGCAGACCTTCAAGGCGGATGCCTAGCCGCCTCTTCCCTTAGAGCGTCTCACCGTTTGCCGGCGAAACGGTCTATCTCTTTGTTTGCCGGGCGGCTGGCGCCTCTTGTCAGCGCCAGCCCAGAGCCGGCGCGACGTGCTTCAGGATCGCCTCGATGACGTGGGCGTTGTACTCGACGCCGAGCTGGTTGGGGACGGTCAGAAGCAGCGTGTCGGCCTCGGCGATCGCTTCATCCTCTTTCAGCTGCTTGACCAGCACATCGGGCTCGGCGGCATAGGAGCGGCCGAAGACGGCAAGCTTCTCAGGCTCGATATAGCCGAAATGATCTTCGCTGCTGCCGCCGCCGAAATAGGCGCGGTCGCGGTCGTTCACCAGCGCAAAGATGCTGCGGCTGACCGACACGCGCGGCTCGCGTGTGTGGCCGGCCGCCTTCCACGCCGCGCGATAGGCGCGGATCTGTTCGGCCTGCTGGATGTGGAGCGGCTGGCCGCCCTCATCGAACTTCAGCGTCGAACTTTGCAGGTTCATGCCGAGCTTGCCCGCCCATTCGGCGGTGGCGTTGGTAGCGGCGCCCCACCAGATCCGATCGCGCAGGCCGGCCGAGAACGGCTCGAGCCGCAGCATTCCCGGAGGATTGGGGAACATCGGCCGCGGATTGGGTTGCGCGAAACCTTCGCCGCGCAGCACGTCCAGAAACACCTCGGCATGGTTGCGCGCCATGTCGGCATCGCTTTTGCCGTCCTGCGGCACGTAGCCGAAGTAGCGCCAGCCGTCGATCACCTGCTCCGGCGAACCGCGGCTGATGCCAAGCTGCAGCCGGCCACCGGCGATCAGGTCGGCAGCACCCGCATCCTCGGCCATATACAGCGGATTCTCATAGCGCATGTCGATGACGGCGGTGCCGATCTCGATGCGGCTGGTGCGGGCGCCGACCGCGGCCAGAAGCGGAAACGGCGAAGCGAGCTGGCGGGCAAAATGATGGACGCGGAAATAGGCGCCGTCCGCGCCCAGCTCCTCGGCGGCGACGGCCATGTCGATCGACTGCAGCAGCGCGTCGGACGCCGAGCGCGTCTGCGATTGCGACGAGGGCGACCAATGGCCGAAGGAAAGAAAGCCGATCTTTTTCATGCGCGCATCCTGTTCTTTGATTCCAGTTGCCTACTTCGTCGCCCACGCGATCGGGTTCAATCGACACTCACACAACGCAGTGTCAATGCCGCCGGCCCTTGACGGTTCGCAACGATACCCATCGGTGCGCAAAGGACCAAGGCCATGGTCCCCGGCGATGCCTTGCGCGACCGCGTCAGCATCTGCCGCGGCGCTTTTGGGGCCAAATGAACCAACCAAAGGCGATGTACCGCAAACTCCATTCGTTTCAGAGCCCGGTTTTGAAATCTTCTCGCTCATTTAATTCTACAAAATCGGTAGGCTTAATGCGGATAGTGCGTCTGCGAGAAGGAGCCTCGGATGTCAAAAAAGTTGGTGGTGGGGTTGTCCGGCAACCTGACCCGTCCGTCCAAGACGAAGGCATTCGTCAGCCACATCGCCGGTGAGGTGGCGAGCCGGGCCGGCTCGGCTTTGAGCGTTTTCGACATCGAGGATCTCGGCCCGTCCTTTGCGCCTGCAAGACAGCTTGGCGATCTCGATCCGGCGGCGCGCGGTATTATCGAGCAGCTGCTCGGCGCCGACGTGCTGGTGGTCGGCTCCCCGACCTTCAAGGGCAGCTACACCGGGCTGTTCAAGCACTTCTTCGACCTGCTCGACCCGTCGTCGCTGCGCGGCAAGCCGATCATCCTGGCGGCAACAGGCGGCGGCGAGCGTCATTCGCTTGTCGTCGAACACCAGTTGCGGCCGTTGTTCGGCTTCTTCGAGGCGCAGACCCTGCCGACCGCGATCTACGCCTCGGACAAGGACTTTGCAGATGGCGTGCTGGTGTCAGAGGCAGTCAAGGCGCGAGCCCGGCAGGCGGTCGCCGAGGCATGCCGGGTGGCCGGCGTGCCCTACAGCGTCGTCCTTGCCGCCTGAAACCACGATCCGCGACGCAATATTCCATCCCGCATAGACCAGAAGGACGCCTGCAATGACTCGAGCCAGCAAGTCCGATAGCAGGCCGCGGCAGATCAAGCTCGGCGCTTTCCTGCCCGGCGGCGGGCAGCATATCGCCGCCTGGCGTCATCCCGATGCGCCGGCCGACGGCGCCACCAATTTCGAGTTCCACAAGAAGCTGGCGCTGACCGCCGAGCGCGGCCTGTTCGACGCCTATTTCCTGGCCGACAACCTGACCGTCGGCCTCGGCGCCCGCGAGGGCGGCAACGCCAAGATCGCCGGCTTCGAGCCGGTGACGCTGTTTGCGGCGCTGGCGCCGCTGACGACGCATCTCGGCTTCATCGCAACGGCGTCCACCACTTATGAGGAGCCTTACACGCTGGCGCGCAAATTCGCTTCGCTCGACCTGTTGTCGAACGGCCGCGCCGGCTGGAACGTGGTGACCTCGGCCGGCGACGAAACGGCACGCAATTTCAACCGCGACGTCCAGCCCAGCCATGCCGAGCGCTATGCCAGGGCGCATGAGCATGTCGAGACGGTCAAGGCGCTGTGGGACAGCTGGGAGGATGACGCCTTCATCCGCGACAAGCAGTCGGGCCGTTTCTACGACAAGGACAGATTGCACGACATCGACCACAAGGGCGAGCATTTCAGCGTCAAGGGTCCGCTCAACGTGCCGCGCCCGGTGCAAGGACATCCGGTTGTCGTACAAGCGGGGCAGTCGGAAGACGGCCGTGGGCTTGCCGCGCACTCGGCCGAGGTAATCTTCACGGCCCATCAGAAGCTCGAGACGGCGCAGGAATTCTACCGCGACATCAAGGCGCGCGTGGCTGAAGTCGGCCGCGATCCCGACCAGGTGCTGATCATGCCGGGCGTCGCGCCCTTCGTCGGCCGCACCGAGGACGAGGCCCGTGCCAAATACCAACAGCTTAACGACCTTATCCTGCCCGAGGACGGTGTCGCCCTGCTCAACGGGCTGGCCGGCCAGACGCTCGACATCAGGGGCTATCCGCTCGACGGCCCGTTGCCGCCGAGCAAGGAAACCGAAGGCATGAAAAGCCGCCAGGCGCTGATCCGGCAGATTGCCGACGAGCACAATTTCAGCATCCGCCAGCTTTACCAATGGGTAGCGACGGCGCGCGGCCACTACACCATCGTCGGCAGCGTCACGCAGGTCGCCGATCAGCTGGAGGAATGGTTCACCAGCGAGGCGGCCGACGGCTTCAACATCCTGCCGCCCTGGCTGCCCGGCGCGCTCGACGATTTCGTCGACCTGGTCATTCCCGAGCTGCAGCGGCGCGGCCTGTTCCGCACGGCTTACGAAGGCCGCACGCTGCGCGAGAATCTTGGCCTCAGGCGCCCGGAAAATCCATGGACCGTCGCCCGCTCGACCGTCCTTGCCGCCGAATGACCTTGGCATCGAAGGGGTGAAGCAATGACGTTGCAGCACATCGATCGGCAAATCACGGTTCGCCGCGGTGGTGGCGAAACCGGGCTCGGCACCGACTTTCTGCGCCTCGGCGGCCGGGCTGCTGTTCGCTTCCTGAAGCGCTACGGCGTGCTTGCCGGCTTCCTGGCGCTCTGGCAGGTGGCGAGCAGCGTCGGATGGGTCAACGCGGCGGTGCTGCCGCCGATCGACATGATCGTCGAAGCGCTCTGGAAGGGGCTTGCCGGCGGCAGCCTGCTCGGCGACATCGCCATCAGCCTGCAGCGCGCCGGCATCGCCTTTGCCGCAGCCGTCGCCGTCGCCATTCCGCTCGGCCTGTTCATGGGCCAGGTGCGCCCGGTCGAAACCGCGCTCGATCCGATCCTGCAGGTGTTCCGGCAGACGTCGGCGCTGGCGCTCTATCCGGTGTTCATCCTGCTCTTGGGACTTGGCGAGACCTCGAAGATCTTCGTCATCTTCTGGGCGACGCTGTTTCCGCTGCTGCTCAATACCACCAGCGGCGTCAAGGAAGTCGATCCCAAGCTGCTTGAAATGGCGCAGGTCTATGGTGCAAGCCGGCTCACCGTGTTTCGCCGCGTCGTACTGCCGGGCGCCGTGCCGTCGATCTTCGTCGGCTTGCGGCTGAGCGCCACCACCGCGCTGCTGCTGCTGATCGCGTCCGAGATGATCGGTGCCAACAAGGGCATCGGCTTCCAGGTGATGAACGCGCAGTACAATTTCCAGATCCCGCTGATGTTTGCGGCAATCGTCATCCTCGCCGGGCTTGGCCTGATCGCCAACCAGGCATTGGTCACCCTGCAGCGGCGGCTCTGTCGCTGGAGCAATCCTGTCAACTGAGCAGTCCGCCCCTCACCGTTTACCTCCAGGAAGGACCCGATCATGAAAATCACCCGCCGTTCGCTGCTTGCCGGCGCGCCGCTTGCCGCCGGCCTCATCGCCGCCGGCCTGCCGCGCATGGCCTTTGCGCAAGCCGCAGCCGTCAAGTTCCGCTACCTCGCCAGCCGTGGCAGCATCTCCCCGCACGAGCTGGCCGACGAGCTTGGCTACTTCAAAGGGCTCGGCGTCGAGCTGGAGAATGTCGGCTATTCCTCGGGCGGACCGGAATCGCTGTTTGCGCTGTCTTCCGGCAGCGTCGACATCGGCTCGGCCGCCACCGCGGCGGTGATCAACTCGATCTCCGGCGGCAACGACTTCGTCGCGGCGTATCCGAGCAACGGCATCAACAAGGATGTGAAGAGCGTCTTCTACGTGCTGGAAGACAGCCCGATCAAATCGATCGCCGACATTGCCGGCAAGACCATCTCGGTCAACACGCTCGGCGCTCATCTCGACTATACGGTGCGTGAGGCCCTGCACAGCGTCGGCCTGCCGCCGACCGCCGCCAACCTCATTGTCGTGCCCGGCCCGCAGCTTGAGCAGACGCTGCGCTCGCGCCAGGTCGACATTGCCGGCCTCGGCTACTGGCAGGCGACCTTTGCCGGCGCGCTGGTCGCCAACGGCGGCGTGCGCGGCGTGTTCGACGACACCCAGGTGCTCGGCGAACTCGCCGGCGGCTTCGTCGTACTCAGGCGCGACTTCATTGCCGCCAACCCGGATGCGGCGCGCAACTTCGTCGAACAGTCGGAGCGCGCCTCGGACTGGTCGCGCCAGAACCCGGACGAAGCCCGCAAGGTGCTGGCCACTATCCTCGACAAGCGCGGCGAAAACGGCGATCTCGCCCGCTACTGGACCGGCTTTGGTCTGCGCGAAGGTGCGCAGGCGACCGATCGCGACATCGACTTCTGGGTCGCGGTGCTGGAGCGCGACGGCCGTCTGGCCAAGGGCAAGCTGAAAGCCGCCGACATCCTGTACCGGCCAGGCGAAACCAAGATCAACTGAGCTTTGAAATAGCTGAGAGACAAGATGGCCGGTTCCAACCGTGGCGGAGAGGTCTCGATCCGCGACCTGTCCAAATCCTTCAGCCTCGGCGGGCGCCAGCTTGCCGTGCTGCGGACGCTCAACCTCGACATTCGTTCGGGGGAATGCCTGGTCATCGTCGGCGCCAGCGGCTCCGGCAAGACCACGCTGCTGCGTATTCTGGCCGGGCTGGAGGCGGCCGACAGCGGCGGTGTCGCGATCGACGGCCAGCCGGTGCATGGCGTCGGCGCCGAGCGTGCCGTGATTTTCCAGGAGCCGCGGCTGCTGCCTTGGCTCAGCGTGCTCGGCAATGTCGCCTTCGGCCTCGAAGTGCGCGGTGTTCCCAAGAGGCAGGCCGAGGAACGCGCCCGCTTCTACGTCGCACTGGTCGGTCTTGCCGAATTCGCGGATGCTTTTCCGAGCCAGCTTTCCGGCGGCATGGCGCAGCGCGTCGGCATCGCCCGGGCGCTCACCGTGCAGCCCGAAATCCTTCTGCTCGACGAGCCGCTGGGGGCGCTGGACGCCATGACCAAGATCGGCATGCAGGAGGAACTGGCGCGCATCTGGAGCGAGGAGAACGTCACCATGGTGATGGTCACCCACGATCTGGAGGAGGCGATCTATCTGGCTGACCGGGTGCTGATCCTGCCCAAGGAGAAAGGCGGCGCGGCGCGGTTGATCGACATCGACCTGCCACGCCCGCGCGAGCGCAGCGAGAGCCGCTTCGTGCGCTATCGCGAAGAACTGCTGCGCGAATTCGGCCTGCATTGATCAAGGGAAGGAGCCAGCCGTGGCTTCCCCGGAAGATTAGCTCTCGCGATTACTGCTTGGTGAACGTGCCCGTATAGGTGCGGTCGGCAAGCCCATAGGTGACGGCCAGCGTTCCGTCCGCCTGAATGACCGCGCTGACGTCCGCGCCATTGGGAAGGCGCCGCAGTTTCAACGTGTTGCCGAAAATCTTGCCTTCGCCGTCGGCCACGCCCGGTTTGTTGTCGCCGACATCGCCCCAAGCATAGGTGGCGGTGACATTGCCGCCGCGCGTAATCGTCAGCACAGCGAGCTTGCCATCATACATCCCGTCCAACTGTCCGCCCCATATGCCGGAAAACGCGACATACTTGGCCGGGACTCCTTCGCCGGGCGGCATAACCCGCACAGATGGATCGAGGACCGCCGCACCATCCGGAGCAGAGATCGCGGCAGGCGCCATGGGCTGAGGTGCGGGCGCTGGCGGCGGCGATGATGGTTCAGGCGCCGACTGGCAGGCGACAAGCATGAATGCCGCGAAACCGAGCGTCGGAAAGAGACTGTTTGGTGGAGCCAATCGGGATCGAACCGACGACCTCTTGAATGCCATTCAAGCGCTCTCCCAACTGAGCTATGGCCCCACTCCGGCAGTCAGCCGTCGCCGTTGCCGGCGAGAGGTCCGGCGCGGGTTTCAGGACCGCGCCGTTTAGTGCAGGCGGCTTCTAACCCCGCCTTCCCTGAAGATCAAGCCTTCGAGGCCCGCTTTTTCATCATAGCCCGTGAACGCCGCTAAATGCATGCGTTCGAAGCGTTCCTAGACTTCGTCGTCGTCGTCGCCGACGCCGATCATGTCGGCGACGTCGTCGTCTTCTTCCTCTTCGTCGGCAAGGAAAGTATCGTCCTCATCGTCGCCTAGATCGACATCGTCCTCGTCGTCGCCCAGGTCGGGAAGCTCGTCGCCGGCCTTGACGTCTTCGTCGGCCTCTTCAAGCGAGACGACTTCAACGCCTTCTTCTTCCTCGGCGTCCACTTCCTTCTCGGCCACTTCCTCTTCCTCTTCGAGGGCGGCGATCTTGCCGTCCTCGAAATAGGAACGCGGATACGTCTTGCCCGTATAGGGCGAGACGATAGGGTCCTTGTTCAGGTCGTAGAATTTTCGGCCCGTTTCAGGGTCGACACGCTTTGTGCCAAGTTCGTTTTTTGCCACGTCAAGCCTCGTCAGTAAAAGAGTGGTCCCCTTAACCACAGTTTACCGCGCTGTCAAAGCGAAAAGCCGGCGTCACAAAACCAAGCACTGAAAGGCCTCGCGCCAAGCGACGACCATGGGGATGACCATTCGTGCCCGCCGTGATACGAGACCGCCGCAACAAATGAAAAGCGCCGGTGCGCCGGCATTCCGTCCAGGGAAATTCCATGTCTCACGCCGCCGCTGCCAAGCCGGCCACCGCCCGCAAATCATCCGCCCTTTCCGGCACCGCTCGCGTGCCGGGCGACAAGTCGATTTCGCACCGTTCCATGATGTTCGGCGGCCTTGCCTCCGGCGAAACCCGCGTCACCGGCCTGCTCGAAGGCGAGGATGTGATGCGCACGGCGGCCGCCATGAAGGCGATGGGCGCGCATATCGAGAAGCGCGGCGCCGAGTGGGTGATCCGCGGCACCGGCAATGGCGCGCTGCTGCAGCCGGAAGGCCCGCTCGATTTCGGCAATGCCGGTACCGGCTCCCGCCTCACAATGGGCCTCGTCGGCACTTACGACATGGAAACGACCTTCATCGGCGACGCATCGCTGTCGGGACGGCCGATGGGCCGCGTGCTCGAACCCTTGCGCCAGATGGGCGTGCAGGTGCTGAAGGCGACGCCGGGCGACCGCATGCCGATCACGCTGCGTGGGCCGAAACACGCCGCACCCATTACCTACCGCGTGCCGATGGCCTCGGCGCAGGTGAAGTCGGCCGTGCTGCTGGCAGGCCTCAACACGCCCGGCATCACCACCGTGATCGAACCGGTGATGACGCGCGATCATACCGAAAAGATGCTTAGGGGATTTGGCGCCAATCTCTCGGTCGAGACCGACGAGCGCGGCGTGCGCCACATCTTCGTCGAGGGCCAGGGCAAATTGACGGGGCAGACCATCGCCGTGCCCGGCGACCCCTCCTCGGCCGGCTTCCCGCTGGTCGCGGCACTGATCGTGCCGGGTTCGGACATCGTCATCGAGAACGTGCTGATGAACCCCACCCGCACCGGCCTGCTTCTAACGTTGCAGGAAATGGGCGGCCAGATCGACATCTTGAACCCGCGCAATGCCGGCGGCGAGGATGTTGCCGATCTGCGCGTGCGCTACTCCGAGCTCAAGGGCGTCACCGTGCCGCCCGAGCGGGCGCCGTCGATGATCGACGAATATCCGGTGCTGGCGGTTGCCGCGAGCTTCGCCGAGGGCGAGACGTTGATGCAGGGGCTGGAAGAGCTGCGGGTGAAGGAATCCGACCGACTGGCAGCGGTTGCCAATGGGCTGAAGCTCAACGGCGTCGACTGCACCGAAGGCGAAGCTTCGCTCGCGGTGCGCGGAAAGCCCGGCGGCAAGGGGCTGGGCGGCCATCCCAATGGCCAGGACACGACGGTGCAGACGCATCTCGACCATCGTATCGCCATGAGCTTCCTGGTGATGGGGCTGGCAACGGAAAAGCCGGTAACCATCGACGACGCCGCAATGATCGCGACGAGCTTCCCGGAGTTCATGGGGCTGATGACGGGGCTGGGCGCGGAGATTGGGTGATTTTCCCTGTCTCAATGTGCAGTATTCGTGCATGAGAGTGCATGTCGGAATCGCGGCAATGATGGGCAGGCAGGTCAATTTCTGGTTGTCAGACAAAGATCAAACTGAGCTTCAGTCCATCGTGCTTTCAAAGGGGGTATTCGCGGTGATCAACAGCCGGTCGAAGACCCCCGCACCCTCGCTGAAAGAAAAATTTGAACGAGTGCACCCGGGCCGTAAGGTCGAGGGCTTTCATCTCGTTCCCAAGGCACTGAGGGAGGAAATTGTTTGGAAGCACAATCCATACAACGATACGTATGATCCCGATCTCAGCCGCTCATCTGTGATACAGTACAACCCATCCCGGACCGAAGGCAGTTCAATTTTTCAGGGCCGATTTTATTTCCAAGCGCGCGACTTCGACGATCTTGGGCAGTTGATAGAGAAGCATGCGGCATTCACCAAGATTGGCGACGCGCTGCTACGCCTGGTGCGGAAAAATCTAAATCATCTGCACAGTGGCTTTTACGCTGGAAATGAAGCTCTGAAGCTGAAAGATGCGGGTTTCCAGTTTCGATCCTGATAGCAGCAAATCTTCGAGGTCGCGAATTGCCGTTCACCATCGCCATCGACGGCCCGGCCGGCGCCGGCAAGGGCACGCTGGCCCGCCGGCTGGCCGACCACTACCGTCTCAACCTGCTCGACACCGGCCTCACTTATCGCGCGGTCGCCCATGCGTTGATCCGGCACGCGCTGCCGCTCGACAATGTCTCGGCCGCCGAAACCGCTGCCCGCCAGGTCAATCTAGCCAAGCTCGACCGGGCGGTCTTGTCGGCGCATGCCGTCGGCGAAGCGGCTTCGAAGGTAGCGGTTTACCCTACCGTTCGGCGCATCCTGGTCGAAAAGCAGCGCGATTTCGCCAAAACGCCGCCGGGCGCGGTGCTCGACGGGCGCGACATCGGCACGGTCGTGTGCCCTGACGCCGACATAAAACTCTATGTGACGGCGAGTGCGCAGGTGCGGGCGCAGCGCCGGCTGGCGGAAATCGAGAGCATCGGCGGCACTGCCAATTTCGCCGAAATCCTTGCCGATATCATGCGCCGCGACGAGCGCGACATGGGCAGGGCCGACTCGCCGCTGAAGCCCGCCGCCGACGCGCACTTGCTTGATACCTCCGAAATGGCTATAGAGGCCGCGTTTCTGGCGGCCAAAGCGATCATCGACGACGCCTTGGCCAAGAGAGATAAAGCCTGATCCAGGGTTTTCCCGCTGCCACCGATTGCCGGAAGCGAAGAAAATACCCATATCGGGCACGAACCAGCCTGCCAGCATTCTTCATGCGCCGGAATTGCCGCTTAGGCGGCCCAGGGCTTTTGTAGCCCGGAACGCCGGCAGGCCAACGCAACGCTAACCCACGGCGCCCGTCCCGCAAGAGATGCGGGGCACTCCAGGAGAAAATATGTCAGCTGCAAATCCCACTCGCGACGATTTCGCGAGCCTGCTCGAAGAATCATTTACCGCCGGCCACTCCGGCGAAGGTCAGGTCGTCAAGGGCACGATCCTGGCGATCGAAAAAGACATGGCCATCATCGATGTCGGCCTCAAGGTCGAAGGCCGCGTGCCGCTGAAGGAATTCGGCGTCAAGGGCAAGGACTCGACGCTCAAGGTCGGCGACACGGTCGAGGTCATGGTCGAGCGCATCGAAAACGCGCTGGGCGAAGCCGTCCTGTCGCGCGACAAGGCCCGCCGCGAAGAGAGCTGGGTCAAGCTCGAAGAGAAGTTCACCAAGGGTGAGCGCGTCGAAGGCGTCATCTTCAACCAGGTCAAGGGCGGCTTCACTGTCGACCTCGACGGCGCCGTGGCCTTCCTGCCGCGCAGCCAGGTCGATATCCGCCCGATCCGCGATGTCTCTCCGCTGATGCACAACCCGCAGCCCTTCGAGATCCTCAAGATGGATCGCCGCCGCGGCAACATCGTGGTGTCGCGCCGCACCGTGCTCGAGGAAAGCCGCGCCGAACAGCGTTCGGAAATCGTGCAGAACCTCGAAGAAGGCCAGGTTGTCGAAGGCGTCGTCAAGAACATCACCGATTACGGTGCGTTCGTCGACCTCGGCGGCATCGATGGCCTGCTGCATGTCACCGACATGGCATGGCGCCGCGTCAACCACCCGACCGAGATCCTCAACATCGGTCAGACGGTCAAGGTGCAGATCATCCGCATCAACCAGGAAACCCACCGCATCTCGCTCGGCATGAAGCAGCTCGAGAGCGATCCGTGGTCCGAGATCGGCACCAAGTTCCCGATCGGCAAGAAGATCAAGGGTACCGTCACCAACATCACCGACTACGGCGCGTTCGTCGAGCTGGAGCCGGGCATCGAAGGCCTCATCCACGTTTCGGAAATGTCGTGGACCAAGAAGAACGTGCACCCCGGCAAGATCCTGTCGACGACACAGGAAGTCGACGTTGTCGTGCTCGAGGTCGATCCGGCCAAGCGCCGCATCTCGCTCGGCCTCAAGCAGACGCTGGAAAACCCGTGGCAGGCTTTTGCCGCGAGCCATCCGGTCGGCAGCCAGGTCGAGGGCGAGGTCAAGAACAAGACCGAGTTCGGCCTGTTCATCGGCCTCGAAGGCGACGTGGACGGCATGGTGCACCTTTCCGACCTCGACTGGACCCGTCCGGGCGAGCAGGTCATCGAAGAGTACAATCGCGGCGACATGGTCAAGGCGCAGGTGCTCGACGTCGACATCGACAAGGAGCGCATCTCGCTCGGCATCAAGCAGCTGGCCAAGGACACGGTCGGCGAAGCCGCGACTTCAGGCGAACTGCGCAAGAACGCTGTCGTCACCTGCGAAGTCACCGGCATCAAGGATGGCGGTCTGGAAGTGCGGCTGGTCGACAGCGGCATCGAGACCTTCATCAAGCGCAACGACCTCAGCCGGGACCGTGACGAGCAGCGCCCCGAGCGCTTCTCGGTCGGCCAGAAGCTGGACGCCCGCGTCATCGCCTTCGACAAGAAGACCCGCAAGCTGCAGGTCTCGATCAAGGCGCTGGAAATCGCCGAAGAGAAGGAAGCCGTCGCACAGTACGGCTCTACCGACTCCGGCGCTTCGCTGGGCGACATCCTTGGCGCCGCGCTGAAGAAGCAGGGCAGCTAAGCCGCTTCGCGCGCAGCGCGTAAGCCGCTTCGCGCAAGCTAGGCCTCGGCTGCGCCTCGCGCGCAGCCTGAACAAGAAAACCCGCGGGCCGCAAGGCTCGCGGGTTTTTCATGCTCGGCTGCGCGATTGGCACAAGACTAAGACCGTGCAACCCCTTCAATTCCGCACGCGCGGTTGTAGGCTCGGCCGTCGTTGCAGACGTAAACACGGAAGGCCCTTCGGGCAACAGAGAAGCATGCGGGATGAAGGTCGCCGAACTCTATCGCTATCCGGTCAAGAGCCTGCGCGGCCATGCCGTGCCGAGCGCCGACATCGAGACAATGGGCATGGAAGGCGACCGCCGCTGGATGGTCGTCGACAAGGATGGGCAGTTCCTCACCATTCGCCAGATACCTGATATGACGACGATCGACGTCGAGCATCGCGAAACGGGCATCCTGTTGAAACATGACAGGCATGGCTCGCACTTCGTCGAGGCTCCGGCTCCCAGCACCGCGCTCCGGCAAGTCAAGATCTGGAAGGATATGGCTGCCGCGCGGCCGGGCGATCCGGCCGCCGGCGCCTATCTCTCGGCTATTTCTTGGCCGGCCCGTCGATCTCGTCTATTTCGACGATCCGCAAAACCGGCCGGTCGATGCGGAATTCGGCCAGCCCGGCGATTTCGTCGGCTTTGCCGACGGTTTTCCGCTGCTGATCGCCACGACAGGCTCGCTGAACCATCTGAACAGCCATCTTGCCAGGCCCATCGAGATGGCGCGGTTCCGGCCAAACATCGTCGTCGACGCAGACGGCGCATGGCTCGAAGACAGCTGGAAGACGATCCGCATCGGCGCTGTCGAGTTGCGCATCGCAAAGCCTTGCTCGCGGTGCGTCATCACGACCCGAGATCCGTTGAGCGGCGAGCAGCCGGACCCGCGCGAGCCGTTGCAGACGCTTGGCAAAATCCACCGCTCCGCCAAGGGCGGCATCATCTTCGGCCAGAATGCGATTCCCAACAACGCCGGCGCGATCGCCATCGGCGACGCAGTCGAGGTCGTGGAAGCGGGCGTCTCGAACCTGACGTAGTCGCAGGCCTTCTAATGCCGTGGAGGCGTCGGCGGTCGCCATGATTGAATGGCTAACCTCCGCTGTAGATCAGGCGAGGTCGGCAAAGGCCGCCATCGGAAGCCAAACCAAATGAGTCGCCTGCGCGGCGGAACTTCAGGCGCGGCCGTAAAGTGGCGCCAGCGTTCCGCTCATTGCCAGATTGGCCGGTGATGCCAGATAGGCGATTGCCTCGGCGGCGGCTTCGAGGCTGACCCATTTGCCGAAATCGGAATCCGGCATGTCGGCGCGGTTGGCCGGCGTATCGAGCGTCGAGGGCGCTACCGCGTTGACCAGTATGCCTTTATGCTTCAGCTCTTCCGACATCGCCACGGTCATCGCCGCCACTGCCGCTTTGCTGGCGGTATAGGCGACCATGCCGGCGCCTCTGCGCGGGTCGAGCCCGGCGCGTGCCGTGACATTGACGATGCGGCCCGCTGTGTTCGAGCCCAGCATGGAGCGTACTGCCGCGCGGCAGCACAGAAAGGCGGTGCGGGCGTTGGTGTCCATCATTTCGGCAAAGGATGCGGATTCGATTTTCTCGACGGGGGCCATGGCAAAGCCGCCGGCCAGATGGATGGAGGCCCACAATTCGGGAACGCTGTCATAGAAGGCATCGACCTTGGCAGGATCGGCGAGATCGACATTATGCGCCAGCCGGACGCGATCATGGGCCGCGAAGGGGAAATGCGTGGGGGCCGACGCGTGGGCATTGGGCACATGGCAGATCGCGCCGTCCGCCAGCAATTTGCCGACGACCGCGGCACCCAGCGCCCCGGTGCCACCGGTCACCACGATATGCTTGCCCTGAACTGTTTCCGTCATCCTGGACGCTCCTGTCGTTTCTTATGATTATGTCGCTTGTCGTGCCGCGCCGACGCAGAGCGTCGCGCCTTTTGCACGATCACTCAACCGACATCTCGACATGGCAGTTGTTGCGTCTTTGCATCGCTCGAAGCCGCCGACCGCCCCTTCCGACCCCCGCGCATGGACATCCGGCGCGCGGCCAGGCGTCAGTCGATGGTGATTTCGATGACGTGCGGCAGTCTGGTTGCGCGTGCGCGCTTGAGCGCATCGGCGAGACCGGCAGTACCGGCAAGCCGCTCGGCTGATATACCATAGGCCTCGGCCAGCTTGCAGAAATCCGGCGGCGCCGGGGACACGCCGACCGGCTCGACGCCGACATCGAGCATCGACGTTTCGATCTCGCGATAGCCTCTGTTGTTCCAGACGACGAAGATGACCGGTGCGGGTGCATCGAGCGCCGCGCCTAGCTCCGGCAAGGTGAACTGGAAGCCGCCGTCGCCGGTCAGGCAAACCACCGGCACGCCGGGCATGGCGAGCGCTGCGCCGATCGCCGCCGGCGGCCCGTAGCCGAGCGCGCCGAAACCGGTGGCGGCGTTGAACCAGCCGCCTGGCCGGTCATGGTCGTAATAGAGATTGGCGGCGTAGATCGGCTGGGTGGAATCGCCGACGATGATGGCGCCCGGCAGTGCGTCGCGGATGGTTTCCACCGCACGCACCTGCGCGGCATAGGCCGGGCTGAGCTCGGCAAAGGCCGCCTTTCTCGACGCGGCTGCGCGGCTCTCGCCGTCCTTCGCTGCGGCATGATCAGGGTGGAGCGCGCCTAGCAGTGCACCAAGCGCCTCCGCGCAATCGGCCTGGATGCCGACGCTCACCGGGCGGCGGGCGAGCTGGTCGGCGCCGATATCGATGCGGATCAGATTGGCGGGCAGCACGAAGCCGCCGTCGCTGTAACCGTCATAGTCGGTCGGGCCGAATTCGGTGCCGGCGGCGATGACCAGATCGGCGTCTGCCATCAGCGCACGCACCGCCTTCAGGCTGGGGCTGGCCGGCACGCAAAGCGGATGCGCGTGCAGCAGACCGCGCGCATTGGCGGTCTGGACGACAGGTGCGCCGAGCCGCTCGGCCAGGCGCTGCAGTGGCTGTTCGGCGCGCTTGGCGCCGCCACCGGCAAGGATCAGCGGTCGGCGCGCGGCTGCGATCAGTTTGGCTGCCTCGGCAATGGCTGCGCCATCCGGCGCCGGCGGCGCTGCATTGGTGAGCGAAGCAGCGATGCCGTCGGCCGGTTTGACCATGACGTCGGTCGGGATCTCGATATGGACGGGGCCCGGCCGCGACGACGAAAACAGCGCGAAGGCCCGCGCCAAAGCGCCAGGCAATTCGCTGGCCTCGGTGACACGCTGCGAAAACAGCGCCACCTTCTCCATCATGCCGCGCTGGTCCGGCAGTTCGTGCAGGAAGCCCAGCCCCTTTCCCAGCGTCGGCATCGCGTTGACGCCCGAAATCACCAGCATCGGCACCGAATCGGCGCGCGCCTGGCCCATTGCGGTGATGGTGTTGGTCAGCCCCGGTCCGGTGATGACAAAGGCAACGCCCGGCCGGCCGCTGGCACGGGCATAGCCGTCGGCCATGAAGCCGGCGCCCTGTTCGTGACGCGGCGTGACATGGCGTATCTTTGAACGCGCCAGCCCGCGGTAAAGCTCGACAGTGTGGACGCCAGGAATGCCGAAAACGGTGTCGACGCCATGCGCTTCGAGCAGCGTGATCAGCGCTTCGCCGATGGTGGTCATAGCTTCTCTCCCTTTTGCGGCGCGAGGCCGAGCTCGGCCTCTATGGCTTTGACGCCGATCGCCGCCAATTCGCCAGGCGAGAACATCTCTGCGGCCAGACAGCCTTCGATCCAGAGCCCGTCGATGATCGCGTTGATGGCAATGGCATGGCGGCGCAGTTCATTTGCGTTTGGCCTGCGCTGCTCGGCGCCGAGCACTTCGGCAACGACTGCTTCCACCTCGTTGCGAAAGCCAAGATAGCCTTCGCGGTGGGCGCGAGCCAGGCTCGGATCCGCGCCGGCGCGGCCGATGAAGGTTGCCCACAGCGAAAACACGCGTGCATCGATGATCGGCGCGTTGAGGTTGGCGGTAACGAAGGCCGCAAGGCGCTGGCGCGGCGAGGCGTCTTCCATGAGCAATGCCGCCTTCGCCCGCTCGGTCATGCGGCCCATCAGCGCCGCGTACGTTTCCTGCAGCAAGTCTTCCTTGCCGGGGAAATAGTGCCGGATCAGCCCGGCGGTGACACCGGCGCGCAGTGCGATGGTGCGCAGGCTGGCGCCCTCCAGCCCATGTTCGGCCACGCTGTCCAGGGTCGCGTCAATCAGATCCTGCCGCCGCCGCTCCTCGCCCTCGCGGCGGAACTTGCGGCGCTCATTCATTGCCGCAGGATGGGCCGCGTCAGGCATGTCGGCCCACCTTCGCAGGCGATGCAGAGGGCATCCGCCTCGAAGATTTGAACCGTGCAGCCGGCGGCTTCCATCGCGGCCCTGGTCTTGGGAAAGCCGGCGACGGCAATGACCTTATGCGGGCTGGTCGGCAGCACGTTCAGGCTGAGGCCGTTGGACGCGGCAAACTCTTCGGCGTCGCCTTCCACCAGCCGGATGCCGCGCGCCTTCAGCAACTGATAGAACGGCGCCGGCAAAAGCGGTGAATAGACCAGGGCCAGGTCGTCGGCCAGCGGGCTGATCACCGACATCAGATGCAGGCACGCCTCCTCGCCCTGCCACAGCGGCAGATCGAAACCGTAGACGGAAATGCCGAGCGGCGTCAGCAGATTGGAAACCTGCTGTATGCCTTCCTGGTTGGAGCGCACCCCGCGCCCGATCACCAGCGTGCTGGCATCCAGCCATACGCAATCGCCGCCTTCTACCTGGCCGGGAGCCTGGACGCGGCCGAGGATGGGAATACCCAGGCGTGTGTAGGTTTCCTCATGCAGCGATGGCTCCCGGGCGCGCAATGGCTTGCCCATGGACAGGATCAGCGCGCCGCGGTCGGTCATCAGCGACGGGTCGTGGGTGAATATGGAATCCGACAGCCCGTCGGCCTTGTCATCGATCCATTCGATTTCGGCGCCGGACGCCGTCACCAGCTCAGCGAGAGCCGCGTGCTGCGCCGCCGCTTTCGCCGGGTCGAAACCCGGGCCATAGTGCCAGGTAGCCCGGTCGGCACCGCGCATGGCATTGGCCGCCGACCGCATCAGCACGCGCCGCAACGGCGCCGCCATGGATTGTGATCCGAAAGCGCTCATCAGTGCCCTTTTCAATGCCGTGTTCAAGGTGAAAAAAATGGGAAAAATTTCATCGGAGGCTATTTATACACTTGCACAATAAGGCCGCAAGTGCCGTAATGAGCGGGATTGACGGGCTCGCGCTGTTGGGTCCATGCTGAAGTCTGGAGTGGGCATTACAGCGTATGTTGATTAGCCGGATAGACGTTCGACGATCTGCCGTGGACCCTGTGGCAGAGGTTCCCCGGTGAGCGCGGCGGGAACCGCCGCAGTCCAATCCGGCAAGGCGCAGGACGGCGCCGCCGAAGCCATCCATGTCGAGAACCTGCACAAGAAATTCGGCCATCTGCATGTGCTGAAAGGCGTTTCGCTGTCGGCGCGCGACGGCGAGGTGATCGCCATTATCGGCGGCTCGGGTTCCGGCAAGTCGACGCTGCTGCGCTGCATCAACTGCCTGGAAAACCCGACCAGCGGCATCATCCGCGTCAATGGCGAGGAGATCAAACTCAAGGCCGACAGCCACGGCCACACCGTGCCCGCCGACCGCCGGCAGATCGAACGCATCCGCGCCAAGCTCGGCATGGTGTTCCAGAACTTCAACCTGTGGAGCCACATGACGCTGATCGAGAACGTCATCGAGGTTCCGGTGCATGTTCTGGGCGTCAGGCGCGACGTGGCGATCAGGGAAGCCGAAAAGCTTTTGGCGCGCGTCGGCCTGGCCGAAAAGCGCGACGTCTATCCGGCCTATCTCTCGGGCGGCCAGCAGCAGCGCGCGGCGATCGCCCGCGCCCTGGCCATCAACCCGCGCGTCATGCTGTTCGACGAGCCGACCTCGGCGCTCGACCCGGAGCTGGTCGGCGAGGTGCTGAAGGTGATCGGCGACCTGGCGCGCGAGGGCCGCACCATGGTGCTGGTCACGCATGAAATGAAATTCGCCCGCGAGGTCGCGACCCATGTCGTCTACCTCTGCAACGGGCTGGTCGAGGAAGAGGGGCCGCCGGAGCAGATATTCGGCGCACCGAAATCCGAAAGGCTGAAGCAGTTCATCCGCAACATCGGCTAGGACAAGCCGGGACGGAAGAAAACCGGGAACCAACAACAAACTGGGAGTCGTGACATGAAGACTGTTCTGAAAACATTCGCCGCAGCGCTGCTGCTCGGCGTTGCCGCCATGGGCGTGGCCAAGGCCGATCCGGTCAAGATCGGTGTCGCCGCCGAGCCCTATCCGCCCTTCACCTCGCCGGACGCTTCCGGCAAATGGGTTGGCTGGGAAATCGAGTTCATCGACGCCGTCTGCGCCGAGGAGAAGCTCGACTGCGTCATCACGCCTGTCGCCTGGGACGGCATCATCCCGGCGCTGACGACCAAGAAGATCGACGTCATCGCCAGTTCGATGTCGATCACCGCCGAACGCGAGAAGACCATCGACTTCTCGGATAAGTACTACAACACGCCGACCGCCATCATCGGGCCGAAGGACCAGAAATTCGGCGCCACGCCGGACGATCTCAAGGGCAAAGTGCTCGGCGTGCAGGTGTCGACCACCCATTCGGCCTATGCGAAGAAGCATTTCGGGCCCACGGCTGCCGAGATCAAGGAATACCAGACGCAGGACGAAGCCAACAACGATCTGGCCGCAGGCCGCCTCGACGCCGTCCAGGCGGATTCGATCGCGCTCGACGCATTTCTGAAGTCGGACCAGGGCAAGGCCTGCTGCGATCTGAAGGGCATGGTGGCTCCGGACGATGAAGTGCTCGGACCGGGCGTGGGCGCCGGCGTGCGCAAGGAAGACACCGACCTTAAGGCCAAGATCAACGCCGGCATCAAGGCGATCCGCTCGAACGGCAAATATGACGAGATATCGAAGAAATACTTCGATTTCGACATTTACGGTGGTGGCGGCGCGCAGTCGAACTGACGATCCTCGCATGAGCTAGGGGGCATGGCGTTAGCGCCATGCCTCCCTGCCCGATCTTTCCCAGACATGCTTGCCGCCGGCGCTGCCGTCGGCGGTTAGAGCCAGCATCCGGGGGCGACGCTGATCGACGCACTTCTTTCGGCCTCGGCGGCCGGCATCATAGAGCTCCTTTCGCCCAATCCGCCGGGCTGGGGCGGCACGCTCTTGCTTGGACTGCTCCATTCGATCGAGATCGCGCTCGGCGCCACGGTCCTCGGTCTCCTGATCGGCACCGGTGGCGCCTTTGGCAAGCTTTACGGCGGTCCGGTCGTGCGCGACCTGCTGGCGGTTTACACCACCATCGTGCGCGCCGTGCCCGAACTGGTGCTGATCCTGCTGCTCTATTATGCCGGGACGGACCTGATCAACCAGGCGCTGACGGCAATGGGCTACCAGCGCGTCGACATCAGCGGCCTTGCCGCGGGCATCGCCGTGCTCGGCTTTGTCCAGGGTGCCTATTCGACCGAAGTGATCCGCGGCGCCATCCTAGCCATACCGCAGGGCCAGATCGAAGCCGCCCGCGCCTATGGCATGTCACCCGGGCTCATGCTGCGGCGCATCACCTTGCCGGCGATGCTGCCCTTCGCCATACCCGGGCTCGCCAATCTGTGGCTGATCGCCACCAAGGATACGGCCCTTCTGGCGGTCGTCGGCTTTTACGAGCTGGCGCTGGCGACGCGGCAGGCTGCGGGGGTCACCAAAGCCTATTTCACCTTCTTTTTCGCCGCGGGCGTGCTCTATCTCATCTTGTCGCTGGTCTCCAACCTGCTCATCGGCCGCGTCGAGGCCTGGTCGCGGCGCGGTATGCCGTCGCTCAAGGATGCGCGCTGATGGCCGGAGAAGCGACCATCATCAACGCTGCCGCGCGCACGTCGCTGTGGCTGCAGCCGCATCGCATCGTGCTGATCCTGGTCGCGATCGCGCTGGTTTTCGGCGCAGCCTTCTTCATGCGCTGGGATTGGCTGCCGCAATATTACGAAATGGGGCTTCTCGGCATCTGGCGGTCGCTGTGGATCCTGGCCGTCACCTGCTTTCTCGGCTTCCTGCTCGCCGTGCCGCTCGGGCTGGCGCAGGCCGCCGGCCCGTTCTGGCTTTCCGCCCCCGCCAGGACATTCTGCACCGTCATCAGGGGCACGCCGCTGCTGATCCAGCTATGGCTGCTCTATTACGGGCTGGGCTCGCTGTTTCCGCAATTTCCCTGGATCCGCGAATCCTGGATGTGGCCGTATCTGAGGCAAGCCTGGCCTTATGGCGTGCTGGCACTGACCTTGTCCTTCGCCGGCTATGAGGGCGAAGTAATGCGCGGCGCCTTTGCCGGCGTGCCGAAGGGGCAGTTAGAGGCGGCCCGCGCTTTCGGCATGAGCCGCTGGAAGATTTTCCGCCGCATCTGGCTGCCGCAGGCCATCTACCGGGCGCTGCCGACGCTGACCGGCGAAACCGTGCTGCAGCTGAAGTCGACGCCGCTGGTGGCGACGATCAGCGTCATCGACATCTTCGCAGTCTCGTCCAAGGTCCGGCAGGACACCTACCTCACCTACGAACCCTTGCTGCTTTTGGCGCTGATCTACATGATCATCACCGGCATACTGGTGTTTGCATTCAGCAAGATCGAGGCGCGCATACCGAACAAGGTGGGCTAGGGAATAGTGAGCAGGCAGTAGTGAGTAGTCAGCATATGACCGGGAAACCGCTTGCTTTCGCTACTCCCTACTGACTACTCCCTACTCACTCTCACCACCAATCGGGTCCGCACCATGCAACTCTCTCTAGACCAGGCAACAGGGCTGTGCCGGATGGCGGCGCTCGGCGCCGGCGCCAATGAGGAGGCGGCGCGGTCGCTCACCGCCTCGATCATTGCCGCCGAGGCGGAAGGGCTTTCGACCGTCGGGCTGACCCATTTCATCGATTACCTCGAAGCGCTGGAAGCCGGCCGCATCGACGGCAATGCCGATCCGGTGATCACCAGGCCGGCGCTCGCCGTCTATCTCTCCGATGCGCGTGGCGGCCTCGCCCATACCGGCTTCGACCGCACCATCGACGACCTCGCCAAGGCGGCAAAGCTGTTCGGCGTCGCCATCTTCTCGCAGAAGAACGCCTATACGTGCGGCGCACTAGGCTATTTCACCGGGCGTCTGGCGCAGCTGGGATTGGTCTCCTTCGCCGCCACCAACGGGCCGGCGGTGCTGGCAGGCTCGGGCTCGGTCAAGCCGGTCTATTGCACCAACCCGATGTCGTTTGCGGCACCCGCCGCCGATGGCGCGCCGCTGGTCATCGACCAGTCGTCGAGCGCCACCGCCTTCGTCAACATCCGCAAGGCGGCCGAGGACGGCAAGAAGATCCCCGAAGGCTGGGCGCTGGACGCCAGCGGCAACCCGACCACCGATCCGGCCGCTGCCATGAAGGGCGCCATGCTGGCCTTCGGCGGCCAGCGTGGCGCCAACATCGCGCTGATGGTCGAAGTGCTGGCGGCTGGCCTGTCGGGCGCCAACTGGTCGCTCGACGCGCCCTGGTTCTCCGGCGGATCGGACAGCCCGGGAACCGGCCTGTTCGTGCTCGCCGTCGAGCCCAAGCTGCTCGACCCGGATTTCGAGCAGCGCATGAAGGACCAGCTCGACCGGCTGCGCCGGCGCTTTGGCGTGCACGTTCCGGGCCGGGCGCGGGCCGAAGCGGCCGAGAAGGCGCAGGCGCGCGGCATCAATGCCCCCAAAGCCGTGGTGCAGCGCATTTCCGAGTTCGCCGAGCGCTATTCGGGCTGAAGCGGTCCTGCGACAACGCGACCTGGCTGAACCTTTCTACCGATCGCAACGACCAATAGCTGCCGGGTCGGGTTTGCCCGGTCGGTGTCTTCTGTCGGATGCGTTTAGGGCCCGGGCGGGCGTATGCCGTCTCAGGTTATCCGCCGCGTTGCGCTCTGTCTCGACAGTTGCGTCACCCGGAAAACCCCGCTTCGGCGGGGTTTTCTGCGTTCGTGCTCTGTGTGCTAAAACATGATGGCGGAAGTTAACTTTTGTTAACTTGACTTGCCGGAACCATCGGGCGTTTGCAAGGGATCGTCACAACAACAGGAGCTACGATGTCCGCAACCACCGACGCTTCCCGGGGCAAACTTATCGTTCCGGTGTTTGGCCGCCTGTATTCGTCGCTGTATGATGGCGCCGAAACCCTTCTGCGCGTCGTCGCCGGCGGGTTTCTCACCATTCACGGCTCGCAGAAGATCACCAACCCTTTCGGCACCGCCGAGATGGTCGAAGGCCTCGGCTTCTGTCCCGGCGCGTTCTGGTCGCTGCTTTTGTCCTGCACCGAATTCTTCGGCGGCATTCTGATCGCCATCGGCCTGTTGACTCGGCCCGCAGCCTTTGCCGGTATGATCGTGCTGCTGGTCACCGTCTGGTTCCACTGGATCACTGTCGGCCAGGGCTTTTCCGGCGCTGAAAAGTCGCTTCTATGGGCGGCGATCCTGCTGTTCTTCGTTATCCGCGGCGGCAACCGCCAGTCGGTCGACGCGCGCCTCGGCAAGGCGTTCTGAAGGGTCCATAAGAGGGTGGCAGCGACGACGCGTCACCCTTTGCCTTTGGCCCAAAACGGACTATGAAACGGCTTCAGCCAAGCTTTCGAGCGCCGGAGCCAGCCATGACCGAAATCCTGCAGATCCCCAAGCTCGTGGTCGTCTTCGGCGGCTCCGGCTTCGTCGGCCGCCACATCGTGCGGGCGCTGGCCAAGCGCGGCTACCGCATCAGGGTGGGGGTGCGCCGGCCCGATCTAGCGGGACATCTGCAGCCGCTCGGCAATGTCGGCCAGATCCAGCCGGTGCAGGCCAATGTGCGCGTGCGCTGGTCTGTCGACCGCGCCGCGCAGGGCGCCGACCATGTTATCAATCTGGTCGCCATCCCGCATGAAAGCGGCCGGCAGAAATTCAACACCGTGCACGAATTCGGCGCCCGCGCCGTCGCCGAAGCCGCACGCTCGGTCGGCGCAGGGCTCACCCACATCTCGGCGCTGGGCGCCGACCTCAACGCCGAATCCGACTATGCCCGCACCAAGGCGCTCGGCGAAAAGGCCGTCCTGGAGACGATCCCGGACGCCGTCATCTTCCGTCCGTCGATCAATTTCGGACCCGAGGACAGTTTCTTCAACCGCTTCGCCGACATGGCGCGCTATTCGCCGGTGCTGCCGCTAATCGGCGGCGGCCAGACCAAGTTCCAGCCGGTCTATGTCGGCGATGTCGCCGAAGCGGTGGCGCGTTCGGTCGAGGGGAAGATCAAGGGCGGCCAGATCTATGAACTCGGCGGGCCGCAAGTGCTCACCTTCAAGCAGTGCATGGAAGAGCTGCTCACCGTCATCGAGCGCAAGCGGCTCCTGGTCCCGGTGCCGTGGTGGATGGCCAATCTGCAGGCCTCGATCCTCGGCCTGCTGCCCAACCCGTTGCTGACCAAGGACCAGGTGCTGCTGCTGCGCCAGCCCAACATCGTGTCGGAGGAGGCCAACAAGGCCAACCGGAACCTTGCCGGCCTCGACATCCAGCCGCAGTCTATCGGCACAATCCTGCCCAGCTATCTCTGGCGCTTCCGCGCCGCAGGCCAATTCCAGCGCAAGCCCGCCGGCATCGCGTAACAAGGCGTTGCGCCGTTAAACGCGCCGCGTCACCTGCATCGGCAGGCCGCCTTGCGGCTGTGTCGTCAGTTTCTGCACCGGCCACGGCTTGGTCTCGGCCGTCACGTCGAAGCGGAAGCGCGACAGCATGATGGCCAGCGCAATGATCGCCTCCTGCATGGCGAAGCTGGCGCCGATGCAGATGCGCGGACCGGCGCCGAACGGCAGATACTGGAAGCGGTCGATCTTCTCGCGGTTTCCCGGATGGAAGCGTTCGGGCATGAAGGCGTCGGGCATGTCCCACAGTTTTCTGTGGCGGTGTACGACCCAAGGCATCACCAGTACGGCCGCGCGCTTGGGGAGCACCAGATCGTTCCAGGTCTCCGTCTCGATCGGCTCGCGGTTGATGGACGGCGCCGGCGGATAAAGCCGCAGCGCCTCCTCGAAGGCGGCGCGGGTGAACGGCATTGCGTCGAGCCATTTCGTCGGGTCGGGTTCGCGCGCCAGCACGGCATCGATCTCGCGCTCGACCTTTTCGCGCTCCCACGGCGCTTCGGCGAGGCAGTAGATCGTCCAGCCCAGCGCCCGCGCGGTGGTCTCGTGGCCGGCGCCGATGAAGGTGATGATGTTGTCCTCGACTTCCGCCCGCGTCAGCCCGTCGGGGCCTTCGGCGCGCAGCAGAAGCGTCAGGAAATCCTGCGGCGCGGTGTCGGGGTCGCGCTTCAGCCGCTCCTCGCGCATCTTGACTGTATCGGTGACGATCTTGCGGAAATACGCCATGGTCTTGCGGCCGCGGATGCGGGTCAGCCGCGGCAGCCATTCGGGCGCGCGCAACAGGTCGAGCGGATCGACACGGCCCATGGTTTCGAACAGGCGGTCGATCTCCTGCGCGAAACTGCCGGGCTGGCCCGCAATCTCGCCCGAAAACAGCGTCTCGGCCAGGATATCGTAGGTGAGCAGCGTCATGTCATGGGCGACATCGGTCATGCCGCCTTCGTCATAGCGGGCGACGAACTGCATCGTGCGGCGCAGCATCGGCTCGGCGAAGCCGAAGATATGCCGCGGCGTGAACACCGGTGCCATCGCCTTGCGCGAGCGCTTCCACACCTCGCCTTCGGCGGTCAACAGCCCGTCGCGCAAGATCGGTCGCAGGATCATCTGGCGCACCGTCGCCATCTTGTAGTTCTTGGCGTTGTCGATCAGCACGTGGCGGATAAGGCCGGGATCGTTGGCGACGATCAGATGCCCGCCGACGCCATTCGCCGAAATCCAGGGCTCGTTGTAGGTGTGCTCGCCCCACAGTTCGAGCGGGTTGCGGTAGACGATCCGCATCATCTCCAGCGTCGAAGGCGGCGTCGTGCGCGGCCTGGGCGCCGGCGGCACGAAGGGGACGGGCTGCGTGTCCATGAGGTGCTCCGCTGATAGCTCAGATGTAGTGGCTGGCAATCCGGGCGTCCATGTGACCGAACGGCAAACTGAAACGCTGCAGCGCCCGGTGTGCCCGACAGACGGTGTGTTCATCGGATCGTGACCGCCGGTGAAACGGTTGCGGCTTGTCCGGTTGGACACTCTGCCATAGGTGACAGTTACCAACAGCTACTGCCAATCGCCCAGGAGAGTCCGCTTGAAGCACAAGCTGAACATCATCATCGGCAGCACGCGGCCGGGCCGCGCCGGGCCGGTCTTCGCCCACTGGCTGGAGGATTTTGCCCGCGAGCACGGCAAATTCGAACCGGTGCTGACCGACATTGACACGTTCCATCTGCCGGTTTTGGACGAGCCGCATCACCCCAGGCTCGGCAATTACCAGAACGACCACACCAAAGCCTGGTCGAAGGTCATTGATGCCGCCGACGCCTTCGTGTTCGTGGCGCCGGAGTACAATTATTTCGTGGCGCCTGCGATCGTCAACGCCATCGACTACCTTGCGCGCGAATGGAAATACAAGCCAGCCGCCATCTTCAGCTATGGCGGCGTTTCCGGAGGCCTGCGCGCCGCGCAGGCGCTGAAGCCGCTGCTGACCGCGGTGGGCGTCATGCCCATCTCGGAAGGCGTCGCGCTGCCGATGTATCAGAAACTGCTGGAGAGCGACGGCTCCTTCCAGGCTAGTGAGCAGGTAGAGGGTGGGACCAAGACCATGCTGGACGAGCTCTCGCGCTGGAGCGGGGCGCTGAAGCCGATGCGGGCTACGTAACGCAGCCGGCCCCGGCTTGCTCATGCCATAAAGAGGTGGAATGGTCGGCAGGTGACTGAGCCGGGGGCGGTTCGATTTGCGCCTGTTGTTTGCCTTGCTGTTGATGCTTGCGACCACCGCCACAGCGGTGGCGGAGCGGCGCGTGGCGTTGGTCATTGCCGAGGACGACTACCGGCTGGTGCGGCCGCTGGCCAATCCTGTCAATGACGGCGAGGTGATGGAAGTGGCGCTGAAGAAGCTCGGCTTCGAGGTCGTGGTCGAGACCAATCGTGATCTCAGGCGCATGCGCCGGGCTCTCGACGATTTTCGCGAGGACGCCAAGGGCGCCGACGTGGCGCTGGTGTATTTCTCCGGCCATGGCGTCGAAATCTCCGGCGACAACCGTCTTCTGCCGGTCGATGCCGATGCCTCCTCGCTGGACCGGCTGGAGAAGACCAGCCTGCCGCTGGAGGAAGTGCGCGGTGCGGTTGCCGCCACGGCGAAGGTCGGGCTGATCGTGCTCGACGCCTGCCGCAGCGATCCGTTCACAGGCGGCAGCGGCGACGGACGCGGCGCGACATCGCTGATCAAGGACCTTGTGGACAAGATCAAGCCGGGCCTCGGACGCGTCGGCAAGGCGGAAAACATCCTGTTCGCCTTTTCGGCGGCGCCCGGCGAGACGGCTGCCGACGGAACCGGGGCCAATTCGCCTTTTACGGCGGCGCTGACCAAATATCTCGGCACCGACGGGCTCGAAATCCGCTCGGTGCTGACGCTGGTGCAGCAGGAGGTCTACGACCTTTCGCGCGGGAAACAGCTGCCCTACGTCGAGAGCGGGCTGCCGAAGCTGTTCTTCGCCTCGGCGGCCAAGGAACAATTGCCCGAGCGGGAGCGGCTGTTGCTCGCCATGGCCGATGTGACGCCGGAAATGCGCGGCGCGGTCGAGCGTGTCGCCAGCGATGCCGACATGCCGCTGGCGCCGCTCTATGGCGCGCTGATCAGTTCCGACACCAGCCATCTCTCCGGCGAAAGCCTGGACGCCAAGCTGCGCGAGGCAGCCGACGCCTTCGTCAAGGTGCGCGGCGAGATGAAGACGCTGGCCGCCGACGACCCGCAGGTGACCGAACTGCGCCGCCAGGCCGAGGAACAGTTGGCGCTCGGCGCTTTCGATGGTGCACGCGTGATCCTCGCCAAGGCCGCCGACGTTGACAATGTCTCGCGCCAGGCGTTGAAGGCCAATTTCGTCAGCCGCACCCTGTCCGAAGCCGCGACGCGGTTTCTCTCGGGCGGCGCGGCGCGCGCCACCCTGGACTATGCCACCGCCATCAAGGACTATGAAACGGTGCTGGCGCTCTATGGCGAAGCCGGACAGACCTCGCTTAGCCTGGAACAGGCCGACCGCCAAAGCCGCACGCTGGAAGAGCTCGGCATCCTCTACACAACGATTGGCAAAACCGACGCCGCCGGCCGCGCCTTTGCGGCGCTGGTCGCCAATCTTGAGCAGCGAGCGCGTCAAGAAACCGATCCGAGCGTCAAGCGCGACCTCGCCATCGGCCATATCAAGTTCGCCAACATCAAGATGGCGCAAGGCGATCTGCCGGCCTCCCTGCAAAACTATGAGGCGGCCAGGGACATGTTGCAAGGCCTGACCACAGACGTGCCGGACAAGAAGGACTGGCTCGGCGATCTCGCCATGGCCCATGATAAGATCGGCAATGTGCTGGCCACGCAAGGCGACGTGGGTGCGGCAGCCCAGGCCTACCAGCAAAGCCTGTCCATCAAGCAGCAATTGGCCGATGCCGAGCCGAACAGCGTCTATCTGCTGCGCGACCTGACCATTACCTACGACGAAATCGGCGGCCTTGCCCGCACCGCCGGCCAGCTGGATGGCGCCCAGACTGCATTCGAAGAGAGCCTGAGAATTCGGCTGGCGCTGGCGCAGAACAACCCCGACGACCCCAGGCATCAGCGCGCCGTCTCCGTCAGCTACACAAGGATCGGCGACGTCCTGCGCGAGCGTGGCGACGCTGCGGGCGCGCTCGACGCCTACAACAAGAGCCAAATAATCGCCGAAGCGCTGGTGCGCCGCGACTCAAACGACACCGATTTGAAGCGCGACCTGTCGGTCGGTTACGCCAAGATCGGCAATGCTTACGGCGACCAGAAGGACTGGCCACTCGCGTTGGAGGCCTACCAGCAGGCGCTGGCCACGGCGCGAGACCTTGCCGCCAGCGACCCAGGCAACACCGATTGGCAGCGCGACCTATCGGTCTGTTTGGAAAAAATTGCCGGCGTGTTTGATGCCCAGGGCAATATCGCCGGTGCTTTGCAGAACTATCAGGACAGTCTCGTTATTGCCAACCGGTTGGCAAATCTCGACCCGGGCAATTCCGACTGGCAGCGCGACCTGTCGATCACGTTCGAGGAAATAGGCCTGCTGGAGACCAAGCAGCGCCACTATGAGGGCTCGAAGAAGGCCTTCGAAGCCAGCCTGGCCATCCGCCAGCGGTTGGCCCTGTCCGATCCGGACAATGCGATCTGGCAATTCGATCTGGTACAGGCCTACATCAACTATGCCTATGTGGCGAAGAATCCGAAGGCTGTGTTGTCCCAGGCGTTAGACCTGACGCTGGAGCTTGACCGCACAGGCAAACTGGCGCCGAGGGACAAACCCACGATCAAATATCTGCGCGGTCTTCTGGCCAAATTGAAAGCCGCGAAAAAATAGCCGGCTGCCAGCTCGGGATGCAGCCCTGAAATGCCCGCAAACCTTGGAAAAACCGCCTTTTGCGCCTATATCTAGGACATCAAAGCGGCGTGATTCGAAGCCATTTTTTCGCGCTGAGCATGCGGCATCAATCAGACAGGTTTTCATGAGCGATCAAAGCGACAACGCCAACGGCGCTGAGGCCGAATACGGTGCCGATTCCATCAAGGTTTTGAAGGGGTTGGACGCTGTCCGCAAGCGGCCGGGCATGTATATCGGCGATACCGACGACGGCTCGGGCCTGCATCACATGGTCTATGAGGTGGTCGACAACGCCATCGACGAGGCGCTGGCCGGCCATGCCGACCTCGTCACGGTGACGCTTAATCCCGACGGTTCGGTCACCGTTATCGACAATGGCCGCGGGATTCCGACCGATATCCACACCGGAGAAGGCATTTCGGCGGCCGAAGTGATCATGACGCAGCTGCATGCCGGCGGCAAATTCGACCAGAATTCCTACAAGGTGTCCGGCGGCCTGCACGGCGTCGGTGTCTCGGTGGTCAATGCGTTGTCGGCCTGGCTGAAGCTGAAAATCCGCCGCAACGGCCAGATTTTCGAGATGAGCTTCACGCATGGCAATGCCGATGCGCCGCTCAAGGCCACTGGCAGCTATGAGCAGGACAAGCAGCCCGGCACCTATGAGGGCCGCAGCGGTTCCGAGATCACCTTCTTTCCGTCGTCCGAAACCTTCACCATGGTCGAGTTCGACTTCGGCACGCTGGAGCACCGGCTGCGCGAACTCGCCTTCCTGAATTCCGGCGTACGCATCATCTTGACCGATGCCCGCCATGCCGATCTCGTGCGCCACGAACTGCACTATGATGGCGGCCTGGAAGAGTTCGTCAAATATCTCGACCGGGTCAAGAAGCCGCTGATCGACAAGCCGATCGCCATCAAGGCCGAGCGCGACGGCATCACCGTCGAAGTGGCGATGTGGTGGAACGACAGCTACCACGAGAACGTGCTGGCCTTCACCAACAACATCCCGCAGCGCGATGGCGGCACCCATCTGGCCGGCTTCCGTGGCGCGCTGACGCGCCAGATAACCGGCTATGGCGAATCGTCGGGCCTGACCAAGAAGGAAAAGGTGGCGCTGATCGGCGACGACTGCCGCGAAGGCCTGACGGCGGTGCTGTCGGTCAAGGTTCCCGACCCGAAATTCTCTTCGCAGACCAAGGACAAGCTGGTCTCGTCGGAAGTCCGCCCGGTGGTCGAAGGCCTGGTCAACGAGGCGCTTGGCACATGGCTGGAAGAACACCCGACCGAGGGCAAGGTGGTCATCGACAAGGTGATCCAGGCGGCCGCGGCGCGTGAAGCCGCGCGCAAGGCCCGCGACATCACCCGCAAAAGCTCGCTCGGCGTCACCTCTCTGCCCGGCAAGCTTGCCGACTGCCAGGAACGCGACCCGGCGAAATCCGAAATCTTCATCGTCGAGGGTGACTCGGCCGGCGGCTCCGCCAAGGGCGGCCGTTCGCGCCAGAACCAGGCGATCCTGCCGCTGCGCGGCAAGATCCTCAATGTCGAGCGCGCCCGCTTCGACCGCATGCTCGGCTCCGAGATGATCGGCACGCTGATCACCGCGCTCGGCACCTCGATCGGCAAGGACGAGTTCAACGCCGACAAATTGCGCTACCACAAGATCATCCTGATGACCGACGCCGACGTCGACGGCGCCCATATCAGGACCTTGCTGTTGACCTTCTTCTTCCGGCAGATGCCGGAGTTGATCGAGCGCGGCCATCTCTACATCGCCCAGCCGCCGCTCTACAAAGTGACGCGCGGAAAAAGCTCGCAATACATCAAGGACGAAAGCGCCTTCGAGGAGTTCCTGATCGGCTCCGGGCTGGAAGAAGCGTCGCTGACGCTTGCCTCCGGGGAAGCGCGGGCCGGACAGGATCTGCGCGGCTCCATCGACGACGCGCTGGCGGTGCGCCAGCTGATCAACGGGCTGCACACGCGCTACAACAGGGGCGTGGTCGAACAGGCGGCGATTGCCGGCGCGCTCAATGCCGATGTGCTCAACGACCTCGGCCGCGCCAACGCCATGGCCGAACGCGTCGCCCAGCGCCTCGACATCATCGCCGAGGACACCGAGCGCGGCTGGACCGGCCGGCTGTCGACCTCCAATGAAGGCGTCGGCGGCTACGTGTTCGAACGCACGGTGCGCAGCGTCAAGGAATTCGCGCAGCTCGATGCCGGGCTGATAAATTCAGCCGACGCACGCCAGCTCGACCGCTATGCCCCGCGCCTCATGGAGGTTTATGGCGAGCCGCCGGTGCTGCGCCGCAAGGATGTATCCGAAACCATTTCGGGGCCGCTGGCGCTGCTCAACGCGGTGTTTGCGACCGGCCGCAAGGGCCTGACTATGCAGCGCTACAAGGGCCTCGGCGAGATGAACGCCGAGCAGCTCTGGGAAACCACGCTCGACCCGAATGTGCGCTCGCTGCTGCAGGTCAAGGTGAATGACGCAACCGATGCTGACAGCTTGTTCTCGCGGCTGATGGGCGACGAGGTCGAGCCGCGGCGCGAATTCATCCAGGACAATGCGCTGTCGGTGGCCAATCTGGACATTTGATGGCGGGGGCCTTGCCGCCGAAGCTCCACTCCGGGGTCAACGCCGTTTGCCGTCGATGACCAATAAAGCGTGTGCGTGAAGATACGGCCAAGTGAGCTGCGAAGCTCGATCTGGATGTTCTCCACACCGGGGCCGAAGTTTTCCGTCATCGGACCGGAAATCGGATCGCCTGTCGCCCAGCCATTGCCGCGGTCGTAGACGTTGGTCCAGCGCGTTGCCGCAAACACCGCGCCATGATGCACTGCGCGCTGCGCCTTGCCTTGGCTGTGTCCTTCCCGGTAAAGCACGGTGCCGCCGGGGCGCCCGTCATCGGCAATCGGCGGGCAGGCCGAGAACAGGCGCTCGGCAAGGCCACGCCTGAATTCCGCGAGATTGTAGGTCACCAGGAATTCGCTGTGGGAGAGCGGACTGCCAAGCGTGACGAAATCGCTGATCTTCCAGGGCAGCGGGTGGTCGGCGTCCTTGGCCCGAAGCTGCTGGTAGAGCGCCCATTGGCCGCGCCGGAACCCGGCGAGGTCTTCAAGGTTCTTTGGCCACGCTGATCCATCAGAGCCGAGCGTTGCCTTGTCGATGGCCTCGACCGCCGCCAGTTTGGCCTCGTCGCGGACCGCTTCCAGCCTTCGCGGCCGGAACTCGGCCCACAGGATCTGCAGCAAATCATAGGCGATGATCGACCCCAGGCTGTGCGAGACTAGCACGATGCGGTCGTAAGCATCGTCCTTCATCAGCGTCTTGAGCAACGTCAGGCCGCGGTCGCGGATCAGCGCACGCTTCTCGATCGTCGCCGCCTCGGCGCGCACATAAGCGGCGACGTCACCGAAATAGGGCAGGGCGAACTGATCCACCGCCCAGATGACAAAAGAAGCGAGGGTGGTGATCATCAGGCCGGTCGTCAAGGTAACGGCCTGTTGCCAGACCGATGTTGCCAGCACGAGTGCTGCGCCCAGAATGTCGATAACGATCAGAAGTGTGGCGACGTAAAGCTTGCGGGCGTCGAGCGGAATGTCGGCGGGCTTGCGCCACAACAGGTTCGTAACCCAGGCGGCCAGCCGGCCGCGCGTCGTGCCTTGCGTGATGTCGGCCCAATAAAGCTCGTAGAAATCGGTACGGCGGCCATCGACGTCGTAGGGCGTGGTGATGCGGCGCAGCTCGTGTGACTTGGTCCGGCTGTCGGGCGTGATCCAGCTCTGGTTGATCGTGGCGCCGGAAACGGCCGGATCGGGAATCTGGGCGTAGGGTGGAGCACGGGTGGGATCGCTGCTCCAGACCGCCTGGACGAATCCCCTCAGCGTACCCATCGGCCGCTGCTCGCCCATGCCGTGCACGATCACCACCGCCTGGCCGGGCTGCGCCTTTTTGTAAGCCAGCGATGCGACAGTCTTGGGCATCAGCGTCTCCGTTGACGACATCCGACGGCGGGATCGCTCATGCTACCCCCGGCTCACCGAGCCAACAATACACGGCAGCCCATGTGGAACTCCGTGAACCAATCCACAGTTTCGCAGTCGTGCCTCGGGCCGCGCGGAAAATGGTTCCGTTCCCGGCAAGCAAATCATTTCATTGCCCTTCGGAACGGAAATCGCTCAGGAACATTGTGACGACATCGATCAATTTCTCGCAGGGAGGCTCTTTATGGGACGCGGTATTTTGCTCTGGTTGCTCGGTATTCCGATCCCGATCATCATTCTCATCATGCTGTTCGTACGGTAGGAGGCGTCGATGCAGTCCACCGTATCGGCTGTCGACGTATCCGCCTCAACAGAATCCTCCGCCCCGGCCGTCAGCTGGGGTCCGATCATCGCCGGCGCCTTCGCGGCCTCGACGCTGACCTTCATCCTCATGCTGCTCGGTTCGGGGCTGGGGCTGACCATGGTCTCGCCGTGGTCCGGCGCCAGTGCCTCGCTGACCACCTTCGCGGTGTCCGGCGCCATCTGGCTCATCATCGTGCAATGGCTGTCCTCCGGGGTCGGTGGCTATCTTGCCGGACGCCTGCGCACCAAATGGGTCGGCATCCACACCGACGAGGTCTATTTCCGTGACACCGCGCACGGCCTCCTCGCCTGGGCGCTGGCGACATTGCTGGTCGTCGGCATTCTCGGGTCGGCGCTGTCGGCAGTGCTTGGTTCAGGCGTGCAGGCGGCTTCTACTGTTGCCTCGGGCGCCGCCATGGGTGCTTCGGCCAGCGCGTCCGCCAATGCCGGCAGCGCACCGGCCGACAATGCGACATCCTATCTCGTGGATACGCTGTTCCGTCCGGCTGATGCCGCCAGGCTCGCGGCGGCCAATCCGGACAGCGATGCGGCTGCGGCCGGGCAGGCTTCGCGCATCCTCATCGCCAGTGCGGCGGCAGGCGAAATTTCGGCTGACGACAAGACCTATCTGTCGCAGCTCGTCGCCGCCCGCACCGGGCTTTCCGAGGCTGACGCCAAGGCGCGTGTCGACGCCCTGGTGGCCAGGGTCGAGGACGCCAAGGTCAAGGCCAAGCAGGCCGCCGACGCCGCCCGGAAAGGCAGCGCCACCTTCGCACTGCTTGGCGCCCTGTCGCTGGTTATCGGCGCCTTCATCGCCAGCGCTGCGGCAGCACTGGGCGGCAGGCAGCGCGACGACGAGGAAGCGGTTTTCCTGACCAGCCGCTGAACCGGTCTTCAACATAGAAAAGCCCGGTCGAACCGGGCTTTTTTGTTTCCGATGATGGACCAAACCTTCCAGTGGAAGGTTGCGGCGGGATCAGTGATCCATCGCCTTGACGATTTCCTCGGTCATCTTCTTGGCGTCGCCGAGCAGCATCATGGTGCCGTCCTTGTAGAACAGCGTGTTGTCGATGCCGGCATAGCCGGAGCCGAGCGAGCGCTTGACGAACAGGCAGGTGCGGGCCTTGTCGACGTCGAGGATCGGCATGCCGTAGATCGGCGACGACTTGTCGTCGCGGGCGGACGGATTGGTGACGTCGTTGGCGCCGATGACATAGGCGACATCGGCCTGCGCGAACTCGGAGTTGATGTCTTCCAGTTCGAACACTTCGTCATAGGGAACATTGGCTTCGGCGAGCAGCACGTTCATGTGGCCGGGCATGCGGCCGGCCACGGGGTGGATGGCGTATTTGACATCCACGCCATTGGCCTTGAGCTTGTCGGCCATTTCGCGCAGCGCGTGCTGGGCCTGGGCGACCGCCATGCCGTAGCCCGGCACGATGATGACCTTCTGTGCGTTCATCATCAGATAGGCAGCGTCGTCGGCCGAGCCCTGCTTGACCGTGCGTTCGATGCCGTCATCGGCAACCGCCGCGGTCTCGCCGCCGAAGCCGCCGAGGATGACCGAGATGAACGACCGGTTCATGCCCTTGCACATGATGTAGGACAGGATGGCGCCGGACGAGCCGACCAGAGCGCCGGTGATGATCAGCGCCAGATTGCCAAGCGTGAAGCCGAGTGCGGCCGCCGCCCAGCCGGAATAGGAATTCAGCATCGAGACGACGACCGGCATGTCGGCGCCGCCGATCGGGATGATCAAGAGGACGCCGAGCGCCAGCGACGCCGCGACGATCAGCCAGAACACCAGCTTGGCCTCGGTGGTGACCAGAAGCACGATCAGCACGATCAGCGCGATGCCGAGGACCGCGTTGATGATGTGACGGCCGCCGATCATGATCGGCTTGCCCGACATGCGGCCATCGAGCTTGAGGAAGGCGATGACGGAGCCGGTGAAAGTGATGGCGCCGATGGCAACGCCAAGGCTCATCTCGATCAGCGCCTGGGCGTGGATGTCGCCATTCGTGCCGATGCCGAAACTTTCCGGCGCGTAGATGGCGGCTGCCGCGACCATGACGGCGGCAAGGCCGACCAGCGAGTGGAAGGCGGCGACCAGCTGCGGCATCGACGTCATGGCGATGCGGCGCGCTGTAACGGCGCCGACGCCGCCGCCGATGGCTAGACCAAGCACGATCAGGCCGAAGCGCCCGGCGGACGGAGTCGCCAGCGCCAGCGTGGTGGCGATGGCAATGCCCATGCCGATCATGCCGTAGAGATTGCCTTGGCGGCTGGTGGTCGGATGAGATAGGCCGCGAAGCGCCATGATGAACAGGACGCCGGAGACCAGGTAGAGGAAGGACGCGAAGTTGGCGTTCATGGCGCTCTACCGGTCCTTCTTCTTGTACATGGCCAGCATGCGCTGGGTGACCAGGAAGCCGCCAAAGATGTTGACCGAGACCAGCATCAGCGCGACGAAGCCGAAGCCGGTGGCAATGCCGGAGGCCGAGATGCCGACGGCCAGCAGCGCGCCGACGACGATGACCGAGGAGATGGCGTTGGTGACCGCCATCAGCGGCGTGTGCAGCGCCGGCGTCACCGACCAGACGACGTAGTATCCGACGAAGATCGCAAGTACGAAGATGGCGAAGCGGAAGACGAAGGGATCGATGGCGCCGCCGGACAGTGCGTGCGCGGCATCGCCCGCCGCATCGGCGCCACCGGGCGCGTTGGCCAGGTTCTGCACAGCCAGCCGGACGTCGGCACTTGCCTGGTCGAGCTGATCGAGGGCTTTCTGCAAGGTCTGATCCATCACGCGATCCCCTTCGGCTTGGCGGCGGACTTGCCGGCAGTGGCTTTGTCGGACGCCTTTTTCGGTGCAGCCTTCTTCGGCGTGGCATCAGCCACCATGGTCTCCGCCGGAATGGCCGCCGGTTCGACATGGGGCTGTTCCGCCGCCTTGGCGAAGGCCGGATGCACCACGCGGCCAGCGTCGGTCAGCATCGTCGCCTTGACCAGATCGTCTTCGCGGTTGATGGCGAGCGTCTTGCTGGTCTTGTCGACCAGCGTCTCGAGGAAGGCGAACAGGTTCCTGGCGTAGAGCAGCGAGGCCGATGCGGCGACGCGGCCGGGCACGTTGAGGTGGCCGACGATCTTAACGTTGTTGGCCGTCGTCACCACCTGACCCGCAACCGCGCCTTCGACATTGCCGCCGCGCTCGACGGCGAGGTCGACGATCACCGAACCCGGCTTCATCGAGGCGACCATCGCCGCCGACACCAGCTTCGGCGCCGGCCGGCCGGGGATCAGCGCCGTGGTGATGACGATGTCCTGCTTGGCGATGTGCTCAGCGGTGAGCGCTGCCTGCTTGGCCTGGTACTCCTTCGACATTTCCTTGGCGTAGCCGCCGGCGGTCTCGGCCGCCTTGAACTCCTCGTCCTCGACGGCGAGGAACTTTGCGCCGAGCGACGCCACCTGTTCCTTGGCGGCGGGACGAACGTCCGTGGCGGTGACGACAGCGCCGAGACGGCGCGCCGTGGCGATCGCCTGCAGGCCGGCAACGCCGACGCCCATGATGAAGATCTTCGCCGCCGGCACGGTGCCGGCCGCAGTCATCATCATCGGCAGCGCGCGGTCATACTCCGATGCGCCGTCAATCACGGCCTGGTAGCCGGCGAGATTGGCCTGCGACGACAGCACATCCATCGACTGGGCGCGGGTGATGCGCGGCATGAATTCCATCGAGAAGGCGGTGACCCCAGCCTCGGCAAGCGCCGCGACCGCGGCATCATTGCCGTAGGGATCCATGATGGCGATGACCGCCGCACCCGATTTGTAGCCCTTCATCTCGGCGTCGGTCGGCCGGCGCACCTTCAGCACCACATCCGCCCGGCTCGCATCCGAAGCCTTGCCGATCGCGGCACCCGCCTTGGCGAACTCCTCATCGGGAATGCGCGACCTGGTGCCGGCGCCCGTCTCGACGGTGACGTCGAAGCCCAGCGCCGCCAGCCGCTTCACGGTATCGGGCGAGGCCGCGACACGAGGCTCGCTGGCATCGAGCTCGCGAGGGATGAAAACCGTCTGTCCCACCGCATGATCCTTTCGGCTGGAACCTGTTTGCGCAAGAGTGCGGCCGGATATCCGGCTACGCCCTGGCAAGGGGTCTGTATAGACTATCGGAGAATGAAGGCGCCGAGGGCGAGGATCAGCACGAACAGGATGGTCGCGGAGAAGAAGCCGCCTGCGAAGAAGCCGAAAGCCATGGCCAGGAGCAGGGCGCCGCAGAACAGCGAGCCGTATTTGGCCAGCGCCAGAAAGCCATGATAGGTGCGGTCATGTTCGGCATAGTCCATCTTCGCGCCCAGTTCGACAGGACCGGTCGGCGTGTGATCAGCCATAGGAATACCCCTTCGAAGACATCTTTGAGGCACATAGCGAAAAGCCGGGCCAAGAGCAATGGCGCTATTGCCGCACGACCAGTGACGATAGCCTCAAAGGAATGTTGAAAGCCGGCGGTATGGGCTTGTCGCCGGCCTGGCGTCCAACGTTGAGGGTTTTGCGTTTCAACCGGCCAGATGCGGGAACAGCCCGAGCAGTCCGACGACGATCAGATAGAGCGCGACGATGTAATTAAGGAGCCGCGGCATCACCAGGATCAGCACACCGGCGATCAGGGAGATGAGCGGGGTAAGCGCGAGAGAGTGGATAGTCATGTCGGCATGCTTTCGCGTGAACAATTCGGAGGTACCGCAGGGCTACGGCAGCACCAGGAATGCGGCGCGGCAACCGATAACGACGAAGCCAGCGGAAAGATCCATGGCGCGAGAATGAACATCCGTTCAGGCGGCGTCGCGGTAGTATTTCGCCGTTGGCAGAATGGACAAAGGTGTCAGCCGGTTGATAGCCGGATTGCCAAACATCAGCCTTTGCTCCGTTGCTGTCGATCTGAAGAACGGCAACCGGTGGAGTATCCGTTGAACATTCTCTTCATTACCGGGAATTTCGAACAATGCGAGCGGAGGGAGAACGCCCGGAAACGCCTTGCCCGCGGTCCTCTGCGTGGCGCTGAAGAAGCGGGCATAAAAAGCGGAATGCTCCAACTTAATCGGGATAAACATCGCGGTCTGGCGAAAATAACAGTAGGCCGCCATGCAAATCCTGAGCGTCAGGAAAGGCAGCACTCCGGGCGCCGGCGCGCTGTCCGGATCTGTCGCGAAGCGAGTTCCGTCGATGAACGTTTCCCCGCGGGCAAGCCGGGGAAGCAATACTTCGGGATAGGCGTCGACCGAAGGCGAGTACGGCTGGTCTGTGGAAATATAGTGGAGGCGCACTGTACTGACCAACTCGCCGTAGCAGTAGACACCGAACCGATAGGAATTAGGCAGATTGTCCCAGCGATCCTCGAACATGCCGCTGGCGATCGGGCTGCACATACCTGAGCGCAGATAGGACTTATAGCGGAGTCGGTAGATCGCCTCCAGATCTTCGCCCCCGGTAATGAGACGATATTCGACATGATCCAGCAATTGCATCATGGATCGGTTGAGAGCCGAGTCGATCCTCGCGCTGGCCTCAGCCGACGCACTCTTCATCGCAGTATTCATTGCCATTCCTCGAATTCCGCCTGGAAGTAGGCTATTCGAGTTGAAATGAGACACAAGCTGAAAATTCGACATTGCTTGTTTACCGCTTGTTAACCTTAATGAGCGCGGTCGTTCACCGGTCTTACACGAGAAAACAGACGGCGCAGCGGGTGGTTGCCTGATCCGGTCTGGCGGCGGTCATCGAAATGATTCTGAAGTCAGATCTTGAAAGCGCCAAGACGTCGCGGGCTTGAACGACGCCTGAGCGGTCATCATTTCATCAAGTGAACAATTGCTGCGTGTTTTTAAATGCAATTCAAGTGGAGAACCGCTCGCACTTTTCCTGGATTGCTTTTGCTCAGGCGCGATTCCGACGGAAAACCGCTTCGCATTTTTCCTGGGATTGCGTTTAGCTGGCTGTCCGTTTGCCGGCGATATGCAGGTCAGCGGCGAACGGCCATGTGACGCTCGACATCGTCTCGATGCCCGATGCGCTGAGCGCGGCGCCGAACAGGAAGCCCTGCACGAAGTCCGGCTTGACCAAATGGACCAGCGTCTTCAGCTGCTCGAAGGTCTCGACCCCTTCGATGGTGACCGAAAGGCCCAATGTCCGGGACAGGCCGACGATGCCCTTGAGTAGGTCGAGCGACCGCCGGCTCTGGTTCACATCGACCAGGAATGAGCGGTCGATCTTGATCTTGTCGAGCGGCAGCTTGTGCAGATAGCTCAGACTGGAGTAGCCGGTCCCGAAATCGTCAAGCGCGATGCGCGCGCCGAGTGCCTTCAATTCCTCGATCGACTCGCGCGTCAGCGACTTGTCGTCGAGCAGGGCGGTCTCGGTGACCTCGATTTCGAGCCGGTGCGCCGCAAGGCCCGACTTGGCCAAGGCATTTCTGACCTTCTCGACGATATCGCGATTGCGGAAGTCCTTGGCCGAAAGGTTGACCGACACGCTGGTCTGGGTCGGCCATTTCGAGCATTCGGCGCACGCGGCCTCCAACACGAAAGTGCTTATGTCGGAAACAATACCCATCTCCTCGGCCAGTGGGATGAAGACACTGGGTGAGATCGGGCCGAGATCCGGGTGGTCCCAACGGCAGAGCGCCTCGCAGCTGGCGATGCGCATGGTGTTTACAGCCACGATCGGCTGATAGACGACGCGTAATTCCCTGGCCTGCACGGCGTTGCGCAGATCGGCCTTCATCATCTGGCGATTGCGGAAGGCGGCGTCCATTGCCGCCTCAAACAGCCTCCAACTGTTCTTGCCGAGCTCCTTGGCCTTGTAGAGGGCAAGGTCGGCTTTGACGATCATTGCATCAACTTCTGTGTCCTTGACCTTGGACAGCACCGCACCGCCGCTGGCCTGGATGCGCAGGTCGTGGCCGGCGACGTCCACCTCACCCTGCAGGTTCGCGAATATATGGTCGAGGAGAGGGCTGAGATGGCTCTCGTCCTCGACACGGTCGAAGAAGATCATGAACTCGTCGCCGCCGAAGCGGCTGACCGTGATGCCAGGTCCGGCAATCGCCGCGAGACGTTCTGCCACGGCGTAGATCAACCCGTCGCCCACAGGATGGCCGAGGGTGTCGTTGACGCTCTTGAAGTCGTCGAGATCGAGCACCGCCAGACCGCAGAGCCGCTCCTGCTCGCCGGAGGCCATGGCTTCACGGACAAGTTCGTGGAAATAGGCGCGGTTCGGCAGGCCGGTCAGACTGTCGTAGCGCGCCATAAAGCGGATCTTTTCCTCCGCCTCGACGCGGGCCGTCACGTCCTCGAATGTAATGACGCCCAGTTCCTGGCTGCCTTCACGGGCGGAGAATTCGTAGTGCTGGCCGTTGGCGAGTGAGACCAGTACCTTGCGGTCGCGGCCTTCGCGCAGGGCGCGCGTCAGTTGTGCCTCGATGTAGCGGCAGTCCTTCGGGGCCAGCATGCCGCCGGCAACGCCGCGCATCAAGAGGCCGTGGATCGACCGCCCCAGCAGCGTGCCCGGCGATTTCAATGACATCAAATGTGCTGCCTCGGCGTTGGCGACGACCACCTTCTCGTTCGAGTCGAGCATGACAAGGCCATGCGACATGGTATTTAGTGCCCGATCGAACTTTTGCGCCAACTCCTTCGCCTGCCTGTGACCGATGACCGCCGAGAACAGAACGTTGCGGACATGGTCGGCGCTGCTGATGGTGACGATTGTCGTCGGGATGATCATCAGCCCGAGGACGAAGTCGGGGACGCCCATGCGCAGGAAGAGCGCAAGTGCTGCTGGCCCAATGAGGGTCACGGAAAAAATCTGCACCATGCGCCTGGATCCGTAGCTTCGGCCGACAACCGTGAGCAGGGTGGTCAATGCCAACGACACAGACGCCACTTCGGCGAAGTCATCGGGACGCAGGTAGATCGACACGAAACACAACGACCCCAACGCGAGGCCCTGCGCACTGCCTTTCAGAATGTAACCGCGTTCCCACGCCTCTGCCTTTTCGACAGTGGTTATAGGGCTGCCTCCCCTGTGGAAGCTGCGGATGCTGAAGTAACGCCAAAGGCTGATCGACAACAGAAGGAACGCGAAGCCAAGATACAGCGGATCGTGCGTCCGCAGGTAGATCGTCAATCCGAGGATCCAGTAGCATACGCCGCCGACCACCAGCATGTAGGCGTTGTCGGATAACGCCCGCACAAACTGGATATAAACATCCGCCGGGATGTCTTCGGTCTTTGCTCTGTCCATACCGTTGGCCCAACGCTAAGCCTTGTCATGCCACACCAGCCTTAAGAAAGGCTTAGAACAGCGGTTTTGGCCCGTTTGCCGAGGGCGGGCGAATGCAGTGCAGATTGGGAAATCAAGCTTCAGGTAAACAAGGCGTATCGATCACTCGGCGGCCTGAAGTTCAGGCCGCGCCGGCGTGTTGGCCAGCCGCTCGACAAGTCTTGTGCGCTCGCCCTCTGCCTTTTCGGCGCTGGCCTGCCTCACATGGCCGTAGCCGCGAATGAGCGCCGGCACCGAGGCAAGGGCGATGGCGGCCTCGATCCTGCCTGGCGCAAGTGCCTTGGCGACAAGCTCCAGATCGGCCTCATAGCGGGCCAGAAGCTGCCGCTCCATGCGCCGCTCGGCGCTGTAGCCGAACACGTCGAAGGCCGTGCCGCGCAGGCTTTTCAGCGCCGCCAGCAGGCGAAAACCCTTCATCATCCACGGGCCGAAGCTCGATTTCCTCGGCTTGCCGTCATTGCCGCGCCTGCCCATGATCGGTGGCGCCAGATGAAATTCGAGTTTGTCGTAGCTCTGGAATTGTTTTGAGAGCTCCATAGCGAAGGAGCCGTCGGTGTAGAGCCGCGCCACCTCATATTCGTCCTTGATCGCCATCAGCTTGAACAGGTTTCTGGCGGCGGCCTCGGTCACCGCGGTCGAGCCAGGCACGGCCTTGGCCTCGGCAGCACGCAAAACCGCCAGCTTCTCGACATAGCGCCTGCCATAGGCGGCATTCTGATAGGCAGAGAGGAAAGCGACGCGGCGGGCGATGATATCGTCCAGCGTCTCGGCGATCTCAGTGGCCTTGCCCGGTTGCGCGATGAGGCCGCGCACAAAGTCCGGCTGATGCGCGGCGCGCCGGCCCCAGCGGAAGGCGGCGATGTTCATCGCCACCGCCTCGCCGTTCAATTCAATCGCTCTTTCAACGGCTTGCGCCGACAGCGGCAGCCCGCCATGCTGGAAAGCGAAGCCGAGCATGAACATGTTGGCGCCGAGTGAATTGCCGAACAATTGGGTGGCGGTGCGCGTGGCGTCGAAGAAATGCGTCTTGTCTTCGCCGGCGGCAGCACGGATCGCCTTCTTCAGGCGCTCGATCGGCAGCGAGAAATCGGCCGAACGGGCGAATTCGCCGGGCATGATCTCGGCGGTGTTGGCGAGGAAGATGGTATGGCCTTCGCGCACTGCGGCCAGCACCTTCTTGGCGCCCGAGACGACGAGGTCGCAGCCGAGCACCAGGTCCGCCTTGCCGGCCGAAACGCGGATCGCGTGGATGTCGTCCGGAGTGCGGGCGATGCGGACATGGGTGAACACCGAGCCGCCCTTCTGGGCGAGGCCGGCCATGTCAATCATGCCGCAGCCCTTGTCCTCGAGATGGGCGGCCATACCGAGCACAGCACCTATGGTGACGACGCCGGTGCCGCCGACGCCGTCGATGATCGCCGCCCAACCCTCGCTGCCGAGCGGGAATTCGGCTGGCACCGGCACGCCGTCAAGCGGGTCGGAGCGCCCGGCAATGCCTTCGGCCTTCCTGATCTTGGCGCCGTGCACGGTGACGAAGGACGGGCAGAAGCCGTTGACGCAGGAGAAGTCCTTGTTGCAGCTCGACTGGTCTATTCTGCGCTTGCGGCCGAACTCGGTTTCGACCGGCTGGATCGAGACGCAGTTCGATTGCACCCCGCAATCGCCGCAGCCCTCGCAGACCAGTTCGTTGATGAAGACCCGCTTGTCGGGATCCGGGAAGGTGCCGCGCTTGCGGCGGCGGCGCTTTTCGGCCGCGCAGGTCTGGTCGTAGAGCAGCACCGAGACGCCCTTGACGTCGCGCAGCTCGCGCTGGACGAGGTCGAGGTCGTCGCGGTGGTGGATGGTGGCGCCGGAGGGGAATTCGGCCTTCCCCGCATATTTGTCCGGCTCGTCGGTGACGATGGCGATGCGCTCGACGCCTTCGGCGCGCACCTGCCTGGCGATCATGTCGACAGTCAGGCCGCCCTCATGCGGCTGGCCGCCGGTCATGGCGACGGCGTCGTTGTAGAGGATCTTGTAGGTGATGTTGGCATCGGTCGACAGCGCGAAGCGGATCGCCAGCGTGCCGGAGTGATTGTAGGTCCCGTCGCCGAGATTCTGGAAGATGTGGCCGCGCTTGGAGAATGGCGCCTGACCGACCCATTGTGCGCCCTCGCCGCCCATGGCGGTGAAGCCGACCGTGTTGCGGTCCATCCACAGCGCCATGAAATGGCAGCCGATACCGGCGGCGGCGATCGAGCCGTCCGGCACCTTGGTCGAGGAATTGTGCGGGCAGCCGGAGCAGAAGAACGGCGTGCGCGAACCGATATCGCTGGTGTCGGCAAGCATCGCCTGGAACTGGCGCAGCTTTGCCACCTTGGCAGTGATCTCTTCCGAAGGGCCGATTGTGCGCAGGATGCGCTCGCCCAGCGCAATGGCGATCTCGTTGGGGTCGAGCGCGCCCTTGGCCGGGAACAGCCAGTCGCCGCGCTCGTCCTTCTTGCCGACGATCGTCGGCTGGGTGGCGGTGCCGTAGAGGTTTTCGCGCAGCTGCACCTCGATCAGCGAGCGCTTCTCCTCGACGACGACGATGGTGTCGAGGCCGCGGGCGAATTCTGAGATATGCTGCAGGTCGAGCGGCCACGGGCAGCCGACCTTGAACAGGCGGATGCCGATGCGGTTGGCGGCGGCCTCGTCGACGCCGATGTCTTCCAGCGCCTGGCGGACATCGAGATAGCTCTTGCCGAGCGTGATGATACCGAGCTTCGGCGCCCGGCCGCCCGAATAGACGATGCGGTTCAGGCCGTTGGCATGGATGAAGGCGGACGCAGCGGCGCGCTTGTATTCATGCAGGCGCTCCTCCTGGCCGAGCATGTCGATCTCGTCGCGGATGTTGAGGCCGCCGGGCGGCATATCGAACTCCGGCACGACGATGTTCAGGCGCTCGAGCGCGGCATCGACCGAGGCCGTCGATTCGATGTTGTCCTTGACGCATTTGATAGCCGCCCAGGTGCCGGCGAAGCGCGACATGGCAAAGCCGTAGAGGCCGTAGTCGATGATCTCCTGAACGCCGGCCGGGTTGAGGATCGGCACCATGGTGTCGACGAACAGGAATTCGGTGGCGTGCGCATTGGTCGAGGATTCGGCCATATGGTCGTCGCCCATCAGCGCAAGCACGCCGCCATGCTTCGACGATCCCGCGAGGTTGGCGTGGCGGAAAACGTCGCCGGAGCGGTCGACGCCCGGCCCCTTGCCGTACCAGACCGAAAACACGCCGTCATGCGTGCCTTCACCCAGCAATCCCGTCTGCTGAGAGCCCCAGCAGGCGGTGGCGGCAAGCTCCTCGTTGAGGCCGGGCTGGAAGACGATGTCGGCCTGCGCCAGCTGCTTTTTCGCCCGCAACAGCTGCATATCGAGGCCGCCGAGCGGCGAGCCGCGATAACCGGACACGAAGCCGGCCGTGTTGAGGCCGGCCCGGCGGTCGCGTTCGCGCTGCATCAAAAGCATGCGGATGACCGCCTGTGCGCCGGACAGGAAGATGCGCTCCTTACCAAGATCGAACTTGTCGTCGAGCGCGACGTCGTGCAGCGTCATCAGGCATTTCCTCTGCGGAGACAGCACCGGGGCGCGCAGCCAACGTAGGAGTGAGATGGCGCAGTCTTTCTCCGCTTGCAAGGCAGGTCAAACGAAATCGAAAGTGCCAGGCAAAGCGCAACGAACGATCCGCTGCCGTCGCGTATCTGGCACGAAATCGGTCCGCGGCGGTTGTCCGGCGACCAAAAATTTCCACGCAGTCGCGCCGGGCAAAGACGCGTCAGCCTTTCGAGCAATCCGGCTTCGGCTCACCCGGCAGCTTGCCGTCGGGATGGCCGGCAAGATCGGGATTGGCCGTATAGAGCTGGTCGACCACCAGCGGCCGGTCGGGAAGGATCGACTGGTCCTCGCTCGACATCAGCGTCGTGTCGATCTTCTGCAGGAACGTGCCGTCAGGACCCCTGATGCTGATCGAAATCGCATAGGGCTTGTCCTTGACGATACAGGTCAGCGCCGGGCTTTCCAGGCTGACCTTGTCGAGCTTCGGCCAGACCTTCTGCTCGATCACCAGGGGAGGGCCGCCGGCAGGATTCTGGAAGCTGGCGACCGCCACCTGGCCTTCACCCATCGGCTGCAGGGGCCGCAGCGTCACGACATAGGTTGCCCGGGCGAGGCGATAATTGAAGACGACGACCTTGCCGGAAACCTCGAACAGCTTGCCGTCGCCGCTGGTGTCGCGGCAGGCGCCAAGCGCTACGGCTGCGATGAGCGCCGCACCGACAAGGATCGAACGAAAAACACCGCTAGGCATTGTTGACCTCATGGGGCGCCGTGCGGCGGCGGCGATAGTGACGGCTTGCTTTCTGGCGGTTGCCGCACACAGCCATATCGCACCAAAGGCGGCTGGAATTGCGGCTCCTGTCGACGAACAGCCAGCTGCAACTAGGACAGATCCTGAGCCTGGCGACCGTGTCGTCGCGCAGCAGCGACAAGGCCGAAACCGCCAGCGCCGCCTCGAACGCGATCGGCGTCGATGGGTCGCCGAACGGTCTACCCGGTGCGCCGATTTCGGCCGGGCTCCGATCGAGGCCGTTGGCGCAGGCCTTGAGAAAAGCGGCGAGGTCGCCGGCGGCAAGCGCACCTTTCGACACCGCGCCGCGAAACAGGCGGTCGGTCGTCTCGCGGATCGCCAGCACCACCGGGGCGATCCTGTCCGGCGAGGTCGCCTCCAGCGGTCTGCCGCCAAGCTCGGCACCGCGAAAGCCGCTTGCGGCATCGGCGAAGCGCGCGATCTCGGCCGGATCGTCAAAACGGTCGAAGGTCTTTTCCGGATCGTTGCGCAACACCACGGTGTTGGCCGTATCGAGCGCAAGAATGCCGCCGGTGAAGCGATGCGGGGTCCAAGATACCGTCATATCAGAAATCTAACCGATAAACCGCATTTGACAAGTTAGATTTTACGATGCAAACATTGGCGCGGGCTCCAGCGCCCGGAAAGCTGTCTATGCTCTATTTCTTCCAGCAGGTGCTGAACGGGCTGCATTCCGGCGCGCTCTATGCGCTGCTTGCCTTCGGCTACGTGCTGACCAACGGCATCCTGCACCGGACCAATCTCGCCTATGGCGCGCTGTTCGCCTTTTGCGGCCAGACGATGATCCTGACCGTGGCCTTCGGCTATCAGGTATTGTGGCTGACCTTGCTGGCGGCAGTGGTGCTCGGCGTCGTCACGGCTTTCCTTTATGCCGCGCTGATCGGCCACGTGCTGTCGCGCAGCGTCTTCGAACCGCTGGCCGACCGCACGCCCAATGCCATTGTGGTGACGACGCTCGGCATCCTGCTGGTGCTGTCGGAAGCAAGCCGTATCGCCGCCGACACGCATGACTGGTGGCTGCCGCCTATGCTGGCGCAACCCATTGTCTTCGCTCAGGATGCCGGCTTCCAGGCGACGCTGACGCTGATCCAGCTCATCGATTGCGCGGTGGTTCTGGCGGCAATCATGCTCGCCGCATGGGCGTTCGCCCGCTCGGGCTTCGGCCGCCGCTGGCGAGCCGTCTCCGACGATCCCAAAGCGGCTGCCATGTGCGGCGTGGACGTGCGCGCAGTGTTCCGGCATGCGGTGTTGTTTGGCGGTTTCTGCGCCGCGCTGGCCGGAATCATGGCCGCCCTTTACTACGGCAATGTCAGCTTCGGCTCGGGCCTCGTTTACGGGCTGAAAATCCTGTTCGTGACGGCGGTGGGCGGCTATCTCTCGCCGCCTCGGGCCGCGCTCGGTGCGGCCGCCTTCGGCATGGCCGAATCGCTATGGGCCGGCTATTTCCCGATCGAATGGCGCGATGGCTGGATGTATCTGTTCCTGGTCGCGGCACTTGTGCTGATCGGTCCCGGCCGCGACCAGCAGAAGATCGCCTGATCGCCGCATCCGCTGTCAGACTTTGGTTGCATGACGCAGCAGCCGGTCGGCACTTATCCCCTGCCTCCCGTCACGACGGCGTTGATCGCGCCCATGCCATGTTGACCCGCCGAACCACGCACGGCATACCGTTGGGCCACAGCGGCGCGACGGAAAATAGGGGAGCCGGCGCGCCTTCGACCTCAGGGAGGAAATGCATGGCAGGGCTGCTCGCTCTATCCAGAACGATCGACCGTATGAACGAGTTCATCGGCCGGTGGATATCGTGGCTGATCCTGCTGGCAATCCTGGTCAGCGCCGCCAATGCCATCATCCGCAAGGTCTTCGACGTGTCGTCGAATGCCTGGCTGGAACTGCAGTGGTACCTGTTCGGCGCCGCCTTCATGCTGGCCGCCGCCTATACGCTGAAGCAGAATGACCATATCCGCATCGACATCGTCTACGGCATGTGGTCGCGCCGCGTGCAGCACTGGATCGACCTGCTCGGTCATGTCTTCTTCCTGATGCCGTTCGTGACGCTGATGGTGATCTATTTTGTCCCCTACGTGTCGCTGTCGTTCCGCAGCGGCGAAATGTCGAACAATTCCGGCGGCCTGATCATCTGGCCGGCCAAGGCGATCCTGCTCGTCGGCTTCTTCCTGCTGGCGCTGCAAGGCATCTCCGAGATCATCAAGAAGATCGCCATCATGCGCGGCGACATGGACGATCCCAATCCGTTCATCTCGGTGCACGAACAGGCCGAGCTCGAGGCTAAAGCCCTTGCTGAAGAGGCCAAGGCGCTCGCCCAGGAGGCGCGCCCATGATCGAGTTCATCGCCCAGAACATGGCGCCGATCATGTTCGCTTCGCTGATCATCTTCCTGCTGATCGGCTATCCCGTCGCTTTTTCACTCGCCGCAAACGGCCTGATGTTCTTCTTCATCGGCGTCGTGCTGTCGCCCTATTCGGGCGGCTCGATCAACCTGGCGTGGCCGCTGCTGCATGCGCTGCCCGACAATTTCTACGGCAGCCGGGTGATGTCGAACGACACGCTCTTGGCAATCCCGTTCTTCACCTTCATGGGCATCGTGCTGGAACGATCGGGGATGGCCGAGGACCTGCTCGACACGATCGGCCAGCTGTTCGGCCCGGTTCGCGGCGGCCTTGCCTATGCGGTGATTTTCGTCGGCGCGCTGCTTGCCGCTACCACGGGCGTGGTCGCGGCTTCGGTCATCGCCATGGGCCTGATCTCGCTGCCGATCATGCTGCGCTACGGCTATGACCGACGACTGGCGTCGGGCGTCATCGCGGCATCCGGCACACTCGCCCAGATCATCCCGCCGTCGCTGGTGCTGATCGTTCTGGCCGACCAGCTCGGCCGTTCGGTCGGCGACATGTATGCCGGCGCGCTGATCCCCGGCCTGGTGCTGACCGGCCTTTACACTCTCTACATCCTGATCATGTCGATCGTCCGGCCGAACTCGATGCCGGCGTTGCCGCTGGCGGCCCGCACGCTTGGCCACGGCGTGCTGTCGCTGCTCGCGGCACTGCTGGTGGCAGTCGCGGCTTCCTATGCGGCCTATCGCTACCTTGCGCCGGCGCATGGCGACAATGCCGATATCCTTGGCGCCAGCATCGGGGTGATCCTGATCTATATCGTGGCGATCGCCGACAAGGGCCTGAACATCAACATGATGTCCAGGTTGGCGCAGCAGGTGATCATCGTTTTGATCCCGCCTCTGGCGCTGATCTTCCTGGTGCTGGGCACCATCTTCCTTGGCATCGCCACCCCGACGGAGGGCGGCGCCATGGGCGCGGTTGGCGCCCTGGCGATGGCAGCCATGAAGGGGCGGTTGTCGCTGGATGTCATCAAGCAGGCGCTGGCGTCAACGACCAGGCTTTCCTCCTTCGTGCTGTTCATCCTGATCGGCGCGCGGGTGTTCTCGCTGACCTTCTACGGCGTCAACGGCCACGTCTGGGTCGAGCATTTGTTGACGTCGCTGCCGGGCGGCGAAGTCGGCTTCCTGATCGGCGTCAACATCCTGGTCTTCGTGCTCGCCTTCTTCCTCGACTTCTTCGAGCTCGCCTTCATCATCGTACCGCTCTTGGCACCGGCTGCCGATAAGCTCGGCATCGACCTGATCTGGTTCGGCGTGCTGCTCGGCGTCAACATGCAGACAAGCTTCATGCACCCGCCTTTCGGCTTTGCGCTGTTCTACCTGCGCTCTGTCGCCGCGCGCGTGCCCTATCTCGATCGCCTCACCGGCAAGCAGATCGCGCCGGTGACCACCGGCCAGATCTATTGGGGCGCCGTGCCCTTCGTCTGCATCCAGGTGATCATGATCGGGCTGACCATCGCCTTCCCGCAAATGGTCATGCGCTACAAGGGTGCGGCCGTCGATCCGGGAGCGATCGAGATCAACTTGCCTGATATGCCGGGCCTTGCGCCTCTCGGCACACCACCACCAGCCAACGGTGGCGCGTCACCCGCGGCGCCACCGTCGAACGATCTCTCGCAGCCGCCGAATTTCGGCGAGACGCCGCCCGCCAAGCCGGCGGCGCCGGCGACCGACCTGTCGCAGCCGCCGAACTTCAACTGATGTGTGAACACTGGGAACCTGAGTGAGGATGTTATGAGAGCCGTGCGCCTGGAAGCCGTGGGCAGCATTGCGCTACGGGAGGTCGACAAGCCTATTGCGGGACCGCAGGACGTTCTGGTGCGCGTCGAAGCCTGCGGCGTTTGCGGCACCGACCGTCACCTCCTCCACGGCGAATTCCCTTCGAGCCCGCCGGTGACGCTTGGTCACGAATTCTGCGGCATCGTCGAGGCCGTTGGAGACGCGGTTTCCGGCATCGCCGTCGGCGACCGTGTTACCGGCGATCCCAACATCTTCTGCGGGCGCTGCAGTCATTGTCGGGCCGGCCGGGTCAATTTGTGCAGCAATCTCAGGGCTATCGGCATCCACCGCGACGGCGGCTTCGCCGACTACGTCGTGATGCCGCAGAGCCAGGCCTTCCTTCTGCCTGCGAACCTCAAGCCAACGCATGGCGCCTTCTGCGAGCCGCTGGCCTGCTGCCTGCACGCTGTCGACCTCGCCGGCATCAGGCCTGGCGCTGCCGTCGTGGTGCTTGGTGGCGGCGTCATCGGCCTGCTTACGGTGCAATTGGCGAGGCTCGCAGGAGCGGCGACCATCCTGTCGACGCGGCAGGCCTCCCGCCGTGCGCTCGCCGAAGAGCTCGGTGCAACGGCGACGGTCGACCCAAGCGCGGTCGACCCGATCGAGGCGATCGCCGGCCCAGCCGGCCTTGTGCCCGGCGGGGCCGACGTGGTGCTCGAATGCGCCGGTGTCCCCGATACCGTCGAACAATCGGTGAGGCTGGCGAAGTCCGGCGGCACGGTGGTGATCGTCGGCGTGATGCCGCAAGGCGTGAAAGTGCCCTTCGAACCGTTCGACATCCTGTTTCGCGAACTGAAGGTTCTCGGCTCGTTCATCAATCCCTTCACCCACAGGCGGGCAGCGGACCTTGTCGCGTCCGGCGCAATCGAGATCGACAAGCTCATCTCAAGGCAGGTCGGCCTGGAGGAAGCCGCCTCGGTGATCGCCAACCCGGCCGCCCCCGGCGAGGTCAAGGTGTTGGTGGTGCCGGGCAGGGATTGAAGGGCAGCCTCAATCCTGCGACGTTGGCGATTGGCGAAACGGCGATGACCGCGCCCCTCTCCCCGTCACTATACGGGGAGAGGATGCCGGCAGGCAGGTAAGGGGCAGCGTCAACGCTTGGATGGATAAGGTATAATTTCGGGCTCAAGGCGCCTACCAGGCCCAAGGCGATCGCCGAAGTTTGCGCCGCCCCTCATCCCCCTGCCGGGACCTTCTCCCCGTATAGTGACGGGGAGAAGGGGCTAATGTTCCTACAGCTTGCCGTTGCGCTGCTGGACCATCATGAAGGTATCGTAATTGTACTCGGCCACCTGGGCCCACAGATAGTGCTCCTTGCGGAAGCCCTTGATCGAGTCCCAGATCTTCTTAAACGGCGCGTTGGTGGCTTCCATTTCGGTGTAGACCTCATTGGCCTTCTCGAAACAGGCGGCCATGATGTCCTGGCTGAACGGGCGCAATTTCGCGCCGCCGGCCACCAGCCGCTTCACCGCTGCAGGATTGAGATAGTCGTATTTCTGCAGCATGTTGGCGTCTGCCGCGTGCGCGGCCGTGTGCACCAGCGACTTGTAGGCCGGCGAAAGCTCTTCGTACTTCGCCTTGTTGAACAGGAGATGGACGGTCGGACCGCCTTCCCACCAGCCGGGATAGTAGTAGTAGGGCGCGACCTTGTAGAAGCCGAGCTTCTCGTCATCATAGGGGCCGACCCATTCGGCGGCGTCGATGGTGCCCTTTTCCAGCGCCGGATAGATGTCGCCACCGGCGATCTGCTGCGGCACGACACCGAGCTTCGAGACCACTTTGCCGGCAAAGCCGCCTATGCGCATCTTGAGGCCGGAGAGGTCGGCGACGGTGTTGATCTCCTTGCGGAACCAGCCGCCCATCTGCACGCCGGTGTTGCCGCCCGGCAGGCCGAACAGGCCTTGCGTGGCAAGAAACTCGTTGAACAGGTCGATTCCGCCGCCATGATAGTGCCAGGCATTCATGCCGCGCGCGTTGAGCGAGAACGGCACTGCCGCACCCAGCGCCCATGTCGGGTCCTTGCCCCAGTAATAGTATGACACCGTGTGGCAGGCCTCGACGGTGCCGGCCGTGGTGGCGTCGGCCGCCTGCAGGCCGGGCACGAGTTCGCCGGAGGCGAAGACCTGGACCTGGAAATTGCCGTCCGTCGCCTTAGACAGCATCTTGGAGAAGACTTCCGCGCCGCCATAGATCGTATCGAGTGACTTGGGGAAGGATGACGCCAACCGCCACGTCACTTTCGGATTGGACTGGGCGATTGCCGGTGCGGCTAGCGTCGCGGCAGCCGCCGCAGCGCCCACGCCGGTGACCCCGGCCTTGCGGATGAATGAACGACGATCCATGCAGAACCTCCCTTTTGGACCAACAAACCGACATCAGGGACATCTCCTCGCGCCCGGTATCGATTTGCCGAAACAATACACGGGCAAGGGGTCGAGTCCAGCATGGCAGCGGGATTTGACGGCGGCGCTGGCGACAAATCCGCGGGCCGGCCAGCCAGCCTGCAACTATAGTCTAACGTTCGCCGCGTGGCCCATGCGAGATGGCGAAACTTGCCATGGAAAAGCGCCTTCGGATCGCCTATTTTGCAGGCACAATAGATTATTCGCTTCGCTCCAAATGGAATCCGGACCCAAAATGCACCAGCCGCTCGTCGCCATATCGACCGACGTCCGTCAGTTCGACAACTACACCTGGCATGCCGTCCCGCAGCAATATATCGAGGCAGCACTTTCCGGCGCCGGCGTGTTCCCGCTTTTGGTGCCGTCCTTCGGCGACCGGCTCGATTTCGACGAGCTGTTGTCTTCGGTCGACGGTGTCATGGTCACCGGCTCCAAGTCCAACGTGCATCCATCACTCTATGGCGGCGACGCCAGCGAAGCCAACGGCCCCTATGACCCGGCGCGCGATTCCACCACGCTGCCGCTGATCCGCAAGGCGATCGAGCGCGGCGTGCCGCTGCTTGCCATCTGCCGCGGCATCCAGGAGTTGAACGTGGCGCTGGGCGGCACGCTTGGCACCGAGATCCAGGAGCGCGAAGGTTCGCTGGACCATCGCGCGCCCGTGAGCGACAACCAGGACGAACGTTTCGCCATTCACCAGACCATTTCGATCAAGCCGGGCAGCTGCCTGGCCGGTGTATTCGGCGCCAGCGACATCAAGGTCAACTCGCTGCACCGCCAAGGCATCGACCGGCTCGGCTCGAAGCTGCAGGTCGAGGCGGTTGCCGGCGACGGCACGGTGGAGGCGGTTTCGGTGAAGGACGCCCGCGCCTTCGCCGTCGGCGTGCAATGGCACCCCGAATACTGGGTCAAGTCGGACGGCAACTCGGCCAAGATCTTCCGCGCCTTCGGCGATGCGGTGCGGCTGCATGCGGCGGCGAAGGCCGGTGCACGGGCGGCGGCGGAATAAATCCCGACGATCAATTGCCGGCGGATTGATCCCGTTCGCCGGTTGTCGCCAGCGACAGCAGCGGCGTGGCCGGAGCGTAGGATTCGTAGCCGTCGCCATCCGCAACCGAGAAGGTGACGATCGGGTCGGTGCCGTCGGCGCTGAACGCGATCGTGCCGTCCTCGCCCTCTCGCCAGAATTTTGCCCGCTCGATGCCGGGCAGCAGCCCGCGGCAATTCGGCGCCACGGTCAACAGCGACAGGCCATCGTCAATCGCGGCGCCGCGGCTAACCGCGCAGTCGCCTTCGTCGCCATTGGCGACCAGCCTGAAGGTGGTTGCCGGCCTTGCTTCATTGGCCGAACTTTCACTGCTGCCGCCGTGAAACAGCTGAAAGCCGGCGAAAAGTGCCGCTGCCGCAATCGATGCCGGAAGTTTCGTCATCTTGCACTCCGCGCCCCCCGGCGCAGATGCAGAATGATTCCAAAGCGTTAAGCCGACGTTAACGAGCGTGGCAGAGAGCCGCTCAGCTTCGTGGCTTGACTTGCGCCGTCTCAGGCACCGGGGTCAGTGGCCGGCGCTCGCTGAACCAGGATACCAGATTGTCGACGCACAGATCCGCCATGGCGCGGCGCGTATGGTGCGAGGCCGAGCCGACATGGGGCAAAAGCGAGGTTGGCGCCTCCAGCAAAGCCTTGGGCACATTCGGTTCATCGGCGAAAACATCGAGCCCGGCCGCGGCGATGGTGCCGTTGGCAAGCGCTGCGGCGAGGTCTGCCTCGTCGACCGTGCTGCCACGGCCGATGTTGACGAAAACGCCGTTGGCGCCAAGCGCCGCCAGGATTTCGGCATTGACCGCCTTCTCCGTGGAAGCGCCGCCCGGCACTACGGAAATCAGCGTATCGACCGCTTCGGCAAGGCCCTTCAGCGTCGGGTGGTATTCATAAGCCAGACCTTCGACCTTGCGCCTGTTGTGGTAGGCCACCGGCAGCCCGAACGCTTCCAGCCGGCGCGCAATGGCAAGGCCGATGCGGCCCATGCCGAAAATGCCGACATGCCGACCGCGCAAGGTCAGCCGGCTCAGGGGATAGTTGCCCTTCTTCACCCAACTGCCGTCGCGCAGCCATTTCTCGGCCTTGTAAAGTTCACGCACGGTGTTGAGCAAAAGGCCGATCGTGGTGTCGGCGACCTCCTCGGTCAAAACATCGGGGGTGTTGGTGACCATGATGTTTTTCTTGGCCGCATGGCCGGCATCGACCGAATCATAGCCGACGCCGAAGGAGGCGATGAGTTCGAGGTTGGGCAATGCATCCATCAATGCCGCATTGACGCCGGCGAAGGACGCAATGGCGCGCACGTCATGGCGCATCTCGTCGGTGACCAGGGCGGGATCGGCGCGCTCTATCTTGACCCGCTTGAAGGTGCGGTCGATGCGCTCGACCGCATGGTCGTTGAAATGTCCTGGCACCAGAACGGCGACGGTCTGCAACGCATCAGTCTTGGTCATGCACGCTCCACCGGCTTGCCGGTCGACTGGCGCACATGCAGTTCCGGCTTGATCAGTTCCTGTGACGGCCGTACCGCCTGTCCGTTCAGCTTGTCGAGCAGCGCGCTGGCGGCACGGCGGCCGACCTCGCGCTGGCCATTCCAGACCGTGGTGAGCGCCGGTGTCGCGATTGCCGCCTCCTCGAGATCGTCATAGCCGGTCACCGAGATGTCGGCGCCCGGCACCAGGCCGGCGCGGGCAATGCCGTTCATCAGGCCGATGGCGACCAGATCATTCCAGCAGCAAGCGGCGGTTGGCTTGTCTTTAAGCGCCAGAAACTGTCCAGCCGCCTCGAATCCGCCCTGCTTGGTGCGCGGCCCGGCGATGCGCCAGGACGGCCTGACCTCAAGCCCGGCGGCCTCCATGGCGTTGAGATAGCCCTGGTAGCGGTCGCGCCCGGTCGAGGTCTGGTCGGTGCCGCCGATCATGGCGATGCGCTTGTGCCCGAGCGAGATCAGATGATTGGTGGCAAGTGCCGTGCCATAGGCATCGTCGCCGCGAAACACCGGCACGTCGGCGCCTTCCACGCTGCGTGCGATCAGCACCGCCGGCAGGCCGTTTTCCTCGGCCATGACGATGTCAGAGGCCGGCGTGCCGATGGCCGGGGACATGATGACGCCGTCGGCGCCGAGCTGCAGCAGCGTATCGATGAAGGTGCGTTGCTTTTCCAGCTGGTCGTAGTGATTGGACAGGATGAAGGTCTGCCGGCTGCGGTCGAGTTCGCTCTCGATCGAGCGCAGGATCTCGGCGAAGAACGGGTTCATGATGTCATGCACGACGACGCCGACAATGCCCGAGCGCGAGGTGCGCAGTGAGGCGGCGCGGCGATTGTAGATATAACCGATGGCCCGCGCGTGCTCCTTGATGCGGTCACGCGTGGCGCCTGCGACCAGCGGGCTGTCGCGCAAGGCGAGGGAGACGGTGGCCGTGGAGACGCCAAGCGCATCCGCGATCGTCGAAAGCTTGATCTTTTGTGCCAGCCCTTGGCTCCCCGAGTTTTTTAAATTTTTTAAATGCGGCGTTATGCCATCGGATTCGGAGCAAATCAAAGTTTTTTCGCCAGAGCCTCCGCCTCGACATCGACGGTCGTGCGATTGCGCAGCCGCAAACGGTGCTCGCGATGGATGATGTAAAGGCCGCTGGCGACGATGATGGCTGCACCCACCAGCGTCCAGCGGTCGGGGAACTGGTGGAAGATGATCCAGCCGGACAGGATCATCCAGACCATCTGCGAATAGGGGTACGGCGCCAGCGCCGTGGTGGTCGCCAGGCGGTAGGCCTGCACCAGCAGCCAGTGGCCGCCGGCGCCGAACACGCCCAGCATCACCAGTATGAACCAGTGCCAGCCATCCTGCGGCAGCCCATGCGAGAACGGCAGCATCGGCAGAAGCAGCACGGCCGGCGCCAGCGCCGAAAACAGGATCAGGCTTTCCGAGGTTTCGCTGGCTGACATCCGCCGCGTCATGATGACGTAAAAACTGTTCGACAGCATCGAGCCGAGCGCGAAAAGATGGCCGATGCCGAACACGCCGATGCCCGGCCTTGTAATGACGAGCACGCCGACAAAGCCCGACAGGATTGCCAGCCAGCGCCGCCAGCCGGCCCATTCACCAAGCAGCGGTCCGGCAAGGGCGGTGATCACCATCGGCCCGAAGAAGTAGATCGAGGTGGTCTCGGCCAGTTGAAGCGTTTTGAGCGCCATGACGTTGCACATCGTCGAGCCGAACAGCAGACCGCCGCGCAGGATGTGGGCCGGCAAATTGTTGGCGCGGAAGCGCGACGGCTCGCGCCAGCCGCGCAGGAAGACGCCGACAAGCAGGACATGGACGGTGAAGCGGGCCCAGGCGACGATCAGCGCCGAGACGCCGGCCAGCACCAGATATTTGCTCGATGTGTCGAGAAAGGTGAAAAAGACATAGGTGGACAGCATGAACAGCATCGCCGCGGGCGGCGTTGCGCTTTCGTCTGATCTTGCGGGAACGTTCAAATGTCAGGCCGGGCAGGGAGGATCAACGCTTAACCTTTGCGGCAATCTCCAGCGCCCGGCAAGCCAAAAGCGACTGGCACAACAGGCGTCTGAGACAGGTTCAGCGCAGGCCGATCCGATGCCAGCTAAGGCGCTTTGCGTTCCGCTGCGACGTTCTGACATCCCGGTGCTTTGCCGTCGGATGCCACTTGCGCCTGGAGATGAAGCCACAACGCCTCGGTGACGGGTCCATGCGGTCGGTCGCGCCGGCGCACCGCCGCCAAGATCTCCGTCCGGCCGGGCAGATGTGCACCAGCGATCGAGATCAGCCTCCTATCCCGCAGTTCGTCCTCGATCAGCCATGCCGGCAGATGGCCCCAGGCCAGTCCGTGAAGGATCAGTTCCTTCTTCATCAGATGATCCGGCGCCGAGCACTGATGCGCACCGTCGATGAGGAAATAGCTCTCCGGCGATGGCCGCCGCGCCGTGTCGCGGATCACGCACTGGGTGAAGGGCCGCATCTGCTCCGGCGCAATCTCGCGGCCAGGCGCGAACGGAAGGAACCCAGGCGCCACCACCGGCACGAGGGGCACCGCGCAGAGATCGACCCGCTCGAGATGCGGATCGGAAGGATCCGCGCGATGGAAGATGAGGTCAGCCGAGCCTTCCATCAACCGTTCGAGCGGACCGCCGACCGCCTCGTACTCCAGGTGCAGGCGTGTCCCGGTGCGTTCGGCAAAGAAGCCGCTGAGCATACGCAGGATTTGCGGTCGCGGGCAGAGATCACCCATGACGACACGCAGGACCGTCTCCTCGCCGCTCGCCAACTGGCCCGCATAGGTTCGCAGATGGTCGAGCTCGCGCAATGTCAGCTGCGCTCGCGCGTGAAACTCGCGGCCCGCCTCCGTCAGCCCCACCCGATATCCGCTGCGGTCGAGAAGTGTGAGCCCGAGCAACTGCTCGAGGCGTGCGACAGCGGCGAAGACGGATGGATGCGATCGATTCAAGGCGAGGGCGGCCGCCTGGAAGCTGCCCTCGCTTGCCACGGCGTCAAAGCACCGTAAGTCGTGGAGTTTCAGACCATTCATTATCGTAAAAACCTACTGAGATCGTCCAATCATAGTAATTTTCCTGGATAATTACGAGGCCTAGAGTGGCTCATTCAAAGGGCGGCGGGAGCATGGAACTCCTTTCGCCAGGGTGAGATGAGGACCAGATGACTGACACGCTTTATTTTACGACGGGCGACGGCTGCCGGATCGCCTATCAGCTGGCGGGGGCCGGCCCTGTGCTTGTGCTCTCGAATTCCATTGCGACGAACCTGCATATGTGGGACCGGCAGCTAGCGGAACTTGCCGGATCTTTCCGGGTGCTGCGCTATGATCTGCGCGGCCACGGCAGTTCCGATGCTCCGGCCGGAGCCTATTCGCTTGATCGGCTGGGCCGCGACGTCCTTGAGCTGCTGGATGCGCTTCAAATCGCCCGCGTGCATTTCTGCGGGCTGTCGCTGGGCGGCTTCGTAGGGCAGTGGCTGGGTATCCATGCCTCGGAGCGCATCGAGCGTCTCATCCTTTCCAACACCTCGCCGCATCTCGGGCCGGCTTCTTACTTTGATGAGCAGATCAGGACTGTCCTTGCAGCGAGCAACATGTCGGCCACCGCGGACATGTTCATGCACAACTGGTTTCCCGCCTCGATGCTTGCCGGCCCAAACGAAACCGTCGACGCGTTCCGCGCGATGGTCCTGGCGACGCCGCCCCAAGGTCTCGCGGGATGCTTCGCCGCCGTACGCGATTGCGATCTGCGCCGGACTGTCTCCCTCATTACCGCGCCCACCCTGGTGATCGGTGGAGAAGACGACAAGGTAACGCTGGCAAGCCACAGCGAGGCGATCGCAGCCAGCATCCCCGGCGCCACGCTTACACTGCTTCCGGGCGTCCATATGCTGAACGTCGAGCGGCCGACTGAATTCATGAGCGCCGTTACACGCTTCCTGCTGAATTAGGCGTGCATGCGGGCGCCCTTGGTGATCTTGTCGACGAGTTTCTTGTCGGCACGCAGCGCGATGCCGACGATCTTGGCGTCCTCAGGCCCGAACTCGGCGAAGACCGCGCGGTTGGCCGCATCGAAGCCGGTGGCAAACATCTCCTCGACATAGGCTGACCCCGTCACGCCCCGCTCCAGCGCCTTCCGGTGGATGGAGTTGAGCGTCGGCCCATCGGCCGAAAGCACGATGACCGGCTGGATCGACAGAGGATTGTAAAGGTTGCCGGCGCGGTCGCGGTAGGGTTCGCCGATAATGTCGGGGAATTGCGCGACGACGCCGCTGGTCAGGAAGGCCGTGACGTTGAGCTTTTGCCAGACGGCGAGATCGTCCCGCAGCACGATTGCAAATTTCGTATCGAACACCAAAATGAGGACTCCGGAGCACGCCCATGAAGGGCAGGGATAGGTGATGACGCACGATCTAGACGGTGAGGCGACACAGGGTCTTGGACGTTCGTGCGCGGATGAAGACCGGATCGTCTCGGCGCCAGGCAGCACCGGCATCGAGCGCATCGAGGCGCATTTCCATGGCAACGCCTTCGACCTACACCGTCATGATACACTTGCCGTCGGCGTGACGCTTTCCGGTGTGCAGCGCTTCCACTACAGGGGCACTGTCAACCACAGCCTGCCCGGCCAGGTTATCGTGCTGCATCCCGACGAAGTGCACGATGGCGGCGCCGGGACCGAGGATGGTCTGCGCTACCGGATCCTCTATCTGGAACCCTCACTGCTGCTCGACTGCCTCGACGGCGCGCCGCTGCCTTTCGTCAGGGATGCTGTGGTCAGCGATCCTGCCTTGCGTGGCACGCTGCTTTCGGCCCTGTCGCCGCTCGATGAGGAACTGGACGAGCTGTTCGTCGCCGATTTCGTTGCGGAGCTGGCGCAGCATCTGGGGCGTCATGCGGGACAGAAAGCAAAGCCGATGGGGAAGTCGGCCTCGCGTGCGGCAGCGCTGGCGCGCGGCTATCTCGAGGAGAATGCCGAGCGGTCCGTTCGTTCCGATGAGCTGGAAGCCGTCACCGGGCTCGACCGCTATGCGCTGTCACGCCATTTTCGCGCGACCTATTCCACCAGCCCGCATCGGTTCCTGCTGATGCGCCGGCTGCAAAAGGCAAGACGGATGATCGAGGTGGGCGAGCCGCTGGCCGAGATTGCCGTTGGCGCCGGCTTCAGCGACCAGAGTCATTTCAACAGGCATTTCAAGAAAGCATTCGGCCTGACGCCCGGCCGCTGGTCGGCGCTGGTGCGCGGCCCTTCGGTGGCGGCCTAGCTCAAGACACGCGGCCGCCGTGCCGGTCAGTCGTCGATGTCGGCGTCGTCGTCGACGAGCACCAGCTCCTCGTTCGACAAATTGGCCTCGATGCGGGCGAGCAGCTTGAACAGCGTCTTCTGTTCTTTCTTGTCGAGGCCCTTCAAGGCCTGCTTTTCGGTCTTCTTCACCGACTTCTCGATGGCGTGGATGATCTCGCGGCCGGTGTCGGTGAGAAAGATATGCGCCTGGCGTGCATCCGCGGAAGAGGCGCGCTTTTCCAAAAAGCCCTGGGCCTGCAGCCGGTTGATGGTCTTGGTGATGGTCGGCGGGCGCACGCCGAGGCGGCCGGCGAGATTGCCGGGCGTCTGGCCGTCCTCGCGGTCGAGCGTCAGCATGATCTGGTCCTGGCCGGCATAGAAGCCGTGCGCCAGAAGCCGCGCCGCCAGCGCGGTCCTTGCCAGCCTTGCCGCCGAATGCAGCCGGCTCATCGTTGCAGTCTTGTCCGCCTTGGCCATGGTGATCCCTCTTCGGCCGTACCGGTGCGTGCAGCATAGACGCAGCCGGCCGGTTGGCAATCGACGATCCAAAAGATTCCGGCTTTCGAAACAGCTTTGCCGGCAAGCATTTGTGGTGCTCGAAATGGTGATGCCAGATGTTTATTTCAGTTAGATGACAAACGAGTTTCCGCCAAGGCGATTGCAACGGTTTGACGCGGCGCGGCTCAGCACAGGTCAACGAAGAGGCGTTTCCGGCGACACGTTGATGGTCGGCATCCCTCGCACTCGGCCTCTCGGGTCTACCCATCCGCTTCGTCAATCCTGGGTCAAACACCCAGGCGGTTTGCCTCGTGCAAAAGGCCGGCACACATCCTATATCAGGCCAACAATCCCTTCTTGCGGCCCGCAATTCCGTGGCCCAGCCATTTCGAGGCAAGATATGAGCGAAGCACAGACGCAAATCCCCGTGACCGTTCTCACCGGCTATCTCGGCGCCGGCAAGACGACGCTGCTCAACCGCATCCTGTCGGAAAACCATGGCAAGCGTTATGCCGTCATCGTCAATGAATTCGGCGAGATCGGCATCGACAATGATTTGATCGTGGAATCCGACGAGGAAATCTACGAAATGAACAATGGCTGCGTCTGCTGCACGGTGCGCGGCGACCTGATCCGCGTCGTCGAAGGCCTGATGCGCCGTCCCGGCCGCTTCGACGCCATCGTCGTCGAGACCACCGGCCTCGCCGATCCTGTGCCGGTGGCGCAGACCTTCTTCATGGACGACGACGTGCGCTCCAAGACCAAACTCGACGCTGTCGTGGCTCTGGTCGACGCCAAGCACCTGCCGCTCAGGTTGAAGGATTCCAAGGAAGCCGAGGACCAGATCGCCTTCGCCGATGTCGTCGTGCTCAACAAGACCGACCTGGTGACGCCCGAAGAACTGGCCAAGGTCGAGGCCACCATCCGCGCCATCAACCCGGCGGCCAGGATCCACCGCACCACGCGCGCCGGCGTGGCGCTGTCCGAAGTGCTCGACCGCGGCGCCTTCGACCTGTCGCGCGCATTGGAAAACGACCCGCATTTCCTTGAGGCGCACGATCATGATCACGACCACCATGATCACGACCACGATCACCACGACCATGATCACGACCATCATCATCACGGTCACGCGCATCCCTCCGACATCCATGACGTGACCGTGCAGTCGGTGTCGCTGCGCGGCGGCGAGATGGACCCGAAGAAATTCTTCCCGTGGATCGAGAAGATCACTCAGATGGAAGGTCCCAACATCCTGCGGCTGAAAGGCATCATCGCGCTCAAGGGCGACGACGAGCGCTATGTCATCCAAGGCGTGCACATGATCATCGAAGGCGACCACCAGCGCGCTTGGAAAGACGGCGAAAAGCATGAGAGCCGGCTGGTGTTCATCGGCCGCGAGCTTGACGCCGAACGGCTGAAGAAGAGCTTTGACGCCTGCCAGGCGGCTTGATTTCCGGACTCTATGGCGCTAGCGCTGCCCGCTCTTCCTTCTCCCCTTGTGGGAGAAGGTGGCCTCGCGAAGCGAGGTCGGATGAGGGGTGCTCCAGCTCGGCACCGACGGCGATCCGTTCAACACCCCTCATCCGTCTCGGCGCTGCGCGCCGATCCACCTTCTCCCACAAGGGGAGAAGGTTGACGCCAGGCCTGGCCGCCTCAGTGGCTTCCCGGGAGTGGTGACAGCTTCATTGGAATGGTCCTGATGCCCACAGTTGCTCCCCTCGACCTGGAAGGTCACTGCCTTGCCGCCGTCTTCCTCGACAACGTGCCGCATTTTGCGCTCGCCGATGGGACAGTTCATAGGCTCGACAACGGCCACAAGACAATTCAGGCCAATGACGGCCTGCTCTCCACGTTCCATGACGCCGCCAACGACCGCCTGATCACCGGCGGCGAGGACGGCAAGATTTTTGCCGTTGCCGCCGGCGGCAATGTCAGCGAACTCGCCAGCGCCGGCAAGAAGTGGATCACCAGCGTCGCCGCCGGGCCGCAAGGCGCTATCGCCTATGCCACAGGCAAGACTGCGTTCGTGCGCTTTGCCGACGGCAAGACCAAAGAGTTTGCCCATCCACGTTCGGTCGAGGGGCTGGCCTTCTCCCCCAAGGGCATGCGCTTCGGCGTCGCCCGCTACAATGGCGCGACGCTGCATTTCCCGGCCGCCGAGGGCAGACCGGTGGAGCTGGAATGGGCCGGCGCCCATACCGGCGTGACCTTCTCGCCGGATGGCGCCTTCCTCGTCACCACCATGCAGGAAAACGCGCTGCATGGTTGGAAGCTCGCCGACGGCAAGCACATGCGCATGACCGGCTATCCCGGCAAGGTCAAAAGCCTGTCGTGGAGCGTGAAGGGCAAGTGGCTGGCGAGTTCCGGCGCGCCGGCGGCGATCGTCTGGCCGTTTTCGGGCAAGGACGGCCCGATGGGCAAGGCGCCGCTGGAGCTCGGCACGCGCGGCAACGCCATGGTGACATCGGTTGCCTGCCGTCCGAGCCAGGATGTCGTCGCCGTCGGCTATGATGACGGCATGGTCATGGCGGTGCGCTTTACCGATGCCAAAGAGGTGCTGTTGCGCCGCCCGGGCATGGGCGCCATCACCGCGATGATGTGGGACAAGGAAGAGCGCCGGGTCGCCTTCGGCAGTGCCGCCGGCGACTGCGGCGTCATCGATATCTCGGCGTGACCTATTCGGCTCCGCACGACACCTTGCCGGTCAATTCTTTCGGCTTGCCGTCCTGTTCCGTGTCGGCGGCGTTGTCGTAGACGGCAAGCGTGTACCGGCCGTCATAGACGCCCTCGTCACTGGTCTTGGTCAGGATCGTCAGTTCGACAGAGTTGAATTTATCTCCGAGCTGATGCTCGTGGTAGACGTTCAGCCGCAACTCCTTGTCGTCCAGCCAGTACTGGGTGAGGTCGGAATCCTCGAAGACGGTCTTGCGCAGACTGTCGCCTTCCGGCCGGCCAAGTATCTCGAGATCGCCGCGAAAATTGAAGGTCGGGCCGCCCATACCTCTGGTGACCCCGGCGCCGACCTCGAATTGCACCGCTTTGTCATCGACGGAACACCAGACGCCGCCCGATGCGGAAGCCGCAGCGGCCGACAAGAGTAGCGCAATAGCGCAATGATCGTCCGCATTTTTCTCCCCAAACCACAGACCCGATCGCATTGGCGCCCGACTGCGCCGGAAGGTCAAGTCTGCCGAACTTGCTGCTGACCCAATGCAGCGCACCAACACGGCCAATTGCGGTTGCCGTCGCCAATTGGGTAGTGTGCCGGCCGAGAGGGATTTCATGTACAGCACGAACAGTTCAAAGGCGTCCATTGGCGGTATCAGCCGTGACCGCATCGCTGCATTGCGGACAAGCGAGGCGAACACCTTCCGCAAGGCGCGGCCGAAATCGCAGGCCAAGGTCGGTAACGGCCTGCCAGGCTTCTTCGGCGGTGTGCCGATGCACTGGATGAACGACTGGCCGACGCCATTCCCGATCCTGGTCGAAAGCGCCAAGGGCGCCGCCATCACGGATATCGACGGCAACAGGCTGGACGATTTCTGCCTCGGCGACACCGGTTCGATGTTCGGCCATTCGCCGCCGCCGGTGGCGCGCGCCATCCGCCGCCAGGCCGGGCGCGGCCTGACCTATATGCTGCCTTCGGAGGATGCGCTGGCCATCGGGCCGCTGCTCACACAGCGTTTCGGTCTGCCGTTCTGGCAGATCGCCACCAGCGCCACCGACGCCAACCGCTTCGCGCTGCGTGTTGCCCGCGCTATCACCGGTCGGGAAAAGATCCTGGTCTTCAACGGCTGCTATCACGGCTCGGTCGACGAGACGATGGTCCGGCTGGTCGACGGCAAAGCTGTCAACCGGCCGGGCCTGGCGGGCGAATTCCGCGACCTGACCAGGACGGCGAAGGTCATCGAATTCAACGATATTGCTGCACTGGAAGCGGCGCTCGCCGACCGCGATGTCGCCTGCGTCATCGCCGAGCCGGTGCTGACAAATTCCTGCATGGTGCTGCCCGATCCGGGTTTTCACGACGCCTTGCGCAAACTGACGCGCGCGGCCGGAACGCTGCTGCTGATCGACGAGACCCACACCATCTCGACCGGCCCAGGGGGCTACACCAGAAAATTCGGGCTGCAGCCCGACCTTTTCGTGCTGGGCAAGCCGATCGCCGGTGGCGTGCCGGCAAGCGTGTGGGGCATGAGCGACGAGGTCGCCTCGCGCTATGCCGACTACAACCGAACCAAGGAGCCGGGCTATTCCGGCATGGGCACGACGCTGTCGGCGAACCCGCTGCAGTTCGCAGCCATGCGCGCAACGCTCGAAGAGGTGATGACGCAGGAGAATTATGCCCGGATGGATCGCCTTGCCCTGCGGCTCGATGCCGGGCTGACCGGCGTCATCGATCGCTACAATCTGCCCTGGCATGTCGCCCGCGTCGGCGCCCGCGTCGAGTTCATCTGCGCCCCTGGCCCGCTCAGGAACGGCGCCGAAGCCGAGACTGCCCATGCGCCGGAGCTTGAGGCGGCTATCCATGTCGCGCTGGTCAACCAGGGCGTGCTGATCGCGCCCTTTCACAACATGATGCTGATCTCACCGGCCACCACCGGCGCCCAGGTCAACCGGCTGATCACCGCCTTCGCCACGGTTGCGGCAAGGCTGACGGCATGAGACAAGCTGCCAAGCCAAACTCGAGTACACTAATCATGACTTCACCTTCGGGCTCGACGCCCGCCGAGGCGCAAGCCTTTCTCGACGCCCATCCCGAAATCGAAGCCTTCGATATCGTCTTGACCGACGCCAACGGGGTCGGCCGCGGCAAGATCGTGCGCCGGCATGAGCTGAAAAGCATCTTCGAGGGCGGCCGCCACATGCCGATCTCGATCCTCGGCCTCGACATCACCGGCGAGGATGTTCACGAAACCGGGCTGATCTGGACGACCGGCGATGGCGACCTCAGGGCCTGGCCGATCCCCGGCACCCTGGTGCCGCTTTACGGCACGAACCCGCCGCGCGGCCAGTTGCTGATGGCGATGTACCATCTCGAGGGACAGCCTATGTCGTCGGACCCACGGCTGGCGCTGGCCAGGCAGGTCGACATCTTGGCGGCCAAGGGCCTCTATCCCGCCGGCGCCTTCGAACTCGAATTTTTCCTGCTTGCCAATGAGCGTGACGCCGACGGCAAGGTAAAGCCGGCGGACGCCGTGCTCGACGGCCGCCGCTCGGCCAAGACGGAAGTCTATTCCGTCGACCATCTGCACGGCATGGAGCCGCTGTTTTCCGACATCTATGCCGCGGCTAAGGCGCAAGGCATTCCGGCCGAAACGGTGATTTCCGAATACGCGCCCGGCCAGTACGAGCTGACGCTGAACTATCGCAAGGATGTCATGCGGGCGGCCGACGACCTCGTCATGTTGAAGCGGCTGGTGCGGGCGCAGGCGCGCCGCCATGGTGTCACCGCCTGCTTCATGGCCAAGCCGATCGAAAAATACGCCGGCTCCGGCATGCATTTCCATGTTTCGTTGCAGGACAAGAACGGCCGCAACGTTTTTGCCGAGGCTGGCGGCGAAAGCTGGTCGCTGCCGCTGCTGCAGGGGCTCGGCGGGCTGATCCAGACCATGGCCGAATCGATGCTGGTGTTTGCGCCGCACGCCAATTCCTGGCGGCGCTTCGTCTCGCAGTCCTATGCGCCGGTGGCGCCGACCTGGGGCGTCAACAACCGTTCGGTGGCGCTGCGCATCCCGGCGGGCGACGCCAAGAACCGGCGCATCGAGCACCGGCCGTCGGGCGTCGACGCCAATCCCTACCTGATCGCGGCAACGGTGCTGGCCGGCATCATCAAGGGTCTGGACGAAGGCCTCGACCCCGGCCCTGAAACCACTGGGAATGGCTATGAAGCCGCTGTCACGCGCACGACCATGCCGGTCGACTGGCGCGCCGCGATCGAGGCGGCGCGGGCCTCGAGCTTCCTGAAAGAGGCGCTTGGCGAGGATCTGCATCGCACCTTCGTGGCGATCAAGCAGTCGGAGTATCTGCGCGTCGCGCGTACGGTGAGCGAGCTGGACTACCACCTCTACCTGCACGAGGTCTGAGAGACCGTTTCGAAATTCTACTCCGGCGGCCATCGATGGTGGTTTCTGCGCTTCCGATGCTCACGGACCAAATGTCCGCTGCGCTTCGGTTCTCGAAACCACCACCATATGACTCGCCAGAGCGAATTTCGAAACGGTCTCTGATTGCCCTGACGGCGGGCGGCGATCACTTTTTCGCCGCCTGCATCAAATGAGGTGGCGCTGCAGCCTTCAAGAACATATCATGAACAGATGAGCGCGCCCACCGTCCGTGAAAAGCTGGCAATCCTGTCTGACGCCGCCAAATACGACGCCTCCTGTGCTTCGTCCGGCTCGGCGAAGAAGGATTCGCTCCAATCCGGCGGTATCGGCTCCACAGAAGGCATGGGCATCTGCCATTCCTACGCGCCGGATGGCCGCTGCATTTCGCTCCTGAAAATCCTGCTCACCAATTTCTGCATTTACGATTGCAGCTACTGCATCAACCGCTCGTCATCGAATGTGCGCCGCGCCCGCTTTAGCATCGACGAGGTGGTGAAGCTGACCATGGACTTTTATCGGCGCAACTACATCGAAGGCCTGTTCCTGTCCTCCGGCGTCATCCGTTCGCCCGACGAGACCATGGCCGAAATGGTGGAAGTGGCGCGGCGGCTGCGGCTGGACGAAAAATTCTCCGGCTATATTCATCTGAAGACCATTCCGGAAAGCTCGGCCGAACTGGTCGAGCAGGCCGGGCTCTACGCCGACCGGCTGTCTATCAATGTCGAACTGCCAACCGATGAGGGCGTGAAGAAACTAGCGCCGGAGAAGAAGCCGCAAACGATCCGGCTTTCCATGGCGAACCTGCGCCGGAAGATGGAGGAAAAGGCCGAGCCGACGTTGCGGACCAAGAAGCGCGAACGCTTTGCGCCCGGAGGTCAGTCGACGCAGATGATCGTCGGCGCCGACAAGACATCCGACGACGGTATCTTGCACTCCAGTGCGCGGCTCTATGGCAGCTACCATCTGCGGCGCGTCTATTACTCCGCCTTCAGCCCGATCCCGGATTCGTCATCGTCGCTGCCGCTCCAGAAACCGCCGCTGATGCGCGAGCACCGGCTCTATCAGGCCGACTGGCTGATGCGCTTCTACGGCTTTTCGCAGCCGGAAATCCTCGCCGGCAGCAGCGACGGCATGCTCGATCTCGCCATTGACCCCAAGCTCGCCTGGGCTTTGCGCAATCGGGCGAGGTTTCCCGTCGACATCAACCGCGCCGATCGGGAAGCGCTGCTGCGGGTTCCGGGTCTGGGCACCAAGGTGGTGGCGAAGATCCTTGAAACCCGCCGCCACCGACGTATGCGGCTGGAAGATGTCGGACGGATCTGCCATTCGATCGCCAAGCTGAGGCCCTTCATCATCGCCGAAGGCTGGTCGCCGGGCGGACTCACCGACAAGACAGGCCTGCGCGATACGATCGTAAAGTCCTGCGAACAACTGTCGCTGTTTTGACCATGCAGCCGGCCCAGCTCCACCTTGCCCGATACACTGTCCGGCTAGCGAGCCAGACCGATTTCGCCGGTTGGCGCGATGCGGCACGGCGTCTGACGCTGAATGAGGTCCGGCCTGAGGATATTAGTTGGGGTGTCGGGTCCGACGCCAATGATCCTCGAGATGCCTTGCCGGCGGTGCCAGAGGGCGCGCAGCTTACCGTCCCGCGCGAGTTCATCGCCCATGCCGAAACCGCCTTCTGCCACTCCGACCCCGGCCGGTTTGCCTTTCTCTACTGGATGCTTTGGCGCCTGCGCACCGAGCCGAAACTGCTGGCGATCGCATCCGATCCCGACACCAGGCGGCTCGAAGCCATGGAAAAGGCGGTGCGGCGCGACGGCCATAAGATGCATGCCTTCGTACGCTTCCGGAAGATCGGCTACGGCGAGGACGAGCGCTACGTCGCCTGGTTCGAGCCGGAGCATTTCATTGTCGAGCGCAACGCGGATTTCTTCGTCCGGCGGTTCACCGGCATGCGCTGGACCGTCCTGACGCCCTATGCCTCCGCCGACTGGAATGGCGAAAGGCTGGCGATCGGCCCGGGTGCGGCCAAGGGCGATGCACCCGATCAGGACGACACCGAGGCGTTGTGGCTGACCTATTTCCAGAACATCTTCAACCCGGCGCGGCTCAAGGTGAAGGCGATGCAGAAGGAGATGCCGAAGAAATATTGGCGGAACCTTCCCGAGGCCTCGCTCATTCCAGATCTGATCGCAGGAGCGGACGAGGCCGCTATAGCCATGATTGCCAGACAACCGACGACGCCGGCGCCGCACCACGCCAAGCTGCAGGCAAGACATTGGCCGAAGCCCGAGCCGGCCGAGGCGCCGGATGAAGACGATGCCAAGACGATTTCCGATTTGCGCGAGGCTGCAAAGGGTTGTCGTCGCTGCCCGCTCTGGCGCGACGCGACACAGACCGTGTTCGGCGAGGGGCCGGATGACGCCAAGGTGGTCTTCGTCGGCGAACAACCTGGCGATCAGGAAGATCTCGCCGGCAAACCTTTTGTCGGGCCAGCGGGCAAAGTGTTCGATGCAATTCTCGATGACGCAGGCGTCGACCGGCAAAAAGTCTACGTCACCAACGCCGTCAAGCACTTCAAGTTCGAGCCGCGCGGCAAGCGCCGCATCCACTCGAAGCCAAATACCGGCGAAGTCCAGGCCTGCCGCTGGTGGATCGGCCGGGAGCTTGAGCTGATCAAGCCGGACCTCGCCGTGGCGCTTGGGGCAACGGCGGCGTTGTCGCTGCTGGGCAAGGCCATTGCCGTGACGAAAATGCGCGGCCAGTTGATCGAACGCGAGGATGGCTTGCGCGTGTTCATCACCATCCACCCGTCCTTTATCCTGCGCATTCACGAGCCGACGGACAAGGAGGCTGAGCGCGAGCGGTTCCTAAAGGATATGAAAGAGGTGAAGCGGCTGATGGGGTCGTGAGATGAGCGAAAGCCTCAGCGACATCGTCATCCGCGGGCGGAACAAGGAGCTTCGCTCCTGCTTCGCCCAGGGATGACGAAGCTGAGTGGCTTCACGGTCGTGAATCCAACGTTGGAAACTTCGGCCGCCACGGCCGAATTAACTGATCAGGATTGCCCTCAGATCATTCACATTCGTACCCGTCGGCCCCGGCACGAACAGATCGCCGATCGCGTTGAACGCCGTCCAGGCATTGTTGCCGGCCAGCATCGCCTTGGCGCCGACGCCGGCGGCACGCATGCGCGAGACGGTCGAGCCATCGGCAAAGGCGCCGGCATTGTCTTCCGAGCCATCGATGCCGTCGGTATCGGCGGCCAGTGCATGAATACCTTCCGCGCCGCTGATGCCGATGGCAAAGGCGAGCAGGAATTCGGAGTTGCGGCCGCCCTTGCCCCTTTTTCCGTCAACAGGGGCCCGCAAGGTCACGGTCGTCTCGCCGCCGGACAGGATCAGCACCGGCTTTTTGAACGGCCGGTTGCGCGTCGCCACTTCGCGCGCAATGGCTGCATGCACGCCACCGACCTCGCGCGCCTCGCCCTCGATGGAATCGGAGAGGATGACGGCTTCGATGCCCTGCCGTTTTGCCTCAGCGGCTGCCGCTTCCAGCGACACGCCAGCCGAGGCGATCAGGTGCACTTCATTGCGTGAAAAGCGCTGGTCATCCGGATCTGGCGCATCGGCCTCTGGCGAGTTGATGTGCGCCATGACGGCGTCGGGCAGTTTCATGCCGTAGGCCGCTATCGAGGCCAGCGCATCGGCGCGGTTGCCGGAGTCGGGCACGGTCGGGCCGGAGGCCACCAGCGCCGGGTTGTCTCCGGGAATATCAGAGACAACCAGTGATACCAGTTTGGCCGGCCAGGCGGCAGCTGCCAGCCGGCCGCCCTTGATGGTCGAGAGATGCTTGCGGATTGTGTTCATCGCCGCAATCGGCGCGCCGGAGGCAAGCAGCGCCTCGTTGACGGCGATTTCGTCGGCGAGCGTCAGGCCGGGGGCAGGCGACGGCAGCAGCGCCGATCCTCCTCCCGATATCAGCGCCACTACCAGGTCGTCCGCAGTCAGCCCTTGCACCTTTTCGAGCAGGCGCCGCGACGCCTCAAGACCGGCAGCGTCCGGTACCGGATGTGCCGCCTCGATGATTTCGATGCGCTCGCATCTGGTGCCATAGCCGTAGCGGGTGACGACCAGCCCTTCGATCGGCCCGTCCCACACCTTCTCGAATGCCGCCGCCATCTGCGCCGATCCCTTGCCGGCGCCGATGACGATGGTGCGGCCACTGGGCCTCGCCGGCAGATGATTCCGGATGGTCCGTTCAGGATCGGCAGCGGCAACAGCGGCATTGAAGATCGAGATGAGAAAGGATTTTGGGTCGAGCACGGTTATCCTTGGCCGTAACTGGCGGTTTTCAAACTGAGCAAACGTTGGCGCTGCCCCTCTCCCTTATCCTTTCCCCGTGAAAGACGGGGAGAGCGGGCTTGTCCCTTCTCCCCGTCACTATAGGGGGAGAAGGTGCCGGCAGGCGGATGAGGGGCAGCGGTAGCGTCACGATTTATCTTCCGGCGGCAGCGCCAATTGTGTCCGATCGAGGCCGAGATGATCGCACAGTGCATCGACGACGACGCCGTGGTCCTGGCGTTCCGGCAGGCCGGAGACGGCGATGACGCCGATCACGCCAGCCCCCTTTACAGTCACCGGAAACCCGCCGCCGGCCAGTACGTAATCAGCAATATCCAGCCCCTCGCCGACCTTGAAGGTGCGGTCCGGTCGCTGCTGCTCCAGCACCAGGCGATAGGTGCTCCTGAGGTAGCGCTTGACCACATTGATCTTGCGTCGCGCCCAGTCGGGGTTGGAGGCGTTCGAACCCGGCAGCGCGGCATAGAACAGCGGCCGATCCCACAGCCTGATATCGACAATGATGGGCAGCTTTTCGGCCAGCGCCCGCTCTCGGATCGCCGCGCCGATCTTGAACGCGACGGCCTCGTCGAAGGCCGGGAAGACCAGTGTCTCTTCCTGTTTCTGGATCAGAGCGATGTCGTCGGCAGCGGCCATTTTGTTCTCCGAAATCGTCACAAATCGTGTGTACGACAAGCTCCGCCCGGTCAAGGTCTCGTCGCGGTGGTGGTCTTGCCCCGCCAGGGTCGCCCCCCACTCCGTCGAGCTTCTCTCGACACCTCTCCCCCGATCGACGGGGTAGAGGAAGGGCGCCATCCGCGCGGTGATGGGTCCTAGCCGGCGATTATATCACTCTTGGCCGGCCGCCCCGCGACATAGACCTCGCGCACCGCGCGGTCGTCGCCCAGCGTCTGCAGCAGGAACAGCTCCTCCGCCAGCGTCTCCACAGTCTCCATCCTCAGCCGCATCGCCGGTGTGGCGCGGGCGTCGAGCACGGTGATATCCGCGTCGGTGCCTTCATCCAGCGTGCCGACCTTCTCCGCCACAGACAGCGCCTCGGCATTGCCACGCGTTAATTGCCAGAAGGACTGGAACGGGTTCAGCTTTTCGCCAGTCAGCGCGATCACCTTGTAGCCCTCGTCCATGGTGCGCAGCATCGAATAGTTGGTGCCGCCGCCGACATCGCTGGCCGCGGCGATGCGCAGCGGCTTGTCGCGGCGCCGAAAGCGCTGGTAATCGAACAGGCCGGAGCCGAGGAACAGGTTCGAGGTCGGGCAGAACACCGCCACCGAGCCGCTGTCCGACAGCGCATCGGCCTCGCGTTCCGAGAGATGGATGCAGTGGCCGAACAGGCTCTTTGGCCCCAGCAGGCCATACTGCTCGTAGACATCGGTGTAGTCGCGCGCCTGCGGATAGAGTTTTTGCGTGAAGGCGATTTCGGCGTGGTTTTCCGACAGATGCGTCTGCATATGCAGATCGGGATGCTCGCGGCAGAGCGCGCCCGACATCTCCAACTGTTCGGGCGAAGAGGTGATGGCGAAGCGCGGCGTGATCGCATAAAGCTGGCGGCCCTTGCCGTGCCATTCCGCAATCAGCGCCTTGGTGTCGTCATAGCCCGATTGCGGCGTGTCGAGCACGCCTGCCGGCGCGTTGCGGTCCATCATCACCTTGCCGGCAATGTTGAGCATGCCGCGCGCGTGCGATTCGGCAAAGAACGCCTCGGCCGAGGCCTTGTGCACCGAGCAATACGCGGCGACCGTCGTCGTGCCGTGGCGCACCATTTCATCCAAAAACAGCCGCGCGATGCGGCGGCCGTGCTGGGCATTTGCGAATTTGGTCTCTTCGGGAAAGGTGTAGGTGTTCAGCCAGTCGAGCAGTTCGGCGCCATAGGAGGCGATGACCTGCATCTGCGGAAAATGCGCGTGCGCGTCGATGAAGCCTGGCAGCAACAGATGCGGCCGATGATCGATCTTTTTCGCACCGTCGCCAGCCTGCCTTTCCACATCAGCGTAGGCGCCGGCGGCAACGATTCGGCCATCGCGGATCAGCAGGCCGCCATCCTCCTCATAGCGCCAGGCGGCATGGTCGGTGATGGCTTCGGGCAAGCGCAAAAAGCTCAGCGTGCGGCCGCGCAGAAGTGTCGAAGTCATGCTTATTTCCCTGCGCCTTCGAACCAGGCGACCAGCAGCGCCCGTTCCTTGTCGCTGATCTGGGTGACGTTGGCGGGCGGCATGGCGTGGCTGCGCCCGGCCTGCAAATAGATTTCACGCGCATGCTCGGCAATGCCGGCGTCGGTGTCGAGCATCACGCCCTTCGGCGCATGGTAGATGCCTTCATAGACCGGCTCGGCCGTATGGCACATCGAGCAGCGGCCAAGCACGGTGTCGCGCACCGCCGGGAAATGCGACGAGGCGATATAGACTTCGGCCGCGGCGGATGCCTTGGGCTCGCCGGTCAGTATTTTCGGCGCTGTCGACAGCCACATGATGATGACGAACAGCACCGCAGCCGCCATCCAGGTCCAGTGGGGGTTGCCGGCACGCTTATGCACGGTGTTGAAATAGTGCCGGATCAAGACGCCGATGATGAACACCAGCGAGGCGATGACCCAGTTGAACTCCGTCGCAAACGCCAGCGGATAGTGGTTCGACAGCATCAGGAACAGCACGGGCAGCGTCAGGTAATTGTTGTGCAGCGAGCGCTGCTTGGCGATCTTGCCGTATTTCGGGTCGGGCTTGCGGCCGGCAATCAGGTCGGCGACGACGATCTTCTGGTTTGGAATGATCACCATGAAGACATTGGCCGACATGATCGTGGCGGTGATGGCGCCCAGATGCAGGAAAGCGGCGCGGCCGGTGAACAGATGCGTCAGACCCCAGGCGATGAACACCAGCACGCCATAGAGCACCAGCATCAGTCCGGTGTCACTTTTGCCGAGCGGCGAGCGGCAGAGCAGATCGTAGACTACCCAGCCGACGCCGATGGTGGCCATCGACAAAAGGATGCCGACCGGCACCGACATCGGCAGCACATTGGGGTCGATCAGGAACAAATCGGCGCCGGCATAGTAGACCACGCACAGCATGGCGAAGCCGGACAGCCAGGTGGCGTAGGATTCCCACTTGAACCAGGTCAGGTGTTCCGGCATTTCGGCCGGCGCCACCAGATATTTCTGGACGTGGTAGAAGCCGCCGCCATGCACCTGCCATTCCTCGCCGAATGCGCCGACCGGCATGCCGGGGCGCTGGCGCAGGCCAAGGTCGAGCGCGACGAAATAGAAGGACGAGCCGATCCAGGCGATGCCGGTGACGACGTGCAGCCAGCGCACGGCGAAACTCAGCCAGTCCCAGAAAATCGCGAAATCCATCATGTGAAATCGTCCCTGCCGATCGGCTGACTTTACGGTGTGGGGCGCAAACGAAAAGAGGCGAGGTGTACGATGACTTTCAAAAAAAAATGGAAAATACTAGGCTGACCACGTACGCCGCCACATAAAGAGCCACGAATGGCCTATCTCGACAACATCGCCGTCTTCGTCCGCGTCGTCGAGCTTGGCAATCTCTCGGCGGCGGGCCGCGACATGCGCATTTCGCCGGCGGTCGCCTCCAACCGCATCAAGGAGCTGGAAAAACACCTCGGCGTGCGGCTGTTCAACCGCACCACACGGCAATTGATGCCGACGGAGCATGGCACGGTGTTCTACTCCGGCGCCAAGCAGGTGCTGGAGGCGATCACCGAGGCGGAAGCCGCGGTCTCGGCTCTTTCCGGCCAGCCGCGCGGCACCATCAAGGTGACCGCCCCGCTCGGCCTTGGACGGCGGCTGGTTGCGGCGGGCATTCCGGATTTCCACGACAAATACCCCGATATCGAGGTGCGGCTGAGGCTCTCCGACCACAATATCGACATCATGAAGGAAGGCATCGACGTCGCCTTCAAGCTCGGCATCATCGAGGATTCCAGCCTGCGGATGCGCGGCATCATGGAATGTGAACGCGTGCTGGTGGCGGCACCGAAATATCTCGAAGCGCGCGGCGAGCCGGTGGAGCCACAGGAGCTGATCGGCAAGAAGCACGACTGCCTGATGCTGCGCTATTCCGGGGCGCGCGAATATGTCTGGACGCTGCAGACGCCGTCCGGCCCGCAGAAATTCGAGGTGCACGGCCCCTACGACACCGACGATGGCGATGTGCTGACCGGCTGGGCGCTGTCGGGCCGCGGCATCATCAACAAGCCGCGCTTCGAGGTCGAACCCTTCATCCGCGACCGGCGGCTGCAGGTCATCCTGGCCAGCACGCCGCCAACGCCGGTGCAGTTCGCCGCCGTCTATCCGCACAAGAAGCTGCAGGACCCGAAGGTGCGGCTGTTGCTCGACTTCATGGCCGAGCGTTGCCAGCGGCTGATCAAGGATTTGCTGGCCGGCAAGTGAGGGGCTGTTGGCCCAGTCGCCAGGGTTGTCTTACAAGCAGGTGACCTAAGGTTCGCATACGCCGCCCTATGATCGATGGTCCCATGCCGACTGACCAGCAAGCCACAATGCATCTTGCCGTTTCGCTCAACATTACTTCCGGGCAGCCGCTCGGGTTCAGCGACCTGGCCGGCTTTGCCAAGCAAGCGGAAGCGGCGGGGCTGGACATGATTGTCCTCGATGATTCCGCGCCGAACAGCGCCGGGTCGAGTTCTTTCGAAGCGACGACCTTGCTGGCGGCGCTGGCGACGGTGACAAGTCGGATCGGCCTTGTCGCTGCAGCCTCGACGGTGGCTCACCAGCCGTACAATCTGGCGCGCCGTTTTGCTTCGCTCGACATCATCAGCCATGGCCGCGCCGGCTGGCACGCGACCATGGCGCAGGCGCCACGGGAAGCCGCCAATTTCAGCCGGCCGGATGGATTTTCCGACGATGTGTTCCGCCGCCGCACGCAGGAATACATCGGCATCGTTCAGCGCCTGTGGCAGGGCTGGGATGCCGGCGCGCTGCTGTTCGACAAGGCCGGCGGCCGCTTCCACGATCCCGAAAAAATGCACCTGCTCGACCACAAAGGCGAATTTTTCTCCGTGCGCGGGCCGCTGAACGTCGCGCGCTCGCCGCAGGATACGCCGGTGCTGGTGCTGTCCGGCCTGTCCGAGGCCGACCTGGATATCGCCGCCCGCACCGCCGATGTCGTCCTGCTGGACAGACCCACAGAGGACGCCAAGGCGCGCCATGACGATCTCAAGCGCCGCGTTGTGGCCTGCGGACGCGATCCGGGTGCGGTCAAGCTGCTGCTGAACGTTGGCGCAGATGTCGCTGCTAACGCGCTCGAAACATTGTTCAGCTCGCAAAGCTGCGACGGGTTCAACATCGCAATACCGCCTGCCGCGATTGACGGTTTCATCGGCCGCGTGCTGCCGGAATTGCAGCGCCGCGGGCTCGTCCGCCCGGATTATCCCGGCACCACCTTGCGCTCGCATCTCGGACTTGCCGGAGGAGCGCAATGACCCGCCAGATGAAGCTTGGCGCCTTCCTGTGGGCGACGGGCCACCACATCGCCGCCTGGCGTCACCCCAAGGCGTATGTCACGGCAGGCATCGACATCGATCATTACATCCGGCTGGCGCGCACGGCGGAGGCGGCGAAGTTAGACATGGTGTTCTGCGAGGACGCCGCCGGTCTGCGCGAAGCCAATGTCGGCACCGCCAGCCAGACCTCACGCTCGATCGGCTTCGAGCCGATCAGCCTGCTGTCCGCGCTCGCCGTGCAGACCAGCCGCATCGGCCTCGTTTCAACGGCGTCGACCAGCTACAACGAGCCCTACGGTCTGGCGCGCACCTTTCTGTCGCTCGATCATCTGAGTGGTGGCCGGGCTGGCTGGAACCTGGTGACGTCGGCCAGCCCCATCGAAGCAGCCAATTTCGGCGCGACGGGCCTGAAACCCCATGCCGACCGCTACGAGCGGGCGCGCGAATTCGCCGAGGTGGTATCAGGACTTTGGCAAGGCAGTGGCTTTCACGGTCACAACGGCCAGAGCTTTTCGGTGCGCGACCCGCTCGACCTGCCGCGCTCGCCGCAGGGCGCGCCGGTGATGGTGCAGGCCGGCGCCTCGGATGTCGGCCGCGACCTTGCCGCCCGCACCGCCGACGTCGTGTTCACGGCGGCGCAGACCCTCGAGGAAGCCAAGGCCTTTTACGACGACCTCAAGGGCCGTATGGCGGGCTATGGGCGGGAACCCGACGACATCAAGATCATGCCCGGCGTCTCCCCGGTGGTGGCAGACACCGAGGCCGAAGCGCGGGAGAAACAGGAGGAATTGCAGGCGCTGATCCCCGACGATGTCGGCGTGGCGCTACTGTCCAGCTATCTCAGCATCTCCGATCTCGGGAGCTATCCGATCGACGGACCGATGCCCGAACTGCCGGAGACCGAGGGCATGAAAAGCCGCCAGGCGCTGGTCATCCAACAATCGCGCCGCGACGGCCTGTCGATCCGCCAGCTTGCGCGCCATTTCGCCGGCGCACGTGGCCATTGGCGTATCGTCGGCACGCCGGCGCGGATCGCTGACGAATTGCAGGCGCGGTTCGAGGGCGGCGGCGCGGACGGCTTCAACGTCATGCCGTCATACTTCCCCGGCGAGCTCGATGCCTTTGCCACGCTGGTGGTGCCGGAACTGCAGCGGCGCGGACTGTTCCGTCGGGAATACGAAGGCAGCACCTTGCGAGATCATCTTGGCCTGAAGCGGTCGGATAAAAAAGATTAGCCGGCTACCTCTTGGCCTTGCCGCGCCTGCTGGCTTACCGCCGGTGCCGCGCCGTGCGCGACCAGCGCCGTCATGATCTCGGCCGCGGCCAGCGCAGCTATGACCGGTGGGCGCTTGTCCTTGACCGCATCGCCGCCGATCGGCGAGACGAGGCGGGCGAACTCAGCCTCCGTGCCCTCCGCCGATTTCAGGAACCAGTTCCTGAACGTCGCTCTCTTGGTTTTCGAGCCGATCATGCCGACATAGGCCGCGTCGTCGCGCTTCAGCGCTTCGGCGACGATGAGGAAATCCAGCGCATGGTCGTGGGTGAGGATGGCGAAGGCGGTGCCGGCGGGGGCGTTTCGCACCTCGGCCTCGGGCATCGGCGTCAGCCGCGTCTCGACGGTTTCCGGCATGCCTTCCAGCGCTTCGGCCCGCGTCTCGATGACGACACCATGCACGGGAAGAAGTGCTACCGTCGCGGCCAGCGCCCGGCCGACATGGCCGCCGCCGAAGATATAGACATGCGGCAGGTGGGCTTCCTCGGCTTCTGCGGCCGCGATCAGCTCGGCAGTAAGCGCGGCATCGACGACACGGATCAAGACTTCGACGCGCCCGCCGCAGCACTGGCCGATCTCGGGGCCTAGCGGCACGTCAAGCGTGGCGCAGACTTCGTCGAAGCCGATGCGGGCTTCTTTACCCTCCCCCTTGTGGGGAGGGTCGGTGAGCGGACGCCGTGTGGCGGCGTCAGCGAAACGGGGTGGCTTGGCACGATCGTCCGCGGCGCCCCCCCCCCCCGGGGGGGGGGGGGGGGGGGGGGGGCGGCCCCGCCCCCCCCCCGGGGGGGCGGTCCCCCCCCCCCCCCCCCCCCCCCCCGCGCCGGCCCCCCCCCCCCCGACCCTCCCCACAAGGGGGAGGGTGAAGACCCCACCATCTGCCTCGCCTTGTCGATCGCCATGTACTCGAGCTGACCGCCGCCGATCGTGCCAAAAATCGCCGCCTGCGATACGAGCATGAAGGCGCCCTTCTCGCGCGGGGTCGAGCCTTTGGTGCCGGCCACTTCGACCAGAGCAAGCCGGCCGGCGCTGGCGAGAAAAGCTCTGAGCCTTTGCACTTTCGACTTCATATTTCGCATTCCCGTACGGGAAATATAGGGTTTTTCAGTCTGAATTGCACGTTTTGCCAGAATCCAGGTCAGAGTCAGGCGCTATTCTTGGCTTCACCCTTCAGCCGTTCGATCGCCATCAGCACCCGTTCTGGTGTTGCAGGAGCGTCGAGACGCGGACAGACCTTATGATCGGCCACACTTGCCACCGCGTCCGACAGCGCATGCAGCACAGACATGCCGAGCGGGAAGGGCGGTTCGCCGACCGCCTTGGAACGGTGCACCGTCGGCTCGTTGGCCTCCGGCCAGTCGGCCAGCGTGACGTTGAATATCTTCGGCCGGTCGGACGCGAGCGGGATCTTATAGGTCGACGGCGCATGCGTGCGCAGCCGGCCCTTGTCGTCCCACCACAGCTCCTCCGTCGTCAGCCAGCCCATGCCCTGGATGAAGCCGCCCTCGATCTGGCCGAGATCGATGGCGCGGTTCAGCGAGCGGCCGGTTTCATGCAATATGTCGGTGCGCTCGACGACATATTCGCCGGTCAGCGTGTCGACCGAGACTTCCGAGCACGAGGCGCCATAGGCGAAATAATAGAACGGACGGCCCTCGCCCTTGTCACGGTTCCAGTGGATTTTCGGCGTCTTGTAAAAACCCGCCGCCGACAGTTGGATGCGGGCCATATAGGCCTGCTTGACAAGGTCGGTGAAGGCGATCTCCTGGTTGCCGATGCGCACCCGGTTGGGCAGGAAAAGCACCTGCTCGCGCGGCACCTGGTATTTTTCGGCGGCGAAGTCGGTCAGCCGTTCCTTGATCTGGCGGGCGCCGTTCTGCGCCGCCATGCCGTTGAGGTCGGTGCCGGACGACGCCGCGGTGGCCGAAGTGTTGGGCACCTTGCCGGTGGTCGTCGCGGTGATCTTGACCTGGTCGAGGTCGATCTGGAACTCTTCCGCCACCACCTGCGCCACCTTGACGTAGAGGCCTTGCCCCATCTCGGTGCCGCCGTGATTCAGATGCACCGAACCGTCTGTGTAGACATGCACCAGCGCGCCGGCCTGGTTGTAGTGGGTGGCTGTGAAAGAGATGCCGAATTTGACCGGCGTCAGCGCCAGGCCGCGCTTGATGAAGCGGCTGTTGGCGTTGAAGGCCTGGATGATGCGGCGGCGCCCCGCATAGTCGGCGCTCGCCTCCAGCTCGGCGACGATGCGGTGGATGATGTTGTCCTCGACCGTCTGGTGATAAGGGGTGACGTTGCGGCCCCCGTCTTTATCACCACTGGTGCCATAAAAATTCTGCTTGCGGATTTCGAGCGGGTCCTTGCCGACGGCAAAGGCAACCTCGTCGATGACCCGTTCGGCGCCGACCATGCCCTGCGGGCCGCCGAAGCCGCGAAACGCCGTGTTCGACACGGTGTTGGTGTAAAGCGGCGCCGATTGCGCATGCACCGCCGGCCAGAAATAGGTGTTGTCGCAATGGAACAGCGCGCGGTCGGTGACCGGTCCGGACAGGTCCGAGGAAAAGCCGCAACGCGCCGCGAACATGAAATCGACGCCTAAAATGTTGCCGTCGTCGTCGAAGCCAACGTCGTAGTCGACAAGGAAATCATGGCGCTTGCCGGTGGCGATCATGTCGTCGTCGCGGTCGGGCCGGATTTTTACCGCGCGATGGTGTTTCTTGGCGGCGATCGCAGCCAATGCCGCAAACTGGTTGCCTTGCGTCTCCTTCCCGCCGAAGCCGCCACCCATGCGGCGGATTTCCACTGTGATGGCGTTGCTCGGCACGCCCAGCGCATGGCTGACCATATGCTGCACTTCGCTCGGATGCTGGGTCGAGGAATAGATGGTGACGTCCTGGTCCTCGCCGGGAATGGCCACGGCGATATGGCCTTCCAGATAGAAATGCTCCTGGCCGCCAATGCGCATCTTGCCCTTCAGCCGGCGCGGCGCCGCCTTGATCGCGGCGGCGGCATCGCCGCGCTTCAAGGTCAGTGGCGGCGTGACCAGCTTGTCCTTGCGGGGGTCGAGGTCGCCAATGTCGGTGACGAAAGGCAATGGACTGTATTCGACCTTGGCCAGCCGGGTGGCGCGGCGCGCCTGTTCGCGCGTCTTGGCAATAACGCAGAAGATCGGCTGACCATAAAACTGCACCTTGTCGTCGGCCAGCACCGGCTCGTCGTGTCGACCGGTCGGCGAAATGTCATTTTCGCCCGGAACGTCCTTGGCCGTCAGCACATCGACGACGCCCGGCGCCGCGCGCACCGCCGACAGATCCATTTTGCTGATCGTCGCATGCGTCGCCGTGGACAGGCCGAGGCAGCCATGCAGCATGCCCGCCGGTTCCGGCATATCGTCGATATAGACCGCGCTGCCGCTGACATGCTTGTGCGCGGAATCGTGGCGCTGGTCGGCGGCGACGCCACCGGAAATCTTCTGCGCCTTGAGATCTGGAGAGGCGTGCTTGTTCATCAGGCCGCCTCGTTGCGGGACACCTGGAACGGCGCCTTGCTGCCGCTGGTTTCGGCAAAAAAGCGCAGCAGCAGGTTCCTGGCCGCCAGCGCCCGGTATTCGGCCGATGCCCGCATATCGGTCAGCGGGGTGAAATCGCCGGCATATTCAGCCATGGCCGCTTCCACCGTTGTCTCCGTCCACGGCTTGCCGAGCAGCGCTTTTTCGACACCGAAAGCCCGCTTCGGGGTGGCCGCCATGCCGCCATAGGCGATGCATATATCGGCCACGGTTCCGTCCTTGGCCAGGTCGAGGAAAAAGGCGCCAAGGGCTGCGGTGATGTCCTCGTCGCGGCGCTTGGTGATCTTGTAGACGGCAAACTTCGTGCCCTTGGCCGGCACGGGAACGTGCACGGCCTCGACGAATTCGCCTGGCTGCCGGTCCTGCTTGCCATAGGCGATGAAGAAATCCTCGAGCGCGATGGTGCGCCGCTTCTTGCCGCGGCGCAGCGTCAGTTGCGCACCAAGCGCGATCAGGGGCGGCGGCGTGTCGCCGATCGGCGAGCCATTGGCGATGTTGCCGCCGATGGTGCCCATGTTTCGTACCTGTTCGCCGCCGATGCGGTCGAACAATGGCCCGAGCGCGGGGATGCGCTTGGCCAGTGTCGCGAAGGCGTCGGTGTAGGTGACGCCGGCGCCGATGGTGATGACGTCATTGTCTTCGGAGATCGCGCACAGCCCCTCGAGATTGCCGATGAAGACTACCGGTGAGATGTCGCGCATGTGCTTGGTGACCCACAGGCCGACGTCGGTCGAGCCGGCGACAACAGTGGCGCCGGGCTCCTTGTCCAGTACAGCGGCGAAATCGTCGACGTCAGCCGGCACAACCAGCCGCTGCTTGCCGGCGCCGATTTCGACGCGGGCACCGTCATGCATAGCCTCGAGCCTGGCGGTGATCGCCTTGCGCTCGGCCGCCAGCGGATCCTTCGCCGCCTTGCCGTAGCTGGAGATGGCACGCGCGGCGCGCATGATTGCCTCATAGCCGGTGCAGCGGCAAAGATTGCCTTGCAAGGCCTTCTCGATCGCCGCATTCGACGGGTCCGGCGACTTCATCCACAGGCCGTAGAGCGACATGACGAAGCCCGGCGTGCAGAAGCCGCATTGCGAAGCGTGGAAATCGACCATCGCCTGCTGCACCGGATGCAATTGGCCAGGCGCGCCGCGCAGATGCTCGACGGTGACGACATGGGTGCCGTCGAGCGAACCGAGGAAACGGATGCAGGCGTTGACGCTTTCATAAACCAGCTTGCCGGCGGACAATTTTCCGACCAGGACCGTGCAGGCGCCGCAATCGCCCTCGGCGCAGCCTTCCTTGGTGCCGCGCAGCGAGCGGTCGAGCCGCAGCCAGTCGAGCAAGGTCGCGTCGGGCGCCACCGACGACAGCGCGACATCCCTGCCATTGAGGATGAAGCGGATCTCGTTGCGTATTGTGATCTTGGCCATGCGTCAGCTCCCCCTGTAGGTCGAGTAGCCGTAAGGAGAGATAAGCAACGGCACGTGATAATGCACGGATTCCGCCATGCCGAAGCGGATCGGCACACTGTCGAGGAAGGCCGGTTCCGGCAGTTTGGTGCCCTGGCCGCGTAGATAGTCACCGGCGGCGAACACCAGTTCGTATTCGCCGAGGCGAAATTCCGCTCCTGCCAGCAGCGGCGCATCGCAGCGGCCGTCGGCATTTGTGACGATGGTCTTCAAATGTATCCGCGCGTCGCTCTCAAGATGATAAAGCGCGATCGACAGGCCCGCCGCCGGCTTGCCGGTCGCGGTGTCGAGCACATGCGTCGTCAGACGTCCGCCATCGGCTCTCGACGTTTCTGCCACTGGCGCCTCCCATTTCCGATACAGCCGAACAAAGCAGTGAATTGTGCGCCAATTAAAGGCGATGCATAAGTCCCGGTCGAGCGGAGTGGCACAAAAACACTTTCAAAAATTTCGGGGGAATGCGCGAGCAACCCTTTCGACTATCCTGATCACAACTTCCGGCAGCGTCCGGCGGGGAGGGGCAATGCGTTACTCTAGAGACATGCGCGGCTACGGAGCCAATCCGCCGGATCCGAAATGGCCGGGCGGTGCGCATGTGGCCGTCCAATTCGTCGTCAACTACGAGGAAGGCGGCGAGAACTGCGTGCTGCACGGCGACAAGGCCTCGGAAGCCTTTCTGTCGGAAATCGTCGGCGCCGCGCCCTGGGTCGGCCAGCGCCACTGGAACATGGAATCGATCTACGAATATGGCGCGCGGGCAGGCTTCTGGCGGCTGCTGCGCCTGTTCAGCGAGGCGCAAGTGCCGGTGACCTGCTACGGGGTCGCCTCAGCATTAGCCCGGTCGCCCGACCAGGTGGCGGCGATGCAGGAGGCCGGCTGGGAAATGGCCTCGCACGGGCTGAAATGGATCGACTACCGCGACCACAGCGCCGAGGACGAGCGCCGCGACCTCGAAGCGGCGATCAAGCTGCACTACGAGGTGACAGGCCAACGGCCGACCGGCTGGTACACCGGCCGCACCTCGGTCAATACGGTGCGGTTGGTGGCCGAAGAGGGCGGCTTCGACTATGTGTCGGACACTTATGACGACGAACTGCCCTACTGGTTCGAGCACAGCGGCGGCGCGCAACTCGTCATCCCCTACACGCTCGATGCCAACGACATGCGTTTCGCCACGCCGCAGGGATTCAATTCCGGCGACCAGTTCTTCTCCTATTTGAAGGACAGTTTCGACACGCTCTATGCCGAGGGCAAAGCGGGCCGGCCGCGGATGATGAATATCGGCCTGCATTGCCGCCTCGTCGGACGTCCTGGTCGGGTGGCGGCGCTGAAGCGCTTCGTCGACTATGTGAAATCGCACGACAAGGTCTGGCTGGCGCGGCGGATCGATATCGCCAGGCACTGGCAGGAGAACCACCCCTACCAGCCGGCGGCGCTCAAGCCGTCGAAGATGGAGTTCGAAACCTTCGTAGACACTTTCGGCGGCGTGTTCGAACATTCGCCCTGGATCGCGGAACGTGCCTATGAGCTGGAGCTTGGGCCGGCGCATGACAGCGCCGGCGGCCTGCACAATGCGCTCTGCCGCGTCTTCCGCGCCGCCAGCGAAACCGAGCGGATCGGCGTCCTCAACGCCCATCCCGATCTCGCTGGCAAACTGGCCGAAGCGAGACGCCTCACTGCGGAATCCACACGCGAGCAGGCCTCCGCCGGCCTCGACGCGCTGACCGACAAGGAGCGCGAGCTGTTTTCCAAGCTCAACGCCGCTTACGTCACCACCTTCGGCTTTCCCTTCATCATCGCGGTGCGGGGCAAGACCAAGGAGGAGATCCTCGCCGAGTTCGAGGCGCGCATCGGCAACAGCCGTGGCGTAGAACTCGATACCGCCTGCAAACAGGTCGAGCGCATCGCGCTGCTCCGCCTGAAAGACATGCTCCCGCTCTAATGAAATGACTGAGGGGTCAGGACCCAATGGATATGATCAAGACTGACCAGAAAACCTATTATGCACCGCATGGCGGCCATCCCGGCCAAAATGAGCTTTTGACCGGCCGCGCCGTCTTCACCGAGGCCTATGCCGTCATACCGAAGGGAGTGATGCAGGACATCGTCACCAGCCCACTGCCGTTCTGGGACGAGACCAGGGCCTGGATCATCGCCAGGCCGCTTTCGGGTTTCGCCGAGACATTTTCGCAGTACATCGTCGAGGTCCTGCCCGGCGGCGGCAGCGACCGGCCCGAGCCGGACGCCGGCGCCGAGGGCGTGCTGTTCGTGGTTGAGGGCGAGTTGACCGTTTCGCTGGCCGGCAAGAAGCACGTGCTGCAAGCCGGCGGTTTTGCCTTCCTGCCGCCGGACAGCGGCTGGACGGTGCGCAACGAAGGTCGCGACGCCGTACGCTTCCACTGGATCAGGAAGGCCTATGAGGCCGTCGACGGCATCGACGCGCCGGAAGTCCTGTTCAGCAGTGACCAGCAAATGGCGCCGACGCCGATGCCCGGCACCGAGGGTCGCTGGGCGACGACCCGTTTCGTCGATCCAGCCGACATGCGCCACGACATGCATGTCACCATCGTTACGCTCGAGCCTGGCGCCGTCATCCCGTTTGCCGAGACGCATGTCATGGAGCACGGGCTCTATGTCTTGGAAGGCAAGGCGGTCTACCGCCTCAACCAGGACTGGGTCGAGGTCGAGGCCGGCGACTTCATGTGGCTGCGCGCCTTCTGCCCGCAGGCCTGCTACGCGGGCGGCCCAGGCAAATTCCGCTATCTCCTTTACAAGGACGTCAACCGGCACGCCAAGCTCGGCGGGGCGGGCATTGGCGGTCGCGCGCGGTGACCCGCATCACAGCGCGGCCGCTGACCCGCGAAAGCTTTGCCGGCTTCGGCGATGTCATCGACATGGGCGGCGGCAATCACTACCCGATCAATGGCGGCAAGACCGAGCGCTACCAGAATCTCGCCACCGCTGAAGCCGCGGGACCGAATGCCCGCGTGCTGATCTCGATGGCGCGCGGCACGCCTTACGACCTGCCGCTGAAGCTGACCATGGTCGAGCGCCATCCCTTAGGCAGCCAGGCGTTCATCCCGCTGTCACCGCGGCCTTTCCTGGTCGTCGTCTGCCATGACGGCAAGGACGGTCCGCGCGAGCCGCATGCCTTCATCACCGCACCGGGGCAAGGCGTCAACTATCCGCGCAATCTCTGGCACGGCGTGCTGACACCACTCGGTGAAGCGCAGGATTTCGTCATCGTCGACCGCGGCGGTGACGGCTCCAACCTCGAAGAGTTCCATTTCTCGCACCCCTACGAAATCCATCTCCCCAACGAGACCTGAGAAATGACCGACATATCGCTGATCGACCGCCTGCTCGATGTCATCGAGCACGACATCGTGCCGAAAACGGCAGAGGGCGTGGCCCATGGGAACAAGCTGTTCGGCGCCGCCATCCTGCGGAAGGGCGACCGCTCGCTGGTGCTGGCCGAAACCAACAACGAGATGGAAAATCCGCTCTGGCATGGCGAGGTGCACTGCCTGAAGCGTTTCTATGAAATGCCGAAAGCCGAGCGCGTCGACACCAAGGACGCCATCTTCATCGCCACGCATGAGCCCTGCTCGCTCTGCCTGTCGGCGATCACCTGGACCGGCTTCGACAATTTCTACTACCTCTTCAGCCACGAGGATTCACGCGACAGCTTTGCGATCCCGCACGATCTGAAAATCCTGAAAGAGGTCTTCACTCTTGATCCCGGCGGCTACAATGCCGAGAACGCTTATTGGAAGAGTTTTTCCATTCGCAGGCTGGTGCGGGCGCTGCCCGAGGCCGAGCGCGGCCGGCTTGAGGCAAGGATCGGCAATATTTCCGCCCGCTACGACGAACTGTCCGGCGCTTATCAGGCGCGCAAGGCCGAAAACGACATTCCGCTGAACTGACGCGGATTGCCTAGCCTACCTTCGCGTTTTTCAGCACCTCGTTGATCCTGGCCTGCCAGCCCTTGCCGGTCGCCTTGAATTTACTAATGACATCCTGATCCAGACGGATGGACACGACTTGCTTAGGCTTCTCCACGGCTGGCCGGCCACGAGCACGCCTTATGCTCTCGAAAAGTTCTGGAAACACTTCCGCGAAAGGCCTGGCTTGCGCCAACTGTTCGTCTGTCGTCTCCGCATCGTCGGGATCATCAACAATTTGTCTTTGAATTTCCACTTCCTCCGCATCGGTAAGCGGTCGAACACGCGATTTAGGATTGTTCATATACTGACCTTTCCTTTCGGCTGGCACGGCGCATCGAGATCACCGAAATCGCCTCCGAACCAAGCGGCTTGAAAATCACGGCCAGGATGATCTCTCCGAATTCGCCAATCGCCTTGAACCGGTCGGCCTTGGCTGGAAGGACGGTTGAAGTCGCAAAAAAACTCAATATCGAGTTCGGCAAAATCGAGACCCCGGCTGTCCAGGTTCGTCACGCGCTTTGGCTCATCCCAAACGATTTTCAGGCGAAATCCTCATCACGTTGGGTTCAGTTAATAAATGTAATACATTAATTATAATCCTGCAACATCAGGGCAAAACAATCGGGCTACATATCGTGGCGTCGTCGCGGCGACACCGGCCGTCGCCCGTTTGACTTCATGACATGCCCGCTCCATGCGTCACTGACATCCTGGAGCATCGCATGAAAACCATCACCGAATTTCCCCGCAAGGTCGTCGAATTCCCCGATATGGGCATCGTCATGCCGGATGGTTGCCGGCTGTCGGCGCGGGTTTGGATGCCGGAGGACGCCAGCAGCGATCCGGTGCCGGCGATCCTCGAGCACCTGCCATACCGCAAGCGCGACGGCACCATCTTTCGCGATCAGCTGACGCATCCCTATTTTGCCGGCCACGGCTACGCCTCGATCCGCGTCGACATGCGCGGCAATGGCGATTCCGAAGGTCTGATGGACGACGAATATTCCGAGCAGGAATTGCAGGACGCCTGCGATGTGATTGCCTGGGCGGCAGCACAGCCCTGGTGCAATGGCAGCGTCGGCATGATGGGCATTTCCTGGGGTGGCTTCAACTGCCTGCAGGTGGCGGCCAAGCAGCCGCCGGCGCTGAAGGCGGTGATCAGCCTGTGCTCGACCGTCGACCGCTACGCCGACGACATCCACTACAAGGGCGGCTGCCTTTTGACGGAAAATTTCGGCTGGGCCTCGACCATGTTGTCCTATTCGTCGCGCCCGCCGGATCCGCTGATTGCGGGCGACAACGGCTGGCGCGACCTCTGGCTGACGCGGCTGGAGAACCAGTCTTTCCTTCTGCCGCTCTGGCTCAGCCATCAGCATCGCGACGCCTATTGGAAACGCGGTTCGATCTGCGAGGATTTCTCCGCGGTCAAAGCCGCCGTGCTGTCGATCGGCGGCTGGCATGACGGCTACCGCAACACGATTTCGCATCTGGTCACCAACATCCAGGCACCGGTGAAGGGCATTGTCGGGCCATGGATCCACAAATACCCGCATTATGCCGAACCCAAACCCGCCATCGGCTTCCTGCAGGAGGCGTTGCGCTGGTGGGACAGCTGGTTGAAGGGCGTCGACACCGGCGTCGAGGCCGACCCGGACTACCGCGCCTATGTCATGGACAGTGTGCGGCCGGCGCGCTGGCACCCGGAGCGGCCGGGCCGTTGGGTGGCCGAACAGGAATGGCCGTCTCCCAACATCAAGGTCGGGGCGATCGAACTCATTGCTGACGGCGTCAGGCCGGCGATCGTGGCGACCCCGCAAAGCTGCGGGCTCGCCGGCGGCGAATATTTTCCCTTCACCTTTGGCCCGGAACTGCCGGGCGACCAGCGCCCGGACGATGCGCTGTCCGTCTGCTTCGATCAGCCTGTGCTTGCCGAGACACTCGACATCGTCGGCGCGCCGGAGCTTCTCATCCGGGTGTCGTCCGATCGCCCGCAGGCGAACATCGCGGTTCGACTGTGCGACGTGCACCCCGACGGCGCCTCGGAACTGATCTCCTACGGCGTGCTCAACCTGACGCATCGTTCTTCGCACGAACAGCCGCAAGCGCTGGTGCCGGGCGAAACGGTTTCGGCGCGCGTTATTCTCGACCAGTGCGCCTACCGCGTGCCGGCCGGACACCGCCTGCGCATCGCGGTTTCCAATGCTTACTGGCCGATGATCTGGCCGTCGCCGGAGCCGGTGCGGCTCGACCTTTCAGCGGCGACGCTGAGGCTGCCGCTGCGCCCGCTCGCAAAAGCCGACGAGACCTCGTTCCAGTCTCCCGAAGGCGCAACACCCTGGGCAACCGCGACAGTTCGTGCAGCGAATTCCGAGCGTCACGTCGATCGCGATGAGAAGACCGGCATCGTCACGCTGTCGATCACGGATGATTTCGGAGAAGTGCGCGATCTCGCGCATGGACTGGCCAATGGCAGCATTGCCCGCGAGAGCTGGACGATCCACCCCGACGACCCGCTGTCTGCCTCGGGTCGCACGCACTGGACGCAGACCTTGTCGCGAAACGGATGGTCGGTGCGCACCGAGACGTCGGCTGAAATGCGGTGCGATGCGCAAAACTTGATCGTCAGCGCCAGAATCGAAGCCTATGAGGGCGAAACGCTGGTTTTCGAACGCGATTTCGAAGAGAAGATCCCGCGCGACCTGCTCTGAGCGTCGACCCGACTGGTCCAGTTGCGACGCACGATTTACGCCACGGCATGTCGCATTCCGTCTTGCTTACGGCTTTGCCTTCCGGTCAATATCCCTTTGGTAACAACAAGCAAAAAACGACCATAAGGTCGAACCAACAGAGTGAGGAACTCAAATGTCCAACGAACTCGAATATCTGAGCCGGCGCGTTGCGTCCGGCAAGCTGAGCCGTCGTGATTTCCTCGGCCGCGCCGCAGCACTGGGCGTCACAGCGCCCTTCGCCAATATGCTGCTTTCCAGTGCGGCTCGCGCGGAAGGCCCGGTCAAGGGCGGCACGCTGAAGGCCGGCCTCGTCGGCGGCGAATCCACGAACAGCCTGGACCCGGCTTTGTTCATGACGCAAGTGCCGTTCGCCTTTGGCAAGATGTGGGGCGAGCTGATCGTCGAGCTGTCCCCGGAAGGCAAACTCGAGAACCGCATCGCCGAAGAGATCGGCTCGTCGGACGACGCCAAGGTGTGGACGCTGAAAATCCGCGACGGCGTCGAATTCCACAACGGCAAGACGGTGACCGCTGAGGATGTGGCGGCAACCCTCGAGCGCCATTCCGATGAAAAATCGAAGTCCGGCGCGCTGGGCTACATGAAAGGCATCGACAGCATCAAGGCCAGTGGCAAGGAAGTCGTCCTGACGCTGAAGGAGGCCAACGCCGACCTTCCCTATCTCCTCAGCGACTACCACCTCATTGTCCAGCCCAACGGCGGCAAGGACAAGGCGGATGCCGGCATCTCGGCAGGACCCTACAAGGTCACTACCAACGAGCCCGGCGTGCGCCATGGCGGCGAGCGCTTCGCCAATTACTGGCAGGCCGACAAGATGGGCCATGCCGACCAGATCGAGATCATCGTCATCAACGACGCGACCGCGCGCACGGCCGCCCTGCAGGGCGGCCAGGTCAACATGATCAACCGCGTCGAGCCGAAGATCGTCGACCTCATCAAGCGTGTACCGGGCGTCACCATCCGCAACCATGCCGGCCCCGGCCACTATGTCTTCATCATGCATTGCAACACCGCGCCCTTCGACAACAGCGACCTGCGCATGGCGCTGAAGCTCGCGATCGACCGTGAGGAGATGCTGAACAAGGTGCTGCGCGGCTACGGCTCGCTCGGCAACGACTTCCCGATCAATTCGTCCTATCCGCTGTTTTCCGAGATCGAGCAGCGCAAATATGATCCCGACAAGGCCAAGTTCCACTACAAGAAGTCGGGCCATGACGGCACCGTGCTGCTGCGCACCTCCGACGTCGCCTTCCCGGGCGCGGTCGACGCCTCGCAGCTCTTCCAGCAGAGCGCGGCCAAGGCCGGCATCAAGATCGAGCTCAAGCGCGAGCCCGGCGACGGCTACTGGAACGAGGTCTGGAACAAGCAGCCCTTCTGCGCCTCCTATTGGGGCGGCCGCTCGACCCAGGACCAGATGTACTCGACCGCCTATCTGTCGACCGCCGACTGGAACGACACCCGTTTCAAGCGTCCGGACTTCGACAAGCTGGTGCTGGCTGCACGCGCCGAACTCGACGAGACCAAGCGCAAGCAGATGTACCACGACATGGCCGTGCTGGTGCGCGACGAGGGCGGCCTGATCCTGCCGATGTTCAATCAGTTCATCGATGCGACAGGCGCCAAGGTCGGCGGCTGGGTCGACGATCCGCATCAGGAGCTGATGAACGGCTACGCGCTGGCGAAGTGCTGGCTCGAAGCCTGAGCCCGGCTTTGCGGATATGTCCTCACCCGTCGTGAAACTTGTGGCCCAGCGCGTTGCGCTGGGCATCGTCCTCTTGCTGGCCGTTTCGGTCCTGATCTTCGCCGGCACCCAGATCCTGCCCGGCGACGTCGCGCAAGCCATTCTCGGACAGTCGGCGACGCCGGAATCGCTCGCCAATCTGCGCGAGCAGCTCGGCCTGAATCAGCCGGCTTACATCAGGTATTTCCATTGGCTAGGCGGTGTGCTCACCGGCGATCTTGGCACGGCGATGTCGAGCGGCCAGGATATTGCCACGTCGATCAAGGGGCGGCTGTGGAACACGCTGTTCCTCGCCTTCTGGGCTGCGATCGTGGCCGTGCCGCTGGCCATCATCCTCGGCCTGATCGCCGTGCGTTACCGCAATGGCTGGGTCGACAAGCTGATCTCCGGCCTGGCGCTCGCCTCGACATCTTTCCCGGAATTCTTCATCGGCTATGTGCTCGTCTATTTCTTTGCCGTGAAGTATCAATGGTTCCCGGCCATTTCCACGGTCTATGACGGCATGCCGTTCGGTGAGCGCATGCAGGCGATCGCGTTGCCAGCCACCGCGCTGACGCTGGTTGTGCTGGCGCATATGATGCGCATGACCCGCGCGGCCATCCTCAACGTCATGCAGTCGGCCTATGTCGAGACGGCAGAACTGAAAGGCCTGTCGGCCTTCAACGTCATCCGCAAGCATGCTTTCCCCAATGCCATAGCGCCGATCATCAACGTCGTCATGCTCAACCTCGCCTACCTCATCGTCGGCGTCGTCGTGGTCGAGGTGATCTTCGTCTATCCCGGCATGGGACAATATCTGGTCGACCACGTCACCAAGCGCGACGTGCCGGTGGTGCAGGCGGTCGGCCTGGTCTTCGCCGCCGTTTATATCAGCCTGAACATCATTGCGGACATCGGGGCGATTGTCGCCAATCCGCGCCTCAGACATCCGAAATAGGCGGCGGGCATGCTCGACATCAAACGCATCCCCATCCCCGCGCTGATCGGCATCGTGCTGACGGCTATGTTCGTGCTGGCGGCAGTTTTCGCACCGTTGATCGCGCCGTACGGCAATGCCGAAATCGTCGGCGATGTCTGGGAACCGATGACGGCGGCACATTTGCTGGGCACCGACAATCTCGGTCGCGATCTTCTGTCGCGCATGATCTACGGCGCTCGCATCACGCTGTTCATTGCGGTGCTGGCCACCGCGCTGTCATTCTCGCTCGGCGCCATCCTCGGCTTTTCGGCGGCGGTGTTCGGCGGCTGGTTCGACACGCTTCTGTCGCGCCTTGTCGATCTGCTGATGTCGATCCCGACCCTGATCATGGCGCTCGTCGTGCTTTCGGTGCTGCCGACCAATCTGGTGACGCTGATCTTGGTGATGGGCGTCCTCGACTCGACCCGCGTCTACCGGCTGTCGCGCGCGGTGGCCGTCGACATCAACGTCATGGATTATGTCGAGGCCGCCAAGCTGCGGGGCGAAGGCAGCGGCTGGATCATCTTCCGCGAGATCCTGCCCAACGCGCTGTCGCCGCTGGTCTCGGAACTTGGCCTGCGCTTCATCTACGCGGTGCTGTTCTTGTCGACGCTGTCCTTTCTCGGCCTTGGCGTGCAACCGCCGGATGCCGACTGGGGCGGCATGGTCAAGGAGAACAAGGACGGCATCGTCTTTGGTATCGGGGCGGCACTCATCCCCGCCGCGGCGATCGCGGCACTGGCGATTTCGGTCAATCTGGTCGCCGATTGGGTGCTCAACCGCACGACAAGCCTGAAGGGAGGACGCGGGTGATGGCTGACACCAAAGCAAAGCCCGGCCTGCTGCTCGATATCCGCAATCTGCGCATCGAAGCGACAGTGTTTCCGCCCGGCGAGGCGCCGAAGAACATCGTTTTGGTCCACGATGTCTCGCTGACGCTGGAAAAGGGCAAGGTGCTCGGCCTGATCGGCGAGTCCGGCGCCGGCAAGTCGACCATCGGCCTGTCGTCGATGGGCTATGGCCGTGGCGGCGTGCGCATCACCGGCGGAGAGGTGCTGCTCAACGGCCGCGATATTCTCAAGGGCGGCAAGGAAGGTTTCCGCAAATTGCGCGGCCGCGAGGTCTGCTATGTCGCGCAGTCGGCGGCCGCGGCCTTCAATCCGGCGCACAAGCTGATGGACCAGGTGGTGGAAGCAACGCTGCTGCACGGCACGGCGACACGCGCCGAGGCCGAGAAACGTGCCGTGGCGTTGTTCAAGAAGCTCAGCCTGCCGAACCCCGAAATCATCGGCGAACGGTTCCCGCACCAGGTCTCAGGCGGCCAGTTGCAGCGCGTGATGACGGCTATGGCGCTGTGTTCGGAACCTGACCTGATCGTCTTCGACGAGCCGACCACGGCACTCGACGTGACGACGCAGATCGACGTGCTGGCGGCGATCAAGGACGCCATCCGCGACACCCATGTCGCGGCGCTCTACATTACCCACGATCTTGCCGTCGTCGCCCAGGTCTCGGACGAGATCATGGTGCTGCGCCATGGCAGGCTGGTCGAATGGGGCGGCACTCGCCAGATCATCAAGGAGCCGCGCCAGGAATACACCAATGCGCTGGTCTCGGTGCATGAGATCGAGCATGCCGAGCAGAAGCCCGGCGCCGCGCCGTTCCTGTCGGTCAAGAACGTCACCGCCGCTTACGGCGGCAGCCACGTCAAGGTGCTGAAGAACGTCTCGGTCGACATCTATCCGGGACAGACGCTGGCCGTCGTCGGTGAATCCGGCTCCGGCAAGTCGACGCTGGCGCGCGCCATCACCGGGCTGTTGCCGCCGGAAGAAGGCACCGTCACCTTCGACGGCAGGCCGCTCGCCAACAGGCTTGCCGACCGGCCGAAGGAGGATCTGCGGCAATTGCAGATGATCTACCAGATGGCCGACGTGGCGATGAACCCGCGCCAGACCGTCGGCACCATCATCGGCCGGCCGCTGGAATTCTACTTCGGCATACGCGGCCGCGAGCGCGACAAGCGCGTCGCCGAACTGCTCGACGAGATCGAGATGGGCAAGGGCTTTCTCGATCGTTATCCGGCCGAACTCTCCGGAGGCCAGAAACAGCGCGTCTGTATCGCCCGCTCGCTCGCCGCCAAGTCCAAGCTGATCATCTGCGACGAGGTGACATCGGCGCTCGACCCGCTGGTGGCCAACGGCATTCTCAAGCTGCTGCTCAACCTGCAGCAGCACGAGAAGGTCGCCTACCTCTTCATCACTCACGATCTGGCGACGGTGAAGTCGATCGCCGATTCGATCGCGGTGATGTACCGCGGCGAGGTGGTGCGCTACGGCGCCAAGAGCAAGGTGCTGACGCCGCCCTTCGACGCCTATACCGACCTGCTGCTGTCGTCCGTTCCCGAGATGGAGATCGGCTGGCTGGAAAAGGCGATCAAGGGACGGCGCATGGCGAGCGCGGGGAATTAGTAGGGAATTCGCGGCCTTCGTCGCGAAAACTTCCTTCAACGGCAAAAGCTTTCCGGAGCCGCCCATGGCGCTCAAGACCAAACTGCTGCTCATCATTCTCGACGGCGTGCCCTACCGGAACTGGCGCCGGCTGATGGGCAATCTCGAGGGCTGGGTGCAGTCGGGCGAGGCGCAGGTGTGGAAGATGCGCTCGGTGCTGCCGTCGACCTCGGCCTGCTGCTATGCCTCGATCCACACCGGGGTTTCGCCGCAGGAGCACGGCATCCTATCCAACGAGAACCGTTTTCTCGTCAACAAGCCGGATATTTTCTCCGAGGTCAGCAAGGCCGGCGGCAAGACCGGCGCGGTGACGCATTCCTACTGGTCGGAATTCTTCCGTTCCTATCCGTTCGATCTGGTCGAGGACATGGAGTTCGACGAGCCCAACGGACCGATCGCGCATGGCCGCTTCCACACCATGACCGGCTACAATTTGCGCAACCAGATGACGCCGAGCGATGTCGATTTGTTTGCGACACTGACCCTGCTGACCCGGCGCCACGCCATCGACTACGGGATCCTGCACACCTGCACGCTGGATTCGATGGGCCATCGCTTCGGCCATGACTGCCACGAAATGGACCATGCCTGCTATGCGATGGACGGCATGCTGGCAGCCTTCCTGCCGGGCTGGCGGCAGGCCGGTTACGAGGTGATCGTAACCGCCGACCACGGCCAGACAGACCGCGGCCATCATGGCGGCCGTGACGATGAAATGCAGGATTTCGCGCTGTATTATTTCGGAGCCGGCAAAGGGCCGGATCCGGACACGCTGCTTGATCAGCTGCAACTGGCGCCGACGGTGCTGAAGCGGCTGGGTGTGCCGGTGCCGGAGACCATGAAGGCTAAGCCGTTTTTGGGGTGACGGAGGTCGTCGCTGAGCCGCCGTTCGCTATGTCCAGCCGATAGATGGGTAACACTTTGAACCGGATACATAGGTGACACTTCTCTCCCCCTATGCGTCCGCCGCAGCGCCAAGCGGATTGGTTGGCGCGGCGCTGCGGCGGACAAGCTTCATGCGGCGTGTGTCGATCATGCCGAGCGGGTGGGCATGGAATGAGAGTGTCCATTGTCCGTCTTCGGTCTCCAACGCAGCGACCGG
>NZ_JAMYMP010000013.1:0-183832 GCF_040318615.1 Mesorhizobium sp. M1078
CGGATTGTTATATTTGTAATCTGGAGTTAATTTGGGGTATTGGCTAATTCTAGCGCTTGAAATTACACACTCAATCTATAATTTTTATTATTTTATCTATAACGCGCCGTTATATACTGAGGCGGTTCGTTGCTCCCCAGGTAGGCGTCGTCTGCTCCCCGGGTGGGCGTTTTCATGGAAAGGCGCGCAGGGAATGGAATTGCTGCAGGGCGCCCTCAAGCTCCGTCAACTGAAGGTCTTCCGGGAAGTCTTGCGGGCCGGATCGACAAGGCGAGCAGCAGTTGCGCTCGGGATAAGCCAGCCGGCCGTCAGTCAACATGTGAAACAACTCGAGACCACGCTCGGCATCACTCTCTTCAAGAGATCAGCCAACCGCATCGTCCCCTTGCAGGAAGCCTGGGAACTCCTGCGAAACGTAGAACTTGCCCTGACGTCGCTGGATCGGCTGGAAGCGTCGATCTTCGCAATGAAGAACGAGGAAAAGCAACGGATTGCGATTGCCGCGCCCTCTGTTTTCGGTTTCGTGACCTTGCCCAAGGTCGTGGCGATCATCCGCTCACAGAGCGCTTCGAATGTCCGCTCGATTTCGGGAAGCTACGAGCAGATCGGCGAGCATATCCTGGCGGGACGCGCAGATCTCGGAATCTCAAGACTGCCCCTGGATCCACGCCTGTTCGATTGGGCGCCGCTTGGGTCGGCACGAAACGTATGCATTTTTCATCCCGACCACCGCTTTTCAAAACAGACCTGTATCGAGGCGCAAGACCTGGCAGGCGAAACGATCGTCGATATCGATCCCCAGTTTGCCGCCCACCAGATGAACTTCAATGCCTTGCGCTTCGCCGGCGTTGAGCCGGACATACTGGTGGAATTCGATTGCAACGGTCACGAAGCCGGATACGTCTCGGCTGGCCTGGGCATTTCGATCACAAACGAGATCATCGCGCGTGAGTACGCGGCGTTTCAGCTGGGAATAAGGCCAGTAGAACCGTCCGCGCTCTATCACTACGTTGCGATTTGGCAGAAGGGTAGGACCTTTTCGAACGCACTGGATGTGACGCTCGAGGCGATCATCGCCGCGTTTTCCCAGTCCGCTAGAGGGGGATCATCCCTTGAGGGCTGATATCCTCGGCAGCCGCTGCCCACAACAAGCAGCGGTTCTTTCTGACGGAGCAATCGGCCCGCGCCCTTGAACAGGATGCGGGCTTTTGTGCGAAATAGCCCCTATGTCAGGTTGTTTTGATGCCGATCTTGCGGCGCTTGGCCGGTGCCGGCAACGTTACGGGTTCAGGCGCGACGGCCTTCCGTCCAAGGCCGATCGCCTTTGCCATCGCGGATCGCACCGCGGCATAGTTCGGCGCAACCATTGGGTAATCGGAGGGCAGGCCCCATTTCGCCCGGTACGCATCCGGCGAAAGATCGTAGTGAGTGCCAAGGTGCCGCCTGAGCGATTTGAACCTCTTGCCGTCTTCCAGGCAGATGATGAAATCGGGCGTCACCGATTTCTTGATCGGGACTGCGGGTGTAAGCTTCTCTTCCGCTTTGGGTGGGAGTGCTCCCTGCAGCTTGCTGATTGCTCCATAGGTATCGGCAATTATGCGGGCGAGTTCCGCGACGGGAATCGGGTTGTTGCTGACATAAGCGGAAACGATGTCAGCTGTCATCTCCAGCAATTCCGCGTCGGAGCTAAGATCTTCAGGCATTTAGCCACCCTTCATTTGCTCTTCAGTTGCCGTAGCCCCGATCTACGTCAGCTGCCTCGCTACAGCAAATCGCACCGGGTGCACAAGACAAGAAGTCACAAAGAGGAACGTGGCGGGGGCGTGGGCCACGAAACTCTGCATGAAGCAGTTCAGGCGAGGCACCGCCCAGCAATAAAGGCAATTGGGCGGGAGGGCGGAAGCTGGTTTCAAGCGAGCCTTGTTATCCTGCCGGCTGCATGGCTGCCTTCGCTAGCATGCCGAACAGAGCTGGCGGCTCGTCGGTGCTTGTAGCGGGTCGCGCACGTATCGCAGCGCCGAAAAATCTTCGATGGCGAGGCCGACGGAAGTGAAGAGGGTGATCTGCTGACGTCCCGGCGGCCTTGCGCGTTGGCGGCGATCACTCCCCGAACTCGGTACCCGGACAGTTGGGGTCCAGTTGCTGGATCTCGCCCTTGATGCGTGTCCGTGGTGGGAATTCGACGAAGATGTCAGAGACGCACCAGGATGCCGCCGTGCAGTTCAGTCTTGCCAGGGCAGTCGCCACCGACGCGCCCGGCTAAGGTAGAATCGACCGAAACCTTACGCTCACGACGTCGATCGCGCTCACCTATACCCCGGAGGACCCCTTCAACAGCTCTTCTATAAAATCAGCCACAATCGTCGAAGGCTCCCTTTGAGGCGGGAGCAACAGAAGCGTCCGAAAGTGAATTGCTGGCTCGAACGGCACGATCATCATTCCCCGTCCGAGGAAGGGGTCCGCCGTAATCGGATTGACCATGCCGCAGCCAAGACCAGCCTCGACCATCGCCGCGATCGTCGTCGAATAAGGGGTCTCCAAGACAATTTTTGGCTTCACCCCATGCTCCGCGAAGATCGCCTCCGCCTCTCGCCTTGTCGTGTCCTCCGGCGCGAGTGCGACGAAGTTTTCATCGTGGAGGTCTCTTGGATAGATAACTGCTCTGCCCTGCAAACGGTGGCCCGGAGGCAGGGCAATGGCAACCTGATAGCTGGCAAAGGGCCGAGCGATGACGCCCGCGAGATCGATCTCGTCCGCCGCCACACCGACGTCGAACTGGCCGGAAGCAACCAACTCCTTGACCGAGGACGACATCCGCGCTTGGAATGTTATAGCCACCTGCGGGTGGCGCTTCTGGAACGAGCGCATGACTTTCGGCATAACGTTTGTGCTTAACGCCGACAGGCTTGCCACTCTTATTTCGCCCGACCCGAAGTCTCTTATACGCGCAGCCGCACTCTTGAGATGGATCAGGCCGGAAAACGAGGTTTCAACCTCTCGGAAGAAGAGCCGCCCTTCCGCAGTTGGGCTCATGCGCCCCTTAGCGCGATTGAACAGCGCAAAGCCAACGGTGCGCTCCAACTCCTGAACTGCCTTGCTCACGGCCGGCTGTGAGATGCGCAGGATCTCGGCCGCACGTGTCGTCGTGCCGTTTGTCATCAGGGCATGGAAGACTTCGATCTGCCTCAGGTTCATCCGACCCTATAACCTCCGAGAATAGTAAACCGCAATCTTGATATTAGACCGCATAGTGAGGAGTGTGCTTAAACAATCGCCATGTCCAGGGGGTGGCGAGAGAATGAACGACTTTACCGAGGTAGTGCTGACCCCGAAGGTTAGGAATGAGGGCTTCGATCCTCTTGGAACGGCGGTCCACAGAGCTTCGACAATCGTGTTCGAGAATGCGGAGGCATACGCCAACCGCGCGCAGCGCGGGCCTGAAGGATATTCCTACGGCTTGTACGGCACGCCGACGACGCGCACGCTCGAACAAAAGCTTACCAAGCTCGAAGGAGGCGTCCGGACGTTCCTCGCCCCTTCTGGCCAAGCGGCCAACTCGGTAGCGATGCTTTCTTTCCTGAAGGCTGGCGACAACATCCTCGTTGTAGACACGTCCTACCCGCCCGTCAGGGACTTCGCCAACCAGGACCTGGCACGCTTCCAGATAGAGACGAGGTACTTCGATCCATCCACGATCGATGATCTCGAAAGCAAGATCGACGAGCGCACCGCGATTGTCTGGTGCGAGTCTCCTGGTTCGACGAGCATGGACGTCCAGGACATACCAGCCATTGTGGCGGTGGCCCGGAGCCGCGGCATTCTCGTCGGATGCGACAACACTTGGGCGACGCCGCTGAACTTCAAGCCGATCCTGCACGGCGTCCATATCGTCACAGAGGCGTTGACCAAATACATCTCCGGGCACTCCGACATACTGATGGGATCGATTACGATCGCCCGTCCCGAACACGAGGCTGTGGTCAAGGGTTTCATGGGACGCTTTGGGATAGGCGTCTCGCCGGACGACGCGGCCCTCGTCCTGCGCGGCATGGAGACACTCGGCATCCGGATGCAGCGCTCGTTCGAAAGCGCGCGGACCTTGGTCGAACAGATCGAACGGCATCCGTTGGTAGACCGCGTGCTGTGGCCGCCACTCGCCCATTCGCCTGGTCATGAGTTCTGGAAACGCGACTTCGTTGGAGCGAGTGGCGTATTCGGCGTGCTGTTCAAGGACGCCTGCACCCCACATGTCTCACCAGCGCTCGACGTCTTGACGACCTTCGCCATCGGCGCCTCCTGGGGAGGCACCCGCAGTCTCGTCGCACCGATGCCCGTCCGGCAGAACAGAACGGCGACAGAATGGCTCGCGTCCGACCTCGTGCTGCGCATCAGTGTCGGGATCGAGGCGCTTGAGGATTTGCAGGCGGACGTCGCTCGCTTGCTCGAAGACATATCTGTTCGGACCGCACAAGATCGGTCCGGCACGGGAGCTCGCGCCTACGGGTAATCAAATCAAAAACAAGGGGAATGGAACATGGACAGCAGCAAATTCATAGCAATTCACAGGCGGTCGTTTCTGACAGGCTTGTCCGGCATGATCGGCATCGCCGCCGGCGGCTCATTCTTTCCGAGCATGGTCGCGGCCGCGGCTGATAATGATACGCTTAGGATCGCCATCTCTGTGGCCCCCGGCGACTTGGACCCCCACAAATTTAAGGGGCTCTACGCGGTCCAGGACATGGTGTTCGAACCACTCGTCACATACTCCTATGACGGAAAAATTGAACCTGGACTGGCGACCGCTTGGTCCATCGAGAATGAGGGCAAGCTCCTGCGCCTGACGCTCAGAGAGCGGGTGGTCTTCCATGACGGGACACCCTTCGACGCCACCGCGGCCAAGTGGAACCTGGGGCGCTGGATGGGGCAGGCTGACAACAACTGGATGAACTGCTCCAGGCTCTTCGTGGACGCCACCGTCGTCGACGACAGTCATATCGATATTCGCTTCAAGGAGCCCGTTCTTGGGCTGCTGCAAGAATTGGCCTATGTCCGCCCCGGTCGTTTCCTCAGCCCGAAATCGGTCGCAGCTGACGGGAGCTACAAGGCTCCGGTCGGGACCGGTCCGTGGCGTGAAATCAGCGCGGATAACTCGGGCAGCGTCTTCGAGCGGTTCGACCGCTATTGGGGCGAGAAGCCCAAGTTCTCGAAAGTCCAGTTGCTTCGTATCGCCGATCACCGCGATCGAGGCCCAGACCTTGAAGCAGGCGGGGCTAGACGTCGTTGTGGAACCCGGTTCGACGACGATGATCATGGCATTCAATCCCGACCGGGCTCCAGCTCTCAAGGAAGTCGCAGTCCGGAAGGCCATCGATATCGGCATAGACCGGGCAGCAATTTCAAAGGTACTTTATCGCGGGATGGCAGCGACGTCGGCCAATCTCTTCGCCGAATCCGTTCCACTTGCCGGAAAGCGCTATGAGGTTCCCCAGATCGACGTCGAAGGCGCTAAGGCGCTTTTGGAAAAAGCGGGATGGGTCGGCAGTCCTGTGAGAGAGAAGGAGGGTACTCCGCTCGCTCTCGAAATCGTCGTCAGCGAAGAACAAATTCCCGGATCGAGATCCGTCGCCGAGGTGCTTCAGGCGGAACTGCAGGAGATTGGCATTCAGCTTACGATCCGCTCGGTGGACCATGCCTCGCGACACAGCGATATTCCCGAGCGCAAGTTCGACCTTGCTTTCTTCCAGACATACGGCGCCCCTTACGAGCCTTTCGCCACAATCGTCGGTCTTTTCCTGTCTACCTACGACAACGGGGTCGACGGCAAGCTGTTCGTCGACGCCGAGCGGCTCGATCCGCTCGTGACCGCGACGATGTCGGCGTTGGACCCAAACATGGAAGCCAACGTCCAGAAGGTTTACGATTGGCTGCACGACAACGTCGCCATCGCTCCACTGATTTACGTGCCAGGTATCTGGGCGCACTCCAGCCGCGTCAAAGACTTCAAGGCCCCAGCAACGGAGTACGACATGCCTTACGAAAACATCAGCCTGAGCGAATAGGAGACGCCGTGTTCTTCTTCATCGCAAAGAGAGCCCGGAACGCGCTCATTCTGCTTTTTCTGGCTTCCGTCTTGTGCTTCTCGCTGGTGGTGTCAGCCCCAGGCAACATCGCTATCTTGATTGCGGAGCTTCGCACCCCAACGGCGACCAAGGCAGACATTGCCAAGGTCGCCGAGGAAATCGGCCTGAACAAGCCATTGCTCATTCGATACACGGATTGGCTTGGCAATGCCGCTCACGGCAACTTCGGTATCTCCTACAAGACTGGGGAGGACGTTGGAACATCTCTTCGGAGCCGGTTATCGGTTACCGCTACGCTGGTCGCCGGCGGAGCCATGGTCGCCCTCGTGTTGAGTTTGCTCATAGGATTTCTCGGGGCCCTGTGGGCACACAGAATGCCCGACCACATTGCACGCGGACTGGCGTTGTTCGGTGCATCCACGCCCTCGTTCTTCGTCGGTGCGCTTCTGGTCTATGCTTTCTCAGTGTCGTTCAAGATATTTCCGACATTCGGCTACGACGGTTTTCGCAGCTTCATTTTGCCATGGCTCACAATAGCGATGCTGCCTGCCGCTGTCCTCAGCCGCGTCGTCCGAGTCGGCCTTGAGGAGGCCATGGCGCGTCCTTTCGTCCTGACCGCGATGAGCAAGGGCTTCAAACGTGAGCGGATACTCGTGCGCGACGCTTTGCCCAACATCGCGCCGACCTACCTTAATGCGCTCGGAACTCAGATAGGTCTCATGGTCGTGGGCGCCGTCGTGGTGGAGCCGCTGTTCGCCTGGCAAGGGGTCGCAGAGCTGTTCCTGACCGGGGTCCGGTTCCGCGACTTCATGGTGGTGCAGGCCTGTCTCCTGATCTTCATAACCTTCTTCATTATCCTGAATGTGATCGTGGACGTCCTGATGATGCTCACCGATCCGCGGATGCGCCGGCAAAGGAGCGGATCATGAACATAGTAGGCAAATTGGCAGAGCCGATAAGGAAACTGCCGCGCGCATCCGTCATCACCATTGGCGCTTTCGTATTCATTGGCGTGTTCGCACCGCTGCTCACACCTCACGCACCGAACGCCCAGAACCTGCTGCTCGCAGGCGAAGGGCCAACCATGACACACTGGCTGGGCGCCGACCACCTTGGACGGGACACGCTCAGCAGGCTGATAACCGCTGCCCGGACCTCACTTGTCGGCGTCTGTCTCGTGCTCGTCATCGCCCACACGATAGGAACCACCATCGGTACGGTCGCCGGATATCGACGCGGCTGGACGGACGAGATCCTGATGCGCATTGTCGACGTCGGTCTCGCTATCCCCAGCCTTATCATTTCGCTCGCGGTCATCGGCGTATTCGGGGCCAGCTACTGGAACATGATCCTCGCCTTGGCGCTGGCTTGGTGGCCGGGTAGCGCTCGCGTCAGCCGCGCGGTGGCCGTGAGCGTCATGAACAAGCCCGAGATGGAGGCGCTGCGCGTCCTTGGTGCTAGCCCTATGCGGATCTACTTCGTCCATCTTCTTCCAACGACGCTCGGCGCCGTCCTTGTCTATGCCACGGCAGACGCGGGCGCAGTAGCTCTGGCGATTGCCACTCTGAGCTTTCTCGGCCTCGGCATCCAACCGCCAACTCCAGAATGGGGGCAGATGCTGGTCGATGCGCTTCCCTATCTGGAAACGGATCCACGGCAGGTCGTTCTCCCGGGTCTTGCCCTTACGCTGGCCGTGATTGGATTCAATATCCTGGGTGAAGCAGTCGCGCTGAACCGCGTGCCGACCCCGCTCACGAACAAGATGCTTGTCGCGCGTCGCCGCGCCACGGCGCTCTGGGCAAAGGAGTCGATCTGATGCCCGCTCAAACCATACTGGACGTGAGAAACCTGACTGTCGATCTCTTAACTGGCCATGGGGCGGTCCGTCCGGTCGATGGCGTCAGTTATTCGATACGACGCGGGGAGACGTTGGCTGTCGTAGGAGAGAGCGGCAGCGGCAAGACCGTGATGAACTTCGCTCCTCTCGGTCTGATGCCGATTGGTGTGAAAGCGGACGTTTCGGGCTCAGTGGTCTTCGACGGTACCGAGCTGGTTGGAGCCTCCGAGGACAAAATCAGACGCCTCCGTGGAAAATCGATAGGCTTCATTTTTCAGGACCCGATGAGTGCACTGAACCCCGCAAGAAGGGTGGGGCGACAAATCGCGGAGGTGGCTGAGTTCCACTTGGGCATGTCGGCAACTGCCGCCGAAGCAAGGGCGCTAGACCTTCTTAAATTGGTCGACATATCCGACCCGGCGGCGCGACTAAGGCAGTATCCTCACGAACTGTCCGGTGGCCTCAGGCAGCGCGTGATGATTGCAATTGCCATCGCGGCCGAACCCAAGCTCCTGATTGCGGACGAGCCGACCACCGCGCTCGACGTCACCGTTCAGGCACAGATCCTGCGCCTGCTCAAGAACATTCAGTCAAAGCTTAAAATGGCGATGGTTCTCATTACTCACGACATGGGCGTCGTCGCAGGATCGGCAGACCGAGTGGTCGTCATGTACGCGGGCCGGAACGCGGAAACCGGTCCCGTCGAAAAGGTTCTGGTTTCCCCGCATCATCCCTACACGATGGGGCTGATCGACGCCATCCCGCGGCGTGAAGACGCGATCGGGGCACCCTTCCGGGGACTCCCCGGCGTGCCGCCTATGCTCGCGGCTCCTATTGTCGGGTGTGCTTTTGAGCCGCGCTGCGTTCATTCGGTCCAAAGCTGCAAATCGCATCGGCCTAAGCTCGTCGAGACGCTCGACCCTTCGGTCTTCGCCGCATGTCCTGTGATCAACGACCACCTCTTGGAGAGAGTAAGCTGATGGCTGTTCTCGAAGTCGAAAACCTTGTGACCAGCTTTCCCAGCGCGATGAGGGGCAAGACCATCAAGGCCGTAAACGACGTGTCAATCACGTTGAACGCGGGCGAAATCGTCGGCCTCGTCGGCGAGTCCGGCTGCGGTAAGTCGACACTTGGCCGATCCATCGTGGGGCTGGAGAACCCTCAGTCGGGTAGAGTGATCTTCGACGGCGTCGATCTCGGATCCCTCTCGGGCAGACGCCTTAGGGAAGTGCGCCGTGCCGTCCAATACGTGTTCCAGGACCCCTACGCCTCGTTGAACGATCGACAGACCGTTGGCGAAGCAATCGCAGAGGCTCTGATCATCAAAGGGATGCGCTCGAAGGAACAACGTGCGGCGCGTACGACGGAGCTGTTGGACCAGGTCGGACTGGCGACCCAGGTCAGGGACCGGTTCACCCGAGAGCTGTCCGGTGGACAGCGTCAACGTGTGGCAATCGCGAGGTCACTTGCCGTGGAACCGCGGGTGCTGATCTGCGACGAGCCCGTTAGCGCGCTCGATCTTTCGATCAGGGCGCAAGTGATGAATTTGTTCATGGGACTGCGCAGGGACCTTGGCGTCGCCTGTTTGTTCATCGCTCACGACCTCGGCCTCGTTCGACAGGCTTCGTCGCGTGTTTACGTCATGTACCTTGGTCGGATCGTCGAGATGGGAACGTCTGAGGACGTCTACAACCATCCGAGCCACCCCTACACGCAGTTGCTCCTGGCATCGGTTCCAGTAGCCGATCCCATTGAGGAGAGAAATCGGAAGGTCCCGCTGCTCGTAGGAGAAATACCGAGCCCGACCAATCCTCCTTCGGGATGCGCGTTTCGGACGCGTTGTCCACTAGTTGTCGCCGACTGTGCGACAGCACTCCCGCCTCAGGTCGAGGTCAGTGCCGGTCACCGGGCGGCGTGCGTGCTCGCGGAAAAGGTCTTCCGTGGAGAACGCAGTGCTCTCAACGTCCCGCCTGAATCCGGAAGAATGCCCGGGCAAGTGCGTCTGATGACTGCCCCCGCCCTCTGAAAGTAATTGTTCAAGATCGAGTCGCACCTGCATGAGTCTGTCACCGGACATCGCCCTGCTGTCGCTTGCGGAACTGTCCCGCAGACTTCGCGCGAGGGAAATATCTCCCCTTGAACTCACGAAGACGTACCTCGACAGAATCGCTGCGCTGGACCAGAGACTTCACAGCTTCAACTCGCTGCGAACTGAAAGCGCGTTGCAGGAGGCATCGGCGGCGGAGCAGGCGCTCATGCGCGGGGACTGGCTAGGCCCTCTGCACGGCGTGCCCATTGGCATCAAGGACCTCATCGATGTCGCGGGACTGCCGACCACGGCGCAGGCTGTTCACAGGCGCGACGCGATCGCCAGCGAGGATGCAGGCGTCGTCGCATCCTTGAAGCGGGCCGGCGCGATTATCCTCGGGAAGCAAGCAACCACCGAATACGCGGTGTCCGGGACGCAGTTCGATCTTGGCTGGCCGCCCGCCCGCAACCCGTGGAACCTCGATCTCGACCCATCGTCGTCATCGAGCGGCTCGGCGATTGCGGTTGCGGCGGGTTTGTGCGCCGGGTCGGTGGGGACGGAGACCGCAGGCTCCATACGAGATCCTGCCGCGTGGTGTGGGGTCGCAGGTCTCAAGCCGACCGACGCGCTGGTAAGCCGAAAAGGCGTACTTCCGCTGTCACGATCAATGGACTGCGTCGGTCCGCTAGCCTGGACGGTCGAGGACTGCGCCCTCATGATAGCGTCGATGGTGTCGACGGATACTGACGATCTTTTGCTTAGAGGTTTCAAGAGCCCTGATATCTCAGGGATAGGAGAAGGGATCCGAGGTCTGCGTGTCGGCGTCATAAGGCAATTCTATGAGGGCGATCCCGACGTCGATCAGGACGTGCTCGACGCGATGGAGAATACGCTCGCCGTCGTGCAGGATCTTGGCGGCCGTGTTTCCTCCGTCAAACTGGCGGATTTCGGCCTGTACGGTTCTGTCGCAAGGAACATTACCTGGCCGGAGGAATACGCCGAACATCGGGCGGAGCTCGATGCCTATCCAGAACGGTTTCACCCTGTCAGCCGCTCCCGCCTGCAGGACGGGAAGACCGTTTCGGCGGCCGACTATATCGATGCCCGCCTTCGGCAGAAGGCGCTGACTGAAGCCCTAGCCGGCATTATGGAGGACGTCGACGTCCTTGTCCTGCCGACGATGAAGACGCCCGCTCAGGCCCTAGGTTATGAGATGACGGAGATGGGCGAGATGGAACTTTCGCTCAGCCGGCCTTTCAACCTTACTGGTAGCCCGGCGCTTGCGATCTGCAACGGCTTTACCGCGACGGGACTTCCGATCTCGATGCAGATCGTGGGCCGCAAGTTTGAGGACGACACAGTGCTGAGGGCGGGACACTCCGTGGAGCAGGCGCTGGGACTTCGATCCAGGAGGCCGGTGGTGGCGACAGAAAATCCCGGGTGAGACCCGCCAAAGCGCAGCCAGCCGAAACGCGTCGATCTCATGGCGCCTTCGGACCTATGTGCAGAGCAATCTCCCGAAGGCGGTGCACTCGGTCAATGCCACGCTCGTTTTGTAACAGCTTACAAGGCAGAAAGCGTGGCGGAGATGCCAGTTAACCCGAGCCGCGGACTACGCTGCCCTCGCAGCTTGGAGAGTGTGCAGCATCTCCGGCTTGAGATGCGTATACCGCCGCAACATCTTCCAATCCTTGTGACCCGTGACCAAAGCTACCTGTTCGATCGTGAATCCAGCTTCGAAGAGGCGGCTTGTTCCTTCATGCCGCAAGTCGTGAAAGTGAAGGTCGTCGATGGCCAGGTCAGCGCATCCTCGACGAAAGGCGGTGCCGACCGACCTATGATTGAAGGGGAAAATTCGATCATCGTCATTGCTTCGCTTGGCCAGTCGGTCCTCGACAATGGCCCATGCGTCGTACCCAGTTGCCGCGAACAAGGGTATGCGTTGATTGTTCCCGTTTTTGTTTCGTGGGTCTTTCCGGTCACGGATGAGAAGCATCCGCGTGCGGGCGTCCATGTCGGACCACCGCGCCTTGCAGATTTCCTCCTGGCGCATCGCCGTTGCGACGGCGAAACGTATTATCTGACCAACCGGCGCTATTTGACGAGGATTTGCATCGAAGTGGGCGATGAGTCTGTCGAGTTCATCCTGGGTCGGCCTCCTGTCGCGCTGATTGCCTTTACCAACGAGGCCAAGCCTCTTTAGGGCAATACGCGCGAGATCAACCGGTTCGACCTTGACGGGCAGGCCGTGCACCGCAGCGGCATGAGCCAGTATGAGTTTTACAAAGCCGATGTCCATGCCGAGCGTCATCGGTCCGGCACCTTGGGCGGCCCGGTCGCGCCCAAAACGAATGAGCCGTTCGCGATCGAGAGCCGCAATGTTGCACTTCCCCAGATGTCTTTGGAGCATATCGAGAGCCGCGGCCTTGGAGCGGCGAGGGGACTTGCCTACATCACACATGTCGTCGATATGAAGGTCGATGAGTTCACCGAAAGTTTTCAGGCGGGCTATACGGGACTTGGTCGGCGTCTCACCACGATCGACTTGGCGCTCGGCTTCGGTTGCCCAGCGCCGTGCGTCGTCGCGGCGTAGGAAGGTCTCGCTGACGTAGCGACCCTTGCGACGGACTTGGACGCGCCAGGAACCGGACGAGAGTTTTGTGTAGGTGGCCATTTTTTTGTGTGCGCTCTGTGTGCACTGAGAGATCGAAACGTGGCGAAAAGGGTCGTATTCTGGCGTAAATTCGTGTGCACTCAGTAGGTTCTAACGATTTGATGTTAAAGAAAAAATGTTGAAAAATCAAGAGCATAGACTTGCTATTGCACCCATGATGGACTGGACCGACCGGCATTGCCGGTTCTTCCACCGGCAGTTGACGCAGCGTGCGCTGCTCTACACCGAAATGGTGGTGGCGGACGCTGTCATCCATGGTGCGCGCGAGCGGCTGCTTGGTTTTGACGAGACCGAACATCCGGTGGCACTGCAGCTCGGCGGCTCCGATCCGCAAAAGCTGGCCGAGGCGGCGCGCATCGGCGAGGGCTTCGGTTACGACGAGATCAATCTCAATGTCGGCTGTCCGTCCGACCGCGTCCAGTCCGGCACGTTCGGCGCCTGCCTGATGAAAGTGCCTGACCTCGTCGCCGATTGTGTGGCGGCGATGAAGGCGGCGGTGAAAATCCCGGTGACGGTCAAATGCCGCATCGGCGTCGACGAGCAGGATCCGGAGCCCGCGCTCGACGCGCTGGCCGACGGCGTTTTCGCGGCCGGCGCCGACGCGCTGTGGGTGCATGCGCGCAAGGCTTGGCTGGAGGGTCTGAGCCCGAAGGAAAATCGCGACATCCCGCCGCTCGACTATGACAGGGTCTATCGCCTCAAGGCTAGAAAATCGAACAAATTCATTGGCATCAATGGAGGCGTTCAATCGCTCGAAGAGGCGGCTCGCCACCTCGATCATGTCGATGGCGCCATGCTTGGCCGCGCCGCCTACCACACGCCAGGCATCCTGGCCGGCGTCGACGCGGCATTCTACGGCGACAAGGCCGGCGCCTACGATTTTGCCGCGCTGATCGACACGATGGCCGACTACGCCGCGCGGCATATCGAGCAGGGCGGGCGGCTCGGCCACGTCACCCGCCACATGGTCGGGCTGTTCCACGGCCTGCCGGGCGCGCGCCGCTTCCGGCAGATACTGTCCACCGACGCGACGAAACCCGGCGCCGGACCGGATGTGCTGAAGGCAGCGTTCGCTGCCGTCGATTTCGACCGTGTTGAAAAGGCCGCTTAAGCAGTTCAGTCGCGCAGAATCATCCGGTCGCCGCGCACGTCGAAACCCGACAGCGAACCGATGAAGTTCATGCCGAGCAGGCTCTGGCTGAGCGCGCCGGGCGCGGCGACCATCACCTGCATGTTCTTGCGCACGATGCCGCCGATCGCCAGTTCGTCGGTGCGCACCGAAGCGGCGCGTGCCATGCCATTGGCGGTCGAGACCGGGACGGTGAAGCTCAGCGCGGCCGGATTGAAGCCGGCCGCCTGCGCGTCTTCGGCGGTGAGCACTGTACTGGTCGCGCCGGTATCGACGACGGTGCGGATCGGCGCGCCGTTGATCGTGATGCGGGCCTCGAAATGGCCGCTGTCGGCCTTGTCCAGGGTCACGGTGGCATGGCCGTCCTCGACGCCGAGCGCCAGCGGGCTGCCGGGAACGAGGCCCGCCGTCACCCGGCTGGCGAAATCCTGCAACTCGTAGCGGTACTGGTAGCCGGCGACGAGCGCCAGCACGATCAGGGCCCACGTGCCGAGATTGCGGGCCATGACGCCGAGCGGCCTGCCGGACCGGACAAGGCCGGCGCTGACCAGCAAGCCGATCGCCCCCAGCCAGACCAGACGGCTGAAATCGTAATTCTCGATGCCGAACGTGCTGCCGGCGTCGTTGTTGATCATCAGCAGCACCAGCCCGAGGCCGATTGCCGCCATCACGATCCAGAACAGTCGGTTCATTGGACCTGCCGCCTCAAGAGAGGACGTCGCGCTCGCGCGCCATGCGGCTGCGGCGTGTTTCCCGGCGCGGCCGGCGCTCGACCGTTTCCAATCGGGCCGGCAACTCGGCCATGACGCTGCGGCGTACCTCCGGCGTCATGCCCATCCAGGCGCCGATTTCATCGCGCGTGCGGCCACAGCCGAAGCAGAAGCCGGTTTTCATGTCGATCGAACAGACCAGGATGCACGGGGATTCGATGGCCGTCATGACTTTCTCTTGAAGGTTCCGTCCGGATCCCTCGTTCCATCTCCACATGGTGCAACGGCAAAGCCAATGCAAGCCCTTCGGAATGCGGCGCGGGCAACCGCTTTCGCGCCAATGTCGAGGGGAGTTGTGCCGGCCGGGCAAGGCGGTTATGCCGCTGATCAACCACAGGGAATGATCAGGACCGACATGACCAGCGCGCTGCCCTTCGACGACTTTCGCAATCTGCTGGCGAGCCTGCCGCCTGCCGATACAGTCGCAGAAAACAGGGTGCGCACCCTATTTTCCAAGGCCGACAAGCCGAAAGCCTCGCTTGGCCGCATCGAGGACATCGCCGCCTGGCTTGCTGCCTGGAGCGGGCGCGCCCCGCCGGCGGTGAACCGGCCCCTGGTGGCGATCTTCGCCGGCAACCATGGCGTGACCCGCCACGGCATCTCGCCGCGCCCTGTCGCTGCGACCGCAAACGCCGTTGCGCTGTGCGCCGCCGGCGGTGCGGCAATCAACCAGATTTGCGTCGCCAACAATCTTGGCCTCAAGGTGTTCGATCTGGCGCTGCACATTGCGACCGCCGACATCACCGAGGACGCCGCCCTCGACGAACGCGGCTGCGCCGCCACCATGGCCTTCGGGATGGAAGCCATCGCCGGTGGCGCCGATCTGATTTGCCTCGGCGATCTCGGCGTCGGCAACTCCACCGTTGCGGCGGCCTTGTGCGCGGCCCTGTTCGGCGGCGGCGGCGCCGACTGGGTCGGCCCCGGCTCCGGTGCCGACGCGGCCATGCAGGCGCGCAAGGCTGATGTAGTCGATGCAGCCGTCGCCTTCCATGGTGCGGCTCTGAAGGACCCGTTGGAAGCACTGCGCCGGGTGGGTGGCCGCGAGTTTGCGGCCATTGCCGGCGCCATCCTCGCCGCCCGGATGCAAAAAATCCCGGTGCTGCTCGACGGCTTCGCCGCGACCGCTGCCGCTGCCGTGCTGCATGCCGCCAACCCGGGTGCGCTCGACCATTGCCTGCTGGCCAGCCAGTCGCCCGAACCCGGCCAAAGGCTTGCCGCCGAGCGGCTCGGCCTCAGGCCGCTGTTCGATCTCGGCATCAGCCACGGCGAAGGGGTAGGGGCCGCCCTTGCCGCCGGTCTGGTCAAGGCGGCGGCGCTTACCAGTTCGGGCATGGCGGCGGCGGTCAAAGCCTAGAACAAGCTGTCAACGTCGGCGGGCCGCCGCCACGGTCTTGGTTGGCAGCGCCGGCAGTTCCTCCATCACTCGGGCGAGCGGGAAGATGGCGATTGCCTCGGTGCCTTCGCGCAATTTCGACTGAAGTTCGAATTCGCCGCCATGCATGGCGAGCAGGCCCTGAACGATCGGCAGCCCGAGCCCGGTGCCCTGTTCGGCGCTCTTGATGGCGATCGAGCCCTGGCCGAAGGCGGACAGCACGATCGGGATTTCGTCCTCCGGTATGCCCGGCCCATTGTCCTTGACCGAAATGTACTGGCCACCGCCCGCCGTCCAGCCGACGCGCACGCGAACTTCGCCCCCGGTGGCGGTGAATTTGATGGCGTTGGACAGGAGGTTGAGCGTGATCTGCCGCACCGCGCGCTCGTCGGCGAACAGCCGCGGCAGGGCACTTTCGAAATCCTGGACGATGCGGATGTCCTTGTTGCGCGCCTTCAATTCCATCATGTGGCAGCAATCTTCGGCGATGTTGAGCAGCATCACCGGCTCTTCGTTGAGCTGATAGCGGCCGGCCTCGATGCGCGACAGATCGAGGATTTCGTTGATCAGGTCGAGCAGATGCTGGCCGGAATCGTGCACGTCGCGGGCGTAGTCGCGATAGGTCGGGTTGCTCATCGGCCCGAGCACCTCATTGGCCATCACCTCGGAAAAACCGAGAATGGCGTTGAGGGGCGTCCTGAGCTCATGGCTCATAGAAGCAAGGAAGCGCGACTTCGCCAGATTGGCGTCTTCGGCCCGCCGACGAGCTTCGTCCGACATCGATTTCGCGGTCTCCACCTCGGCGAGCAGCGCATCCTTTTCGGAGCGGAAGGACAGAAGTATCAGCGACGAGCGGTTGAGATGGCGCGCGATATAGGCAAAGAACGGCAATGCAGCGACCAGCAGGGCGACCATGATCGTCCCGACCGGCACCGAAAATTTCGTTTCGGCATAGGCATAGACCGCCACCGGAACGACGAAGGTGGCAAGCAGCGAGCCGCGCAAGGACGACGCCATGATAGCGGTCGCCGCCATGGCCAGCAGCAGCACCACCGCCTTGGCCACCTGGAACTGGTCGATCTGGCAGGTGGCGCAGCCGAGCCAGGCGAACCACGCCCAGCCGAGGCCGCACAGCGAATGGCCGATCAGGAATTCCCTGCGGGTGCGAACAGCGTTGAGCTCGGCGGCTTCGGTGCGGCCGACGCGGCGCGCCATGAAGGCGACGATCGAATAGCAGATCAGGGTGAACAGCGCCCAGACGCTGATCTGTTTGTCCACACCGGCCAGCAGCCCGGCCGCCGCGACCGCCAACACCAGCAGTGGGATGATGGCTGCGCCGCGCACCATGGTCCCGGCATGCAGCTTCAGCAGCTCGCGGTCGAAGTCGAGATTGCCGACCTGCTGCGAAAGACGGTCGCGCGTCTTGCGCACCGCGCGCGCCACATCGCTGTTGCGGTGCGGTTTCCGGCGGTCCACAATGAATTTATCCGCTGTGTTCGAGCGTAGCAGAGGCATGGAAACTTCGATTTATGCGCGCAGCGATCTCAATTCGTTAAGCTACGTTCGAATGATTAAGAGACTGTTTGCCATATGAGCCGTTCGTGGTCGCCAAGACCGCGCCGGCGATACTATCCGCCGCCTCCGCGAAGCCTGTGGCGCAAGCTGCTGGATTACGCGCTGACGGTCATTCTGCTCGGCCTGCTGATCCTGCTCGCCGCACGCCTCGACCGTTTCGAGACGCGCAAGGCGCAAGGGGCGGCGATCGTCAACGATGGCGATTCACTCACCCTTGGCACCGAACGTATCCGCATGCGCGGCATCGACGCTCCGGAATACCAGCAGATCTGCCGTAGGGATGGCGCAGACTACGCTTGCGGCAGGCTGGCACGCCAGGCGCTGGTGCGGCTGATATCAGGCAATCCGGTGACCTGCAGCGGCTGGCAGCGCGACCGCTACGGCCGCCTGCTCGGCGATTGCAAGGCCGGTGGAAAGGATCTCAACCGGGCCCAGGTTGAGGCCGGCTGGGCAATTGCCTATGGCGATTTCGACACCGAGCAGGCCATTGCCCGCGCCGGCAAGGTTGGCATCTGGGCCGGCACTTTCGATCAGCCGCAAGACTGGCGCGAAAGCCACCACGGTGGCCCGCTCGAAAGAAAGCACGGCACCCTGGCTTCGGTCGGTGACGCCTTGCGAGAGATGTTTCGCTTCTGGTGACGAGCACTATAGTTGAAGGACCAGATCGGGAGGATAAGCATGAAACTGTTCGACGGCGGCCGCGCCCCCAACCCGCGGCGAGTACGGGTTTTCCTCGCCGAAAAGGGCATCGCAGTGCCGCTGGTGCCGGTCGACATGGGTGCGATGGGGCACAAGCAGGAGCCGGTCAGGTCGCGCAACCCGCTGCAGCGGCTGCCGGTGCTCGAGCTCGACGACGGTACCATCCTCACCGAATCCGTCGCCATATGCCGCTATTTCGAGGAACTGCATCCCGAACCGGCGCTGTTCGGGCAAGGCGCGCTCGGCAAGGCCAAGGTCGAGATGTGGCAAAGGCGCATGGAGTTCAATCTGCTCAGCTGCGTCGCCCAGGCTTTTCGCCACATCCATCCGGCGATGAAGGAATGGGAAATTCCGCAGATCCCCGAATGGGGCGAGGCCAACAAGGCGAAAGCGGTTGAATTCCTGAAACTGCTCGAGCCCGAACTGGCAAACTGCGAATTCGCCGCCGGCGACGCCTATTCGATCGCCGATATCACCGGCATGATCGCCATGGATTTCATGAAACCGGCGCGCATCAAAGTGCCGGACGAGTGCACAAACGTGCTGCGCTGGTACAGTGCCGTCTCCAGTCGCCCGAGCGCTTCCGCCTGATGGAGGCGGAACTCGAACGCCTGACGGCAAAGGTCCGCGCTTGCCGCATCTGCGTCGACACTCCAGTCGGCAGGCCGCTGCCGCACGAGCCGCGCCCGGTGCTGCTGCCATCATCCAGCGCCCGCATCCTGCTCGCCGGCCAGGCGCCAGGCACAAAGGTGCATTTGTCGGGCATGCCGTTCACCGACGCGTCCGGCCACCGCTTGCGAAGCTGGCTGGGCGTAACCAGCGAGGAATTCTACGACACGGAAAAATTCGCCATCGTGCCGATGGGCTTTTGCTTCCCCGGCCAGGACGCAAAGGGCGGTGACCTGCCGCCGCGCCGAGAATGCGCGCTGGCCTGGCGCGCGCCGCTGATAGCACTGATGCCGCAGATCGACCTCGTTCTGACAATCGGCTCCTACGCGCAATCCTGGCATATGGGCGCCACGCGCCGGCCGTCGCTGACCGAAACCGTGAAGGACTGGCGCACCATCTGGGATGCGCCGGCCAGCCCGAAAGTGCTGCCGCTGCCACACCCGTCATGGCGCAACTCAGGATGGCTGAAGCAGAATCCATGGTTTGAAATGGATTTGCTGCCGTTTCTGAGATCGGAAATCCGCTATCGCATAGATTAGACTTTAAGCAAGATATCACTCGCTTTTGTGCCATCCGGCAGAATTTCTTTCTTGTGAAAGGTCGAAATAAGAGGGAGTATAGCCAATCTATTCCCAAAGCGCGTCGCGCCCGAGGGAACGCGGCCTGCACCAGGAGCACCTCAATGGATCGCCTCGACAGAAAAATTCTCCGCCTCCTGCAGGAGGACGCGACGCTCGCGGTTGCCGATGTCGCCAAGAAAGTCGGCCTGTCGACGACGCCGTGCTGGCGCCGCATCCAGAAGCTGGAGGAAGAGGGAGTCATCAAGCGGCGGGTCGCCATCCTCGACCACGAAAAGGTCAATGTGCGCGTCACCGTCTTCGTGTCGATCCGCACCAATTCGCACAGCCATGAATGGCTGCGGCGTTTCTCGGAAGTCATCCAGGAATTTCCCGAAGTTGTCGAATTCTACCGCATGAGCGGCGACGTCGACTATCTCCTGCGCGTCGTGGTGCCCGATATCGCCGCCTATGACGCCTTCTACAAGCGGCTGATCGCCAAGATCGAGATCCGCGACGTGTCGTCGTCCTTCGCCATGGAGCAGATCAAGTACACGACCGAAATGCCGCTCGACTACATGCTGCTGGACAAGGAATCCGGCGCCAACGCGGCCTGAGCGCGGTTGTCCGTGACTGGGTGGTGACGCTGCACAAGCAGGCGGCGCTTAGTTTTTCTTTTTGTTGAGGAAACTCCAGGGCGAGTTGACCGGCAGCGTAATCGTGTCCGGCACCGTTTCGACTGCCACCACATCGGCTTTGCGTACGGTGTAGCCGGACTGGATGATGCTGACGCCGTCGAGAATGAACAACTGGCTCTTCTCCAAGCCGGGCCGCAAGGCGCCGGTCACGGCAACCGACTCATAGGCCTGCGACATCTTGTAGGGACGGGCCGGCGTCACCAGCACGATCTGGTTGGGCGGCGGCGTCGGCATGTGGCTGCAAGCGCCTGTCCACGGCACCAGCAGGAACTGGTAGACGAGATCGCCATCACGGTCGACCGGCAATGCATAGCCGGCTAATTGTACCGTCTTGTCCTGCAGGTTGAGCGACAATGTCTCGCCACGATCGGGCAGTTTTGCCGCAATCATCGGCAGGCCGGCATCTTCGGCCACCGCCTGCGTCGCCGGGCGGAGATCCTTCCAAAAGATATGCGCGGTTTGCGCTGAGGCGTCGAAGGTACCGGCTGTCAACAACGCGGCTGCAAGCGCGAGGGTCGATTGGAGATGTTTGGTCATAGGCCGAGTAAAGACGTCCTGGCCAATTGCGTCAACGCTTGAGCCGCATCATATGTCTGCGAGAGCCGGCGGCCAGGTTGCGCCGGCAAACGGGTTGCCAGGTCAGCCTTTTCTGGCGGCGATCCGCTCGATGATCTTGGCATTGGTGAGTTCCCGTACGGCGTCCTTGCCAATCCAGCGAGCCGTCTTGTCGGTCGACTGGGCCAGCCGTTCGGCCACGGCAAGGGCAGCACCGTGCATCTCCAACGATCGCTTGCCAATCGAACGAAGCGCCCAGTTTGCCGCCTTCTTTACGAAATTGCAGCTGTCGGCGGCATGCGCTTCGATGATCGGCAGGAAGCCGAGGAAAGTCGCCACCGGCTCCTGCTTCCGGTGCACGACGGACCACGCCATCATGGCAAAGGCCGTGCGTCGAACGAACTCGCGCTCGTCCGCCGCGAACTCTTCAATCAGCTCCTTCCAGGCGTCCGTGTCGACGAAGAGATCGGAGACGCCGTCGACGATATCCCAGGAATCGAAGGACGCGGCCCATTGTCGTGCATCCGCGGCTGAGAAGCGCTTCGGGTCGGCCGTGACGGAAGCGATGAACTGCGCCTCCATGATGCCGGTCTGCCAAAGCTCGAAAGCACGCTCGTGGTTGCGCTTGATCTTTTTGGCGATCTGCCGCTGCATGCCATGCGAGATGCCGAGCGCGCGCTCGATCTTGATGCCGTAGCGCAGCATACCGCGGCGATTGTCCTCCGAGCCGATCGAGCGCAAATGGGCGACGATCTCATCGGCGCTCGATTGGGGCGAAAGCTCGGCCATTGCGAACGCCTATTTTTCCAGGCGCGCCAGCAAGGACGAGGTGTCCCAGCGCTTGCCGCCCATCGCCTGCACATCCTTGTAGAACTGGTCGACAAGGGCGGTCACCGGCAGTCTCGCGCCATTGCGGTCGGCTTCATCGAGGCAGATGCCGAGATCCTTGCGCATCCAGTCGACGGCAAAGCCGAAATCATATTTACCGGCATTCATCGTCTTATGGCGGTTCTCCATCTGCCAGGACCCGGCAGCGCCCTTGGAAATCACCTCGATGACCTTCTCGATGTCGAGCCCGGCCTTCTTGCCGAAATGGATGCCTTCGGCCAGTCCCTGAACCAGCCCGGCAATGGTGATCTGATTGATCATCTTGGTGAGCTGGCCGGCGCCCGACGGACCCATCAGCCCGACCATGCGGGCGAAGGCGTCGATGACCGGCCTGGCCTTGTCGAAGGCAGCCTGCTCGCCGCCGACCATCACCGTCAGCACGCCGTTCTCGGCGCCCGCCTGGCCGCCGGAAACCGGCGCGTCGAGGAAGGAAAAGCCGGCCTTTTCGGCGGCGTCGGCCAGTTCGCGCGCCACTTCGGCCGAAGCGGTGGTGTTGTCGATGAAGACGGAGCCTTTTTTCATCGCGGCGAAGGCGCCATTGGCCCCGGTCGTCACCGAGCGCAGATCGTCGTCATTGCCGACGCAGGAGAAGACGAAATCCTGGCCCTCTGCGGCGTCCGCCGGCGTCGCGGCAAACTTGCCGCCATGCTGGGCCACCCATTGTTCCGCCTTCGCCGCGGTGCGGTTGTAGACGGTGACGTCGTGGCCGCCTTTGTTCCTGAGGTGCCCGGCCATGGGATAGCCCATTACGCCAAGACCGAGAAATGCCACAGATGCCATGAGTTTGCCCTTCAGACGGAACGGAATTGTCAGCGCAAGCTCTAGGCACTGCACTCAATTCGTCAAGACGCGCATGAGCCGATCGACTGGTACAGCCGAACGCTCAGCGCATCAGATGAATGGTGATCCGCCGCTCGATCCATTCGACGCCGTGGCGCAGGATCTCGACCATCACCAGATAGACGATGGCGACCCAGACATAGGCCTGGAAGTCGAAGGACTTGGCGTAGGCCAGCTTCGCGTTGCCCATCAAATCATAGACGGTGATGATGGCAACGATCGCAGAGGCCTTGATCATCAGGACGAGTTCGTTGCCATAGGGCCGGAGCGCGACGATAAACGCCTGCGGCAGGATGACCTTGCGCAGCGTCTGCAATTTGTGCAGGCCGAGCGAAGCAGCGCCCTCCCATTGACCCCTCGGAACACTCTCTATGGCGCCGCGCAGGATTTCGGCCTGGTAGGCGGCGGTGTTGAGCGCGAAGGCGAACACGCCGCAGTTGAAGGCGTCCTTAAAAAAATCCCAAAGCGTGACTCTTTCGATCGCTAGTCCCGATGGGATGCTCACGTAAGGCAGAATTTGGAACCAATCGCTGACGACCGGTAGGTAAAGTCCAAAAGCGCTAAGTTCCGGTCTGAACGAGCCCAGGCCGTAATAGACGAGATAGACCTGGACCAGCAGCGGCGTGCCGCGGAAGAAATAGACATAGCAATAAGCCAGGACGGACAAATAGCGGTTCTTCGACATGCGGGCATAGGTGACAGGCAGCGAAAAGAGCGCGCCGAGCACCATCGAGATGGCCACCAGCGCAAGCGTGGTTCCCAAGCCCTGCAGATAGGCAGGCGCGTATCTGGCGAAGAACTCGCCATGCCAGGCGTAAACCAGATAGACGGCGATGCCGATGCCGAACAGGATCCAGAAGCCCACCAGCGCGTAGCCGACGATACGGGCCCGCGGCCAGCCCCGCGCCCGTGGTGGTGGCTTCTCGATGTCGACGGCGGCGCGCGTCACGACGCTCATCGTGCCTCCCTCCGCCCGAGCGAACGCAGGATGAAGCCGGTGGCGATCGACGACAGGATGGCAAGGATAAGGAACACCATCGCCGCGACGCTGTAGAACAGGAAGGAATGTTTGGTGACACGGGCCGCCACGCCGGCGTTGCGCAAGGTTTCAGCCAGATTGACGACCGACACCAGGGCGGTGTCCTTGAGCAGGCTCAGCCAGCAATTCTCGAGGCCGGGGAAGGCGATGCGCAGCAGCTGCGGCAGGATCACCTTGCGCATCGTCTGCCATTTCGACAGCCCGATGGCATAGCCGCCTTCATACTGGCCCTTCGGAATGGCGCGAAAGGCCGAAAGGAAGACTTCGCTGGAATAGGACGAAAAGATAAGCGACAGCACGATCATGCCGGCGAGGAAGCTGTCGACATCGACCGTCGCTTCCGGCCTGAACAGACGGATGACATACTGCAAGAGGATCGGCATGCCGAAGAAGAACAGGAAAAGCGTCACCAGTTCCGGCAGTCCGCGAAACACCGTGGTGTAGATGTTGGCAGCCACGCGAAGCGACGGCTCTTCGGATTGTTTCGCCCAGGCGACGAAAAAACCGATCGTCAGGCCGATCGGCAGTGTCGCCAGCGCGAGCGCAATGGTGACCAGTGCGCCATAGGCAATATCGTCAATCCAGCCATCGGGTCCCCAAGTGAGAAGTATCCATATGTTCTGGCTTGGCATTGACGGGTCTTGTCTCCACTTCTGTCAGGCCAAGGCGGCAGGAGGAAACTTCCCCTGCCGCCTTGTTTCAGACGTTCAGGACTCGGCGCCGAAGACGTCGAACTTGAAGTACTTGTCGTTGATTTCTTTGTACTTTCCGTTAGCGCGGATTGCGTCGATGGCGCTGTTCAACTTGTTGACCAGATCCGTCTCGCCCTTGCGCACGGCGATGCCGGCGCCCGGTCCAAAGATATCGACCGGCTGCGGCGAGGGCTGGCCGAGAATCTTGCAGCAGGCGCCATCAGGCGAATCCAGGAACTGCTGCAGCACGACGATATCGTCCTCGATCGCGTCGAGACGCCCGTTGGCGAGATCGGCCTGCTCTTCGGGGCTGCTCGGATAGCCCTTGACCGTGCTGTCCGTATAGGTTTTCGAGGCGTAATTGAAATGCGTCGTCGTGGTTGCGACGCCGATGGTCTTGCCGGCCAGGTCTTCCTTGGTCACGCCCTTGAGGGTCGAATCCTTGGGTACCGCGATCGCCGACGGCGTGTTGTAGTATTTGTGGGTGAAGTCGACCTTCTCGGCGCGCTCCGGCGTGATCGACATCGAGGCGACGATGGCGTCGAACTTGCCGGCCTGCAGAGCCGGAATGATGCCGTCCCAATCCTGGGCGACGAAGGTGCACTTGACCTTCATCTCGTCGCAGAGCGCCTTGGCGATGTCGATGTCGAAGCCCACGAGCTGGCCGTCCGAGGTCAGGTTGTTGAATGGGGGGTAGGCGCCTTCGGTGCCGATTCTCAGGGTCGTTTCCTGAGCCTGGGCGACGCCGAGCGTCAGCAGCGCAGCCGATGCGGCGAGCGCGATACGCAGTGCAATACGCATGATAGTCCTCTCTTTATGGCTCCCGGCCGTCGTTCCGGAACGGCTCTGTGGGGCGGTGCTTTTGACCGCCCGCTGGCGCGATACTCCCACTGTTTTCGGGAGAAAAGCAACTGTAAAACCGTTGCTTGCGGGATTTGCGGGTCCAGCCAATGCCGACGCCGGGTTAATGCATGTCTCCCAAAAGTGCGCAGCGGTTTTGGGACGACGACATGCATAAATAAAACAACCTGAAGCGCGTCGCATGAGGCCGTTCAGGCGCGACGCGCTTAGACAATGCAACGGCTGAAGAGGGCGGCTGACCCGGGCGAGGGCAGGGGCCTCAAGGTTTGAGGCCGGTCATGCGCTCGATGAAGTCGGCTATCCCTCCCGTGTCGTCGAGATCGAACACAGGCAGGCTTTCGCCGGTAACCGCGAAGTCGGCGGCAATCGCCACGATATGTCCGTCGTTCGCCGACAGCGGCGAGCGGTCCTTGGCCTCCCGCCGCCGGGTCTCGATCTTTTTGTGCGCCTCGCGCTTGTAGCCTTCGACCAGCACGATGTCGCACGGGGCCAACCGCGACAGGACCGTCTCCAGCGTCGGCTCGTCCTCACCGCGCAATTCATGCATCAGCGCCCAGCGTTTGCCCGACACCACCGCGACTTCGGTGGCGCCCGCCTGGCGGTGACGAAAGCTGTCGGCGCCAGGCTTGTCGATGTCGAACTCATGATGGGCGTGTTTGACCGTCGACACTGTCCAGCCGCGCCGGACGAGCTCTGTGACCAGCTTCTCGGTCAGTGTGGTCTTGCCGGAATTCTTCCAGCCGGTGATGCCGAAGATGTTCATGGGCCGATGCTCTGCAACAGACGCTCGGCCACCGCAAGGTCGTGCGGTGTGTTGATGTTGAAGAACGGGTCGATCTCGTCACTGCCGTGGGTCAGCAACGGAAATTCCACTTCGACACAGTCGTGCCGCTCGATGAAGGCGGAGACGCGCCTGTTGTCCTCGTGGATCAGAAAGTGGCGGAGTGCCTGGCCTAGCCCAAGCGGCCACAGCGCGAAGGTCGGATGCTGCCGGCCGCCGGAACTGGCAACCGCAATCGAGCCTGGTCGCTCGTCAACAGCCGCAGCCAGCCTCACGACCAGGTCCACCGGCAGGAACGGCGTGTCGCCGGCGGCCGTCGCCAATGCCTTGAAAGCGGTATTCGCTGCCGCCCATTCGAGGCCGGTGAGGATTCCGGCAAGCGGTCCGGCATAGCCTTCGACCATATCGGCGAGAACCGGAAGACCGGCCGCGGCGAAGCGCGCCGGGTCACCATTGGCGCTAAGCGCCAGCGATCCGACCTGCGGCGCCAGGAGGGCAACGACATGGTCGAGAAGCGGACGCCCGCCAAGCGCCAGCAAAGTCTTGTCGCCGCCGCCCATGCGCCGTGACAGGCCTCCGGCCAGGATAATTCCTGCAATGTCTTGGCTCATGGCCAAGCTATATGCCGTCCGGCGCCATGTCGGGTCCAGCGCTTTCGGCTGCGGGTTTCTGCCGGCCAACGACCCGCTCGCGATAGAGCGCGTAGAGGCCGGAGCCGATGATGATGGCGGAGCCGAAGATCATCGGCAGGTCGGGGACATCGCCGAAGATGATGAGGCCAAGCAGCATCGACCAAAAGAGGGCGGTGTAGCGGAATGGCGCAATGAAGGAGATGTCGCCGGCCCGCATTGCCATGATGATGAACTGGTAGCCGATCAGCACCAGCACCGCCGCCAATGCCAAAAGTGCCGTGCCTTTGCCGGACATCGGCGTCCAGCCGCCCATCGGCGACAGCAGCACGGCGCCAACGATGGTCATGGCGATTGCCGTTGCCGTCGACACCAGCAAGGTCGGGATAGCCCTCGGGATGCGCTTGGTGGCGAGGTCACGAACTGCGCAACAGGCGACGCTGACGAGTGCGTACAGCGAATAGATGCTGAAGCCTTCGAAGCCTGGCCGCACGATGATCAGCACGCCGCCAAAGCCGACCGCGATCGCCAGCCAGCGCCGCCAGCCGACCGCTTCGCTGAATACGAGTGCCGCCCCCATCGTCACCGCCAGCGGCAGCGCCTGCAGCACCGCCGAGACATTGGCGATCGGCAGATGCGCTAATGCCACAAGGAAGGCGACGGTGGCGCCGGCCTCGGCGACCACGCGAAGCGCTACCAGCGGCTGCAGCATCGACCTCGGTCGCGCGAGCGCGCCTTGCTGCCAGGCGAGCAGGCCGACGAGCAGCGACGCAAAGGCGCCGCGCACCAGCATCACCTGCGCCATGTTCATCGATTCCGACGAGAACTTGGTGATGGCGTCGTTGAGGGTGAAGCCGATCATGGCCACCATCATGCACAGCGCGCCGCGAATGTTTGGGGAAAGAGGCAAGGGCGTTACCGGTTTTGCAAGAGCAATTCCAGGAAAAGTGTGAAACGGTTTTCCGTCCGGAATTGCGTGAAAACAAAGAATAAAGCGGTTCGACGTTTCGGCGAAACGGTGAACCGCCCAAGCCTGTAGCAGCCGGCGGCAAGACAGCAACGTCAAAGAAATAGGCCACGGATTTTCACCCGTGGCCCACAACATCGCTAAGAGGCTGGTCAGCCGACCAGCAGGCTCATTTCGGCGTCAGCACCTCGGTGCCGCTGCCGTTCTTGCCGGCGATGGTCCACAGGCCGTGCAGCGAGCCGTCATCTTCTACCTTGTAGACGACGAGACCGATTTCCTTGCCCATGACATAGCCGGCGGAAAAGGCATCGTCGTTGCGCATGCAGATGCCGTCCGACGATGATCCGCCCGTCTCCCAATGGATGGTACAGGTGGTCTCGCTGGTCAGCGTGATGGTGGCTTCGCCGCCATATTTCGAGCCGTCGAAATTGGTGCCCGCGACGGTGTAGCTGCCACCGATGGACTGTGCTGCGGCCGGCGCGGCGGCAAACCCAAGCATTGCAAGAGAAAGTAAGAATGTGCGCATGTCGTATTCCCTCAAACCGAGCGACGAGCCGCTATAGGCCGAAATTTAGGGCGGAACGCGATGGCGGTAAATCGGGTTTGCAGCGTCGAGAGCGATTTATTCCCAGTGTTGCTCAGCCCCATGCAGGCTGTCGCCGATAGCGCCGACCAGTGGGTCGTACTTGGCCTTGAGCGAGGCGGGATATTCGATCCAGACTGTATGGATTGCATCCTCTTTTTCGAAGACGATTCGGGTATAGAAGATCTTGTCGCCTTTGGTGCCTGAGACCACTGCCCAGTTCTTACCGGTTTTGCTGTAAGTGACCTTTTCCCCAGAGTCAGGGTCGGCTTTTTCCTTTTCAACCAGACTGTCGGGCGTATCTTCCGTCAGCTTGTATCCGCCGTAACAGTACAAGCTCGCACCATCGGGGCTAAGCCATTTTCGACCGTCGCCATTGAGGGACTCAGGCATCGGCTTGCTGAAAATCTGGCTCGGGAACGTGCACACCGTGCCATAGCGCGCATTGATGTAGGTGAACGGCTTTGCGAGCGCCACTGTGGTCGCCAATGATAGGGCCACGACCAGCGCTGACAGCCCGGTTTGGCAAACACGCTGCATGGAAATCCCCCTCGCTTCCAACGGAAGCATTCTGCACCAATCGCGGAGAAAATCAGCCGCCGGTGACGCTCATATGTCTCGACACCGACGGGCGGCTGGTGCGGCGGTCGATGATGAAATCATGGCCCTTCGGCTTGCGGCCGATCGCTTCGTCGATGGCAGCAGCGACCAGTTCGTTGCCTTCGGACGCACGCAACGGCGCGCGCAGGTCGGCGGCATCCTCCTGACCCAGGCACATATAGAGCGTGCCGGTGCAGGTCAGCCGCACGCGGTTGCAGCTTTCGCAGAAATTATGCGTCATCGGCGTGATGAAGCCCAGCCTGCCGCCGGTCTCTGCGACATGGACGTAGCGGGCCGGACCGCCGGTCTTGTAGGGGATGTCGCTCAGCGTGAACTGGCGCTCGAGCGAAGCGCGCAGCAGCGACAGCGGCAGATACTGGTCGGTGCGGTCGGCGTCGATCTCGCCCATCGGCATGGTCTCGATGACGGTCAAGTCCATGCCGCGGCCATGCGCCCAGCGCATCATCTCCGGCAGCTCGACGTCGTTGAAGTCCTTCAGCGCAACGGCGTTGAGCTTCACCTTCAGCCCCGCCGCCTGCGCGGCATCGATGCCTTGCATGACCTTGCCGAGATGGCCCCATCGGGTGATGGCGTGGAACTTGTCGGCATCGAGCGTATCCAGCGAGACATTGATGCGCTCGACACCGCAATCGGCAAGCTCGGCGGCAAAGCGCGACAGCTGCGAGCCATTGGTGGTCAGCGTCAACTCTTCCAGCGCGCCGCTCTTCAGGTGCCGCGACAGCTGGCGCACCAGATGCATGATGTTCTTGCGCACCAGCGGCTCGCCGCCGGTGAGGCGCAGTTTGCGCACGCCCTTTTCGATGAAGACGGTGCAGAGCCGGTCGAGTTCCTCGAGCGACAGCAGGTCCTTCTTGGGCAGGAACGCCATGTCCTCGGCCATGCAATAGGTGCAGCGGAAATCGCAGCGGTCGGTGACCGACACGCGCAAGTAGCTGATCGTGCGACCGAAGGGATCGATCATGTCCATGCGTTCAAGCATTCCCGTGGCTGCGAGTGGCGCCGTTATATACGGCTATGTGATACGATCCAACCCGCCATTCAAGATAGCCGCTCTCGATCTTTGGTGACATTCCCTGGCCGACATCCGGTGTCGGCCGGGTCCAAATGGCCTTTTCCGCGCGCGCGAAGCAGCGTAGGGAAGGGCGGATTGACGGGATGCAGAACAATGACGGCGCCGAAGGAACTCAGGGTCTCGAAGGACAGAAAACTGCTGTCCGTCACCTTTCCCGATCATCGGCCGTTCGAACTGCCGGCCGAACTGCTGCGCGTCGCTTCACCCTCGGCCGAGGTGCAGGGCCATTCGCCGGACCAGCGGGTGACGGTTCCCGGCAAGCGCAACGTGGCCATCCTCAAGATCGAGCCGGTCGGCAACTACGCCGTGCGCATCACCTTCGACGATTTTCACGACACCGGCATCTTCACCTGGAATTACCTGCACACGCTTGGCCACGAAAAGGACGCGCGCTGGAATGCCTATCTCGCCGAGCTCCAGGAGAAGGGACTGAGCCGCGACCGCTAGTTCGGCACTGTCGGCAAAACGTCATTGACTGGGGGTAACGCTGGCAAAGGTTCGGAGACGGGAAATGTCTGAGATCACATCGGTTGAACAACTTGAAGCGCTCTACGGCTTGCCCGGCGAAGCGTCGACGGTCAAGGAACTCGACCACGTCATTCCCGAATATGCCGCCTTCATCGAAGCCTCGCCTTTTGTCGCTCTGGCGACGAGCGGGCCGGAAGGGCTGGACTGCTCGCCGCGCGGCGATCTCGCCGGCTTTGTGCGCATGCATGACCCGAGAACGCTGATGATGCCAGACCGACGCGGCAACAACCGCGCCGATTCGCTTAAGAACATCATCCGCAATCCTCGCGTCGGGCTGCTGTTTCTTGTGCCGGGTTCGGGCACGACGCTGCGCGTCAACGGCCGCGCCCGCATCACCACCGACGCCGCGCTTTGCGCCTCCTTCGCCGTCGAAGGCAAGCCGGCGCGCTCGGTCACCGTGGTCGATGTCGATTCGGTCTATTTCCAGTGCGCCCGCGCCATCGTTCGCTCGGAGCTGTGGAACCCGGCAAAGCACGTCGACCCGAAATCGCTGCCGACACCCGGAACAATCCTGGAAGTCACCAGCCGCAAGAACATCAATGCCGGTACTTACGACAAGGAATGGCCGGAGCGGGCGAAGAAGACGATGTGGTGAGGTGGGAGGCGCGTGGATCGAACGGCTCAGGTATCCTTCAGCACGTCATAGATCTTGCGCATCTGTTCGCCGATCATATCGCACTGTTCCGCTGTCGACTGGCTCATCGCCTTTTCGATCAGCGCCATATGCACCTTCAGCGCCTTCATCAAAAGCTCCGTGCCGGCCTCGGTAAGCGTCAGCCGCAGCACGCGCTTGTCCTTCTCGTCGCCCTCGCGGCGCAGCAGGCCGCGCGCCTCGATCTGCGGCAACAGCATGGTGATGTTGGAGCGGCCGACCAGCAGTTTGCGGGCGAGATCGTGCTGCGACATGCCGGGATGGCGATAGAGGTTCATCAGCACGTCGAGCTGCGCCGGCTTGAGATCCAGCGGCGCCAGCTTTACCGCCAGCGCACGCTCCAGCACATGGCAGGCGCGCGCCACCGCGACCCAGTTGCGAAAGCGCGGGTTGTCCCAGGGCAGCTCTTGTTTAATGTTCATGTTTGAACTATTATGTTCATGCTTGAACGGAATGGATGGATCGCCACTATGGCATCATTTGGACTGAAGGTCATCCGGGGCGTGTTCGGCGCGGCCGAGCTTGTGGCGCCGCGTCTGAGCGGGCGCGCGGCCTTCGAACTGTTCTGCCGCACGCCGAGCGTGAAGGCGCTCAGCGACGGCGAGCGGCGTGCGGTCGACCGCGCCGCCGGCTTCATGGCCGAGGCGCGCCATCATCGGCTGACGACCAAGGCCGGCTGCGTCATGGTGCACGAATTCCGGCCCGAGCCGGGCAGGGCGTCCGCCGGCACGGTGCTGGTGGTCCATGGCTGGCGTTCGCGCACGGAATATATGCGGGCGCTGATCGAAGGCTTTCGCGATGCGGGCTACCGGGTCGCCTCGCTCGACCTGCCGGGCCATGGCCAGTCGCTGGGCCGTCATCTCAATATGGTCAATGCGGTCGAGGCGGTCAGGGTCGCCGGCGAATGGTTCGGTCCGTTCAAGGCGATCGTCGGCCATTCCTTCGGTGGCGCCGTCGCCGCCAATGCCATTGCCGGTTCGATCAAGGGTATCCAGCCCGTCGCGGCCGAGCGGCTGGTGCTGGTCGCCGCGCCAAGTTCCCTGCCGGCGATCTTCGCCGACTTCAGCCGCATGCTCAATGTCGGTCCGCGTTCGCAGGTTTCCATGGCCGATCAGGTGAAAAGGCTGTCGGGCCGGCCGCTGCATGAATTCACCGGCGACCGCCAGTTGGCTGAGGCGCCGGTGCCGACGCTGGTCATCCACGCGCCGGACGACCGCGAAGTCCCCGCCGATCATGCCACACGTTATGCCGGCGCCGGCAGCCATGTGCGGCTGCACTGGGCCGATGGGCTCGGCCACCGTCGCATTCTCGCCGACAAAGGTGTTGTCGAACGCGCTGTGACTTTTGTCAAAAACGAGCGCGAGCTGATACTGCATTGATTCCAATGGGTGTATTGTCGACTCCGACAACGCCGGAGCGGTGAGCTAACCGTTCTTCTTGCCGCCCGGCTCGACGGGCAATCCGGCCGCCTTCCAGGCGGTATAGCCGCCAAGGATGTGCTTGACCGGCGACAGCCCCATATCCTCCGCCGTCTTGGTGGCCAGCGCCGAGCGCCAGCCGCCGGCGCAAAAGAAGACGAAGCTTTTGCCCGAGGCAAAGAACGGCTTGTGGTAAGGGCTTTCGGGATCGATCCAGAATTCCAGCATGCCGCGAGTGACATGTTTGGCGCCGGGGATCTGGCCGTCCCGCTCGATCTCGCGTGGATCGCGCAGGTCGACGAAGATGGTGTCCTCGTCGTCGAGCAGCCCGGCCGCTTCCTCGGGCGAGACCACCTCGATCTCGGCATTGGCCTCGTCGAGCAACTCGCGATACCCTTTTTTCACGGATGATCCCTCCCGGCGCATTTCGCCGCCGACTGGATTCCCAGCACAAGCTCCGCGCTTTGTCACGCTGTTCCGACCAGCCCCTGCCACGCCGCCATCGCTCCGGCCACTGTGGCCATCAGCGCTTCGCACGAGGCGCCGTCGCGGGCCTGGATCGACATGCCGTGCTGGACCGTCGCATAGAAGGTCGCCGCCGCGTTGCTGTCGAAGCCCGCCGGCAATTCGCCTTCCGCCACACCGCGTTCCAGCCGTCTCAGCAAGAGGGTGTGGTTTTCGGCGCGGCGGCGGCGCAAATCATCGCAGATCGCGCCGCTGCTTGAATCCTGGTGCAGTGCGCCCAGCGCGATGAGACAGCCCTGCGGGCGGTCGTCCTGAGAGTACGCTTTTGCCGTCTGGCGCAGGAAATTCTCGATCGCCTGGCATGCCGTCGGCGCTTCGTCCAGCGCGCTCCAGATCTCGGTGCCTTCGTTGCGGGTGTAATACTCGGTCGCTTCCAGAAACAGCGCCTCCTTGCTGCCGAAGGCGGCATAGAGGCTGGGCGAGCTGATCCCCATCGCCGCGGTCAGGTCGGCGATCGAGGTGCCCTCATAGCCTTTGGCCCAGAACAGCTCCATCGCCTGCCGCAAGGCGGCGGTTCGATCGAAGGTGCGGGGACGGCCTCTTTCCGGCATGACGATCTTTTCTGTGTTGATCGATACATAATTCACTTGACGTCGCCAGGCAAGGTTGCCAGATATTTATGTATCGATCGTTACATAACGGAGAAATGACATGTCAGCGAACGGATTGAACGGCAAGGCAGCACTGGTCACCGGCGGCAGCCGCGGCATAGGTGCTGCGATAGCAAAACGGCTTGCGGCCGAGGGCGCCGACGTTGCCATCACCTACGTCAACAGCTCGGCGCCGGCCCAAGCTGTCGTCGCCGAGATTATAGCGGCAGGTGGTCGCGCGATCGCCATCCAAGCCGACAATCGCGACGCCGCCGCCATCGAAGGCTCGGTCACCGAGGCGGTGAATGCCTTCGGCCGGCTCGACATCCTGGTCAACAGCGCCGGCATCTGGCGCGCGGCGCCCATCGAACAGATGTCGCTGGCCGACTTTGACGAGACCATTGAGGTCAATCTGAGAGCGCCGTTCGTGGCCTCGAAGGCGGCAGCGGCTCACATGGGCTAGGGCGGCCGCATCATTTCGATCGGCAGCAATCTGGCCGAGCGCGTCACCGACACCAGCCTCAGCGCCTATTCGACCAGCAAGGCTGCGCTGGTCGGCCTGACCAAGGCGCTGGCGCGAGACCTCGGTCCGCGCGGCATCACCGCCAACGTCGTTCATCCCGGTTCGACCGACACCGACATGAACCCGGCCCAAGGCCCGCATGCCGAACACCAGCGGCGGAAGATGGCGACGCCCCGCTTCGGCAAGGCTGACGAGATCGCCGGCATGGTTGCCTGGCTCGCCGGTCCGGAAGGGCGCTTCGTCACCGGCGCCGCGCTCACCATCGACGGTGGCGCCAACGCCTGAAGCAGCAGCCGCTTTGACCGGTCTGGAGCGGCAACGCCGCGCCAGACGTCACGATGTTGTGAAACCGTTCTGCAACAGGCCTGCGGAAATTTATGGAAGCTTAACGAAATCGGTATGAATCGGTATGGTAGCGCCTTACATCCGCCATGCGGTTGGCAAGATCGTCTAGCGGCGCGGAACGGGAGCCGGCTTGCAGCCGGAGCGGGTGATTAATGAAATTCCTCGGAAATAAAGCCACCGTGATGCCGCTTGCAGTGGCGGCAGCACTGGCCTTCGGTGTGCCGCAGGCAAGCGCGCAAGGCCTGTTCGACATGCTGTTCGGCGGTGGCGTCAAGCACAGGCCGCAAGGCGAATTCCCGCCGCCGCCAAAGCGCAAGCCGAAGCCCGCCGTATCGGGCGGTGGCGGCACCAGAATCAGCAGCCCGTCCTACTACACCTACAAGGCCGACCGGCTGGTGCGCGTCGACTTTGCCGCATTGGTGGCAGCACCTCCCCAGGTGGCAACAGCTGAAGACGCCGCCTTTGTGCCGTCGGCAACCAGCACTGCCTTCCGTGAAGCCGTTGCAGGCCTCAGCGACTATGAACTCTATGCCGAGCCCGATATCGCCAAGGCACTGATTGCCTATTACTCTGCCAATCCTGATTTCATCTGGGTGAATGATGGCAATCCCAATGCCCGCGCCCAGGACGCGGTGAGGGTGCTTGGCGAGGCCGCGAGCTATGGCCTCGCATCGGCCGACTACACGGTCGAGGTGCCGGCAGCCAACGCATCGGCGGTCGATGCCGATGCCCATCTGAAGGAACTCGTGCGCTTCGAGATGGCGCTGTCGGCGCGCGTGCTGCGCTATGCCCGTGACGCCCAGAGCGGGCGCGTCGATCCCAATCGCATCACCGGCTACTATGAATTTCCGCCGAAGCCGGTCGACATGGAAGGCGCGCTCAAGACGCTGGCCCACACCCAGGAAGTGCGCACCTACCTCGAATCGCGGCACCCGCAGAACGCGGAATATCAGGCGCTGCGCGTCGAACTTGAATCGCTGCAGGCGAGCGCCGAAAACGAAATCGTCGTCGATCCCAAGCTGTTGCTGAAGCCCGGCGAGACCAGCGCCGAACTGCCGAAGCTGCTGACGCTGATCGCGCGCAATCTCGACGACGAGATGGGCGGCGCCTATGGCGAGATCCTGTCTCGTCTCGGCACCAGCGATGTCTATGTTCCCGAACTGGTTCCGATCATCAAGGCCGTGCAGGTGAAGGCCGGCATGAAGGGCGATGGGGTCATCGGCCCGCGCACCGTCGCCTCGCTCGCCGGCGCATCCAAGGCAGACAGGCTGCAGAAGGTGCAGGTCGCGCTGGAAGAATTGCGCTGGCTGCCGTCCGATCTCGGCAGCCCGCGGGTGTTCATCAACCAGCCCGCCTTCACCGCCAGCTATATCGACAATGGCGAGGAGAAGCTGAAGACCCGCGTCGTCATAGGCCGGACCACCAACCAGACCGCCTTCTTCTTCAAGGAGATCAAGCAGGTCGATTTCCATCCCTATTGGGGCGTGCCGCAGTCGATCATCGTCAACGAGATGCTGCCAAGGCTGCGTGGCGATCCGGGCTATCTCGACCGTGCCGGCTACGAGGTGACCGATTCGCGCGGCAGGCGGGTTCCCTCTTCCTCGGTCAATTGGGGCGCCTACGGCGCCAACATTCCCTACAGCGTGCGCCAGCAGCCGAGCGAAGCCAATGCGCTGGGCGAACTGAAGATCCTGTTCCCCAACAAGCACGCCATCTACATGCACGACACGCCGCAAAAATCCTTCTTCCAGCGCGATATGCGGGCGCTCAGCCATGGCTGTATTCGCCTTCAGGATCCACGTGGGATGGCGGCGGCGGTGCTCGGCGTCTCGGTCGACGACATCGCCGAAAAGCTCAAGCACGGCCATGCCAGCGAAGACGTGACACGCACGATTCCCGTCTATGTCTCCTACTTCACTGCCTGGCCGGACCTGTCCGGCAAAGTCGAATATTTCAACGACGTCTACGACCGCGACACGCGGCTGATGCAGGCGCTGGACGCGATCGAAGCGGTGCGTTCGCCGACGAGCTGAACCAGCGGAGTTCCTCGTTCAACGAAACGAGGAACTCACTTTGTCTATCTGGTTTTATTAGATTTTTGGCCGATGGACGGTCGCCCGTTCCTGCGATCAGCGCTGGATGAGCGGACGCCGGAAGCCGGCGTCGCGGCCCGCGATCAGCCAATAGACCAGGCCGGCTACGAGGCCGGCGGCGGCGATGATGCCGATATCGGCCCAGCGTCCGGCATCCTCTTCCGCGGCCGGCCAGACCAGGAAGAAGCCGGCTGCAGCGGCAGCGGCGCCAAACAGCATGTGCACCAGGAAATTGCGCAGGGCAAAGAATTCGGCGAGCAGCGCGAACATCAGCGTCTGCAGGCCGGTCAGCACGATCGTCAGGAAATAGACGACCATGCCGAGCGGCGGCCACAGCAGCACGACAATGGGCGAAAATTGCATGGCGCCGAAATAGTCCGGCGCGTTGGGCAATACGGCGAGTGCGCAATATATCGCCACGACCGCGAACAATCCGAGCAGCACCGAAACGAAATAGCCGGCAAGCATCATCAGGATGCGCTTCAAAACATGCTTAACCATGGCCATGCACCCCCGTGCCCTGCAACTGTTACGCGCACTCAGCCATCAAAGGCGGATCGGCGCAAGAGTGCATCCAGCAGTGCTTTGCGGCAAATCTTCAGGCGCCGCCGCATAGATGTTGCGAATCCGGCAAAACCCATGTGCCTTTTATCGTGAGGTCGACGCCGTAATAGACCCGCCCGCGCTCGTCGCCCTGCGGACAATCCCTCGGGATCGATATCAGGCACATGACGACAGGATCGCCGGCTTTCGAACTGGCAAGGCCAGGCTCCCGCTCGTAGGAAACCCCGGCGCCGCCATTGCTGAACCGCGCCAGGCTGCCGGCTTCAGGGCCGGCGGTTTCCAGCGGGTCGTCGCCGAGCCGCGTCGTCAGCGCGGTGATGTGGGTCAAGGCGCATTGGCCGATCGACGAGGGCAGGCGATGGTCGGGGCTGCCCGGATGGCGGGCCGCGGTGTCGAGCGCCTTCTTGCCGATCAGGGCGATGTTGTAGTCCTGCACCCAGGACGGCGCATTGCCGTAGGTCTGCAGCGCGTTGTTCTGGGCGCTGACGATGCAGGCAGCATCCTGCCCACAGGCGTTCCTGTCGGCGATGAGCGCACGGGCGATCTTGCGCTTGTCGCCGCCAAAGGCTGGCTCGAAACCCGTAAAGGCCTCGGCCACCAAGGCATCAATTGCCGACAGTTGCGGGTCGGCACAGATCGCCTTTTCCACCGGCAGGCTGGCTTTCCGGCAATCGAAGGACGGCCCGTCGGCACGCGCTGGACCAAGGCAGACCGCCGCGCCAGCCAGTGCGACGACAAGCGCAAGCGAGTTGGCAATTCGATTGGAAGAAAGCATGGTCGCCCCGTTGTCCGACAACTGCCACCATTCTAGGCGAAAACGCGGCGGACGGAATTGCCGAAGCGGTGCGGTATCGGCGCTATTTCGGTTCGGCGGTCACGGGATCGAAGGTGATTTCGACTTTCGCCTTGTCGGCGGTGTAATAGGTGACGGTGTACCCGTCCTTGTCCCAGTCGACCTCCTTCACATAGCGAAAGCCGTCGCGCTGCTCGACCTTGGCGATGATTGCCGACAGTTTCTGGGCATTCGTCGGCGGCAGTGGGCTGTCATCCGCGGCAAAGGCCGTCGAGCCAGCCAGAAGAACGACGACACCGGTCGCCAGAACAAGATTTCGCATGATTACCCTCATTTCACGTTGGTATGAACCGCACCGGAAACTCGCAGGCAGCACAGTTTGTTCCGAGAGCTGACATCGCGCAGCTTCCGTGAAGCCCTGGATCGCCGCGCTCAGAGCGACGGCACGCCAATATTTGCGCCAACGCCGGCCAACCATGAGTGCTGCCACGGCCCGCGCTGGACAACCCGATGGTGGTAGAGCTTTGCCCAAGACCCTGCTAGACTTCTGGTCCTGGCGGGGTGGCATGGCGCGCCAACCCCGCCGGAATCTTCATCTCTCAGCGCGCGGCGAAGTGTTTCAGGAACGGGTCGTCGCCTGTGCTGGACCAGAACCAGAAAGGGAGCGGGGGCTCGAACATGGCTGTACGGAACTACACCCGTCAGCTGGCGACAATCATTTCTATCGATGCCGTCGGGTTCTCCCGGCTGATGGGCATCGACGACGAGTCTGCTGTCGCGGCATTCGAGGAACGGCGCGACATCATCGCCGACAGCTGTGGCACATTTGGCGGCCGCACGTTCGGCGACGCCGGCGACAGCATCATGGCCGAGTTCGGCAATCCGATCGAGGCGTTGCGCGCGGCCTTTGATTTCCAGGGCCGCATCGTCGCCCTCAACGCCGAGGTTGCCGACGATATGCGCATGCCGTTTCGCGCCGGCATCAACACCGGCGACGTCATCGTGCGTGGTGGCCGCCTCTACGGCGACGACGTCAACATCGCCGCGAGAATCCAGGAATTCGCGCCGGGCGACGGTCTCGCCGTTTCGGAGACGACCTGGCACCATGTGAAGGACAAGACGGCGGCCGAATTCACCGATCTCGGCGAATTCATGCTGAAGAACATCGCCTTGCCGGTGCGCGTTCTGATCGCCGGCCGCAGCGGCAACGGATCCTCGCCGGCGGCGTCGTTCGCGGCCATTCCCCAGGCCAATGCGCAGCAGAAGCTGTCGTCCAAGGGGCCGCCGGCGATCGCCGTCCTGCCCTTCCACGCCGATGGCGGCGAGCATGACATCGGCTACATGGCCGACGGCATCGCCGAGGACATCATCTATGGTCTATCCAACACCAGATGGCTCTCGGTCATCGCCAAGGGCTCCAGCTTCCAGTTCCGCGACGACACGCTGGGCACCCGGGTGATCGGCAACGCGCTCGGCGCGCGCTACATCGTCAGCGGCACGCTGATGCGCAATGGTGGCCAGATCCGCCTCAACACCTCGCTGGCCGACGCATCCAACGGGCGGCTGGTGTGGTCGCAGCGCTTCGATCGCGATCTGGTCGACATCTTCAACCTGCGCGACCAGATCGGCGCTGAGATCGTTTCGATCCTCGACAAGGAGGTCGACCGGGCGGAACAGGCACGCACCTTCCAGGTTCCCTGGGAAAGCCTGGAGACCTGGCAACTGGTGCGACGGGGCCGCTGGCACATGAACCGGCGCACCCGCGGCGACACCGAAACCGCACTCGAGTTCTTCCAGAAGGCCTACCGCGAAGACGCCAATTCGAGCGCCGTGCTCAACGAACTGGCGTGGTGGTATTTCTGGCGGGCATGGCTGCGTTTCGGCGACAGCGACGATTTGAACAAGGTCGAGCAGTTTGCCCGCAAGGCGTTGCTGGTGGACAGCCTGGATGCGCGCCCGCACGCCCATCTCGGCGCCGTCGACATCATGCGCGGCGAACCGCGGTCGGCCGTCGACCATCTCGAGGAAGCGATCCACATCAATCCGAGCTTTGCCTTCGCGCGCTCGGCCATGGGCAGCGCCCAGCTGCTGCTCGGCAATGCCGCGACCGCGATACCGTTCTTTCTCGATACCGAGCGATTGAGCCCGTTCGACCTCTACCGCTTCCACAATCTGGGGGAACTGACGGCGGCCTATTGTTTGGTCGAGAACTGGCCGGCGGCGATCGCTGCCGCTGACCGCTCGCTCAACCTGTCTCCCGGCTATTTCTATTCCAGGTTCCTGAAGATCGGCGCGCTGATGCGAAGCGGCCGGCCGGAACAGGCGCGGCGCGAGATGACCATTTTCACCACCCGGCATCCCGATTTTTCAGAACAGCGTGTGCGCTGGATACCGTTCACCGACAAGGCCGCGAACGAGATCCTCGTCGCCAATTTCCGACTGGCCAAATGAACATGGCGTCAATGCTGGCTGGAACATGGACCAACTGTGAAAAGATTCACATACGTGCAACCGATGCAAACCTAGGCGTTGAACGGCCGGCATCGCAATGACGTGGATAGCCGGGGGGCTTGAACGCGCATGACCGAACTGAAGTATTTCGACGCTATTCGCGTGGCCCAGAAAAACCAGCGCCCGCTGTCGGAAATGCCGCCCTTCGATCTCGGCCGGATCCGCAAGACAGGGCTGATTGCGCGCATCGTCGGGTCTCTGGCCGAAGACCCCCGCTGGGCGCTTTCCCTGTTGCGGCGTATCCGCCCGACCGGCAAGCTCTTCGGTGTTCTGGTGGTCACCAAGAACGCCGATGTCCGCGACATATTGGAGCGCGGCGACGAATTCCAGACCCCGTACGGCCCGGAAATGACCGAGCTTGCCCGCGGATCGAACTTCATCCTCGGCATGCAGGACGGCGCCGACTACCGGCGCATGAAATCGTCGGTGCTGAGTGCATTCCCGCCGGCCGAGGTCGAAGCCGCCGTCAGGCCGATCGCGGCGCGTCATTCGCAAGAGATCATGACGCGCGCCAGCCCCGGCTTCGATGCGATCTCCAGGTTGATGAAGATCGTCCCGGTGCACATCTGCCGCGATTATTTCGGCGTCGAGATGGACGATGAATCCGAATTCGCCGACTGGGCGATCGCGCTGAGTGCGCTGTTCTTTTCGGACCCGACGGCGAGCCCCGTCATGCGCGAACTCGCAGTGGTGGCGGGCGACCGTCTTCTCAAAGTCATCGATCGCTCCATCCAGTCGGCTAGGGACCGGGGCTTGAAGGCCGAGCAACCGCTGGCGAGGCTGGTTGTCCAGATGGATCAGGGCCGCCTGTCGCGGGATGACCTCAATTCGATCATGCTGGGCATGATCGCCGGCTTCGTCCCGACCAATGTGCTGGCCGCCGGCAATTGCCTCGACGTGATCCTGTCGCGGCCCGACGCACGGCAGGCTATCGATGCCGCATTGGCCGAAAACGATACCGCCAAGCTCGACAGGGCCGTCCTTGAAGCCATGCGCTTCAAGCCGATCTGGGTCGGCCCGTGGCGCTACACGGCCCGCGACGCGATCATCGGCAAGGGCACGCGCCGCGAGCGCCTGGTGAAAGCCGGCACGGTGGTGATGCCGGCGACGCTGTCGGCGATGTTCGATGCGGACGCCGTGCAGAACCCGGACCAGTTCGACACATCGCGCCCGCATCGCGACTACATGGTGTTCGGCCACGGCATTCATCAGTGCATCGGCGCCGAGATCGCCAGGATCCAGATCGGCGAAAGCCTGCGCGCCCTGTTCCAGAAGCAGGGCGTGCGCCGCATGCCCGGCAAGGCCGGGCGGATGACCCGCATCGGCGCCTATCCCGAAACCCTCAAGGTCGATTTCGAACGGGCAGAACTCTGCCGCACCGTAACGCAGTCCATGGTGACGGTGGTCTGCCCGGTCACCCGATCCGCGTCGCTGGATGCTGTCCGCGACAAGGTTGCCAGCCTCGGCAACCCGGCCGTCGAAGATATCCGCACCGCGCTCGACATTGCCGGCACCGTCCACTTCACCAGCCTGACCGTGGTCGGCACCGGCGAGATCGGCGCTGATTCCGGTCAGGAAAAAGGAGCTCTGGTTCTCGAGATTTCCGGTGACGGCAGCATCGACGATGTCATCGATGCGGTCACGCACGCCATCGGGCACCGGCTGCGGCCGATCTTCAAGGATGTCTGCGATCTGCGCGATGGCGGCGCATTGAACGATTTCCTGCGCAAGCACAATGTCGACATATCGCCGTCCTTCGGCAGCAATGCCGGACTGGTGTTTTCGGGCACGCCGGGGCACTCGGTCCAGCGTATCAAGGCCGAGCAGCAGCTTTTCGAAGCCGTGCGCGACATCGTCGAGCGGCCACGCAAAGGCGCCGGCAACGCTCCTGCCGTGCTCGCTGAAGTTCGCCAGCATGTCCAGTCACTAGGGACGTTTGCCTGGGCGTTCGAGCCGGCCGAGAGCCTGCTGGAAAAGCCGCCGGGTCATTGGGGCCGTGCCCTGATGACGACGTTGCTGGTACCACCGGTCTTCGTCACGGTGGCGATCATCTGGGCTGCTTGCTGGTACATGACCTACAGTGTGGTGTTCGGCAGATCTATCGACATCAGTTCCCAGGAAATCTCCTTCACCGCCATAGCCGTAGCAATCACCTCACTTCTGTTGTCGGGACTTGGAGTGTCGGTGGCAGCGGCGCTGCTGGCGTTTTCGTGCTTGCTGGCGCTGCGACGCCGCGAGGACAGGGATCGGCCGGAAAGCACATCGATCGGCATATCTGAATTGAACGCGATACTCGTCAAGGAGGGCCACGCGGCACAAAACCATCTGACTGCGATTTCGACGATGAAGGCCGGCATTCTGCGGCGGCTGGCGCTCAGGTTTTCTTTCTACCTGATCTCGATAGCTGCCCAGAAGGTATTCAAGCCAGGCTTCCTCAACACCATCAACACCATCCATTTCGCCCGCTGGATACTGCTGCCCGGCTCCAACCGATTGATGTTCTTCTCCAACTACGGCGGCAGCTGGGAAAGCTATCTTGAGGACTTCATCGCCAAGGCGTCCGCTGGCCTGACCGGCGTGTGGAGCAACACCGTGGGCTATCCACGCACACGATGGCTGTTCCTGGACGGCGCCCGCGACGGCGATCGTTTCAAGCGGTGGGCGCGGCGCCAGCAGGTGCCGACCCTGTTCTGGTACTCCGCCTATCCCCAAATCAACACAGAGCGCATCCGGATCAATTCCCGGGTCAGGCGCGGCATTGCTTCCGCCGTCGGCAACGAGGCGCGCGACTGGCTGAGCTTGTTCGGTTCGCTACGGCGCCCGGCGAGCGAAACGACCACCGTTCAAAAGACCACTTCGCTGCTGGCCAATATCAGCTCTGCCTTTCCGGCGCCTCTCGAACAGCAGCTGGAAACCGGCGAGATCCAGTCCATCTTCTTCGGCCCGCTCGGCCCGCTCGCTTATTCGCATATGCTTGCGATCCGGGTGCCGGACAAGTTGCCGGCGCCCAAGCGCAGAGCCTGGCTCGATTTCGTTGTCGAGCAGACGAGTTTCGGCGAAGGCAGGCCCGCCGGGCGAGCTATGATAGTCGCCTTTGGTCCCGGTGGCCTGCGGCAGTTTGGGCTCGACGAGGGTGTGGAGGGCGATCCACTGGAAACATTTCCGATCGCCTTTCGCCATGGCATGGGCAATCCCGAGCGTGGGCGCATACTGGACGACCGAGGCCGCGACGGCCCGGACGAATGGGAGTGGGGGTCGTTGGAGAACCCTGTGGACCTGGTCATCGTCTGCTATGCTGAAGACCCGGGACGGTTGAAGACCGAGATTGCCACCGTGAGACGAAAGACGACCGGTGCAGGCATGAAGGTCGTCGCCGAACTGCCGCTCGCCGTAAACCGGGGTCCGACCGACACGAAGACGAAATCGTCCGACGGGGCAAAGCGTGACGATCGGTCGGAACGTGGGCCAGCCTACGAGCATTTCGGTTTCGCGGACGGGATTTCGCAGCCGATTGTCCGGGGCACGACCCGCGCCAGCAGGGGTGCTGCATCAATGCATCTGGTCGCGCCCGGCGAGTTCCTGTTCGGCTATCGTGATGAGCATGGGTTCTATCCAGCCTCGCCCTCGGTAAGCGCATCACGCGATCGGACTGGAATCCTTTCGCAGGTGCGCCGTAGCCGGCTGATTCCGGGCCTGCCGCCACCGCCGCGCGATTTCGGGCGCAACGGTTCATTCCTGGTTATTCGCCAGTTCGAGCAGCACGTCGACGTCTTCAACAACTACTGCAAAAAGGCTGCAGCCTTGGTCGCGAGCCAACTCGGCAACCAAGCCATCACGCAAGACTGGATTGCCGCCAAGATGCTCGGCCGCTGGCAGAACGGTAGCTCGCTGGTGCGCAACCCGGATCATCCGGGACGCGTCATCGACAACAACTTCGCCGCTGGCGCCGAGGATCCGCAAGGCCATCGCTGCCCGCTTGGTGCCCACATTCGCCGTTCCAACCCACGCGACTCGCTGGGTGAGGACCGCGATACGCAGATCAATATCGGCAAGCGCCATCGTATCCTGCGGGTCGGCCGCACCTATGAGAAGCAGGACGGTAAGAATGGCAAGGTCGAAAAGGGGCTGCTGTTCATGTGCCTCAACGCCGACATAGAGCGCCAGTACGAATTCATTCAGCAGACCTGGGTTTCGTCGGCCACGTTCCAGGGCCTCGTCGCTGAAAAGGACCCGACGATTGGTTCGCGCGGCGGCGATGGCAGGTTCACCATTCCGTCATGGGAAAAGGTCACGACGCTCCGTGACATGCCGCAATTCGTCACCACCAAGGGGGGTGGATATTTCTTCATGCCCAGCCGCTCGGCGCTGCGCTACCTGATTTCGCGGCTCTGATTCGGCGTCAGTCGTCGTCCTGCGACTCGGCGATGTGGCGCAGTGCCCTGGTGTCGGTGATGCGCAGGCCGCCGCGTTTGATGGCAATGAACGAGCGGTTGCGCCAGTCGTTGAGCGTCTTGTTGACGGACTCGCGCGTGGCGCCGAGGAACTCTCCGAGTTCCGATTGCGAGATCGGGATCCAGCCGGCGCTGTCGGCCATCACCTTGGCCAGGAAGACCAGGCGTTTGGCGAGCCTCGCCTGGATGCCGAAGAAGGCCTGATCGCCGAGTTCGCCGCTGACCCAGCGCAGCCGGGCGCACAGAAGTTCGATCATCGCGCGTGCCAGCGGTGGATTTCTCTCAATGCGATCAAAGAGTTGTATCCTGCTGAGCGAAACCAGCTCGCAAGCGGTCAGGCAGATGGCGGTGGCGGTGCGTGGCCGGCCGTCCAGGGCGCCGATCTCGCCCACCAGACTGCGCGACAGCTCGATATTGGCCACCAGCTTCTGTCCGCCGGGCGAATAGATCGAGATTTCCACCGTGCCGCTCATCACCCCGTAGATCCGGTCGGCGGCATCTTCCTGGACGAACAGATGCTGGCCGGCGGCGTAGCGCTCGACCTTGCAGCCGCTGAACAGGATATCGAACAGCTTTGGATCGATGCGTGCCAGGCGCGGCAGATCGTTTCTGTCGTTAGGGCCGCCAAAAGCCATGTTCCAAATTCCCAATTGCCGCAATCGGCGAAGTTTAAGGCCCGAAGTCTAAGGCAAGAGTGCACCGCGTCAAAGGCCGGCGTTCATCCCTTGCGATTACGCCTTGTAAAGGCTTGGCGCCGTGGTCGCGCCCAGTGCCTGGCTCGTGCCGGGCGGAAAGCCGCCTGCAACCGCGGCGAGAGGAGCCGCGCGTGCAGGCGCCAACTGATAAAAATGGATAGGTGATAAAATTTCTGTAAAACCGAGCGGCCGCAATGGCCCTTCCACCCGTTGCGATAGGTGGGCGCAAACAGCGTGAGCGTCTGTGACGGAGATCACATACGGCATCGCTGAAATAATGCGAACGTCATACATCGCGCGAGCGACTGCCGGCAAAGAGACATGCCGACGTTGCGCTCCGGTCATCTTCGACGCAAATTGATTTGTTTCTTTGCCTGCCGGTCAGAATTGCGCCGGTCTAAAATCTGGCAATACAGTTCTTTTACTTCGACAGGACCTTTGGGGGCGACTATGCCGGTCAGCAGAGAGCAGCGAATCCGTCAATATCTCGATCTCGTCACCGGGGGCGAGGGGACTGAATCGGTCCTCGGCAACATGGAGAAGATGGCAGGCGGCGCTCTGGAATCCCTTGCGCCTGCGGAAGCCGGCAAGACGGAGGCGGCGTTTGAATCGGCGCGCGCTGGCATGGAGAGCCTCGCGCGGGGCGCCGAAGTCGCGCCCGAGCAGCTTTCCGATCTGGAAGCCATAATCATCCCGGAGTTGCGGCCGGTCTATGACATCAAGGATGGCACCTTTACGACGCTGACTTTCGACGGCGCTCCGACACCTGGCCATTCCCTGTGGACGAAGCTTACCAGCGAGGCCGCATTGAAGCAGCGCATCGAAGCCGCCCTGCCGGCGATCGGGCGTATCGAACTGTTGTGGAACACCAATATCCCTTACGGCGGCACGGGCTTCGTCGTCGGCCGCAACCTGCTGATGACCAACCGTCATGTGGCGCAGATATTTGCGGACGGCCTTGGCGACCGCAATCTGCAATTCATCAACGGCCGCGCCGCCGGCATCGACTTCAAGCGCGATTCGGCGGCGGGAAACGTCTTCAAGATCCGCAATGTCCGGATGATCCATCCCTATTGGGACATGGCGATCCTCGAAGTCGAAGGCCTGCCCGACAACATCACGCCGCTGTCGCTCGCGGTCGCCGACGCGCGCGATATGCTGCGCCAGGAAGTCGTCGCCATCGGCTATCCCGCGTTCGACAATCGCAACGCGGTCGATGTCCAGAACGAGCTCATGCGCAATCGTTTCCAGGTCAAGCGCCTGCAACCGGGCATGCTGCGGGGCGGCTTCGATACGGAGAGTTTCGGCAAGATCGTCAGCGCGGCGACACATGATTGCTCGACCACTGGCGGCAACTCCGGCACCGCCATGATCAACCTCGCCACCGGCGAGGTCGTGGCGCTGCATTTCGCCGGCCGCTATCTCGAGCGCAACTACGCCGTGCCCACCGGCGCGCTCGCCAAGGACCAGCGTGTCGTCGACCTCGGCCTCAATTTCGCCGGCGCCGCCAGCGGCGGCCCAAACGATTGGGGCGCATGGTGGAACAAGGCGGACAGCGGGTCGCCGGCCGAGGGCGTAAACCTGGTTGAAGTCGGCGGCGTCCAGCAGATCCCGGGCGTCGCCACCCAGACGCCTCCATCCGGAGGCGTCGTCGTTTCGCCGGGCGGCAGCGTCACCTTCGAAGTGCCGTTGCGCATCACCGTCTCGCTCGGCGCAACGCCTGCCCATGAAGCGGTCACGGAATCGGTCGAGCTCGAAGCGGCCAAGCCGACCCCTCCAGGCGGCGCATTCGTTCCCAAAACGGTCGCGGACTATGCCGGCTATAAGGGCTACGATGAGAAATTTCTCTCTGGCGGCACCAAACTCGCGCCGGTCGTTGTGCCCATGCCTGAGGCCACCGACCTCTCCGTGCTGGCGCCGCTCAAGGCCGGCGGCACGCAACTCGACTACCAGAATTTTTCGCTCAAGATGCACGCCAAGCGGCGGCTGGCGCTGTTCACCGCCTCCAACGTCACCGAGGAGAGCAATCTGCGCGAGCCGGAAAAGGGCCGCAACTATTCGCGCGGCGGCCTGTTCAGCGAGCGCTGGTTCCCGGATCTGCGGCTCGACGACAAGTACCAGATCCCCGACGTCTTCTACACCCAGGATCAGGGCGCCTTCGACAAGGGTCATATCGTCAGGCGCGATGACGTGGCCTGGGGCAGCACCTTCGAGCTGCTGCTCAGGGGCAATGTCTGCTCCTTCCATGTCACCAACTGCTCGCCCCAGGTCGAAGGCTACAACCGCTCCGACAGCGGCGAGAAGAACTGGGGCGATCTTGAGAACCACGTCCTGTCGGAGGCGGCGAGCGAGCGGCTTTGCGTCTTCGCCGGGCCGGTCCTCGCCAAAGACGACCGGACCTTTGCCGGCAAGGGTCCCAAAGGCACCAGTCTTCGCGCGCTAGTGCCGCGCCGCTTCTGGAAGGTGGTGGTCGCCCGCGTCAGTGACGGCATCGCCAGTTATGGCTTCGTGCTCGAACAGGATCTGTCAGACACGGAGCTGGAGTTTGCCGTCTCCGACGAGTTCATCGGCGCCATGTACCCGCTGACCGAAATCTCCGAAATGACCGGCGTCAGCTTCGACCAGTCGTTGATCGATGCCGACCAGTACGAAACGGTTCGCGGCACCGAAATTGCGATGCGGGCGGGATCACGCAAGCGGAAGAAGAAGGCTTAGGGTCGGAGGGAATCCCATGACCGAATGGACGCAATCCGAACTGAACAGTCTCAACCGCATCCTTGCCAACCTCTACCCGATGATCGGCGACGGCGTGCGTGTTGCCAAAGGTGTCGGTCTTTCGACTGCCCAGATCGCCTTTGACAACAAGGCGATCAACAACTGGTTTGCGATTGTCCAGCGCGCAAAGCAGGAGACCAGGGCCGACGACCTCGTCGCCTTTGCACTCGATGAGAATCCCGGCGACCAAGCACTGCTGCAGGCAAAGCAGCACGCCCCGCCGCCGCCGGTCGAAGGCCCCGCGACCGCCAATTGGAGCGGCGCGACGGCGCCGGCCCAGCTCGAAAAAATCCTTGGCGACAAGAGCACGCTGGTGCCGATCAGCTATCTCGAACTCGGCCTTGTCAGGGCAAGATCGGTGGTGCGCATCAAGCGTGCGGATGGCAGCTCCGGCACCGGCTTCATGACCACCGGCGGGATACTGATCACCAACAACCATGTCTTGCCTGACGACGCTTCATTGGCGGGCACGGTGGTCCAGTTCAACTATCAGCGCACCGTTGCCGGGCTCGACGCGCCGCTCGACCAGTTCGACATCGACACCGCCGTGCCTCTTCGTACCTCCAACGACAATGATTGGTCAGCCGTCCGCATCAAGGGCGATGCTTCCAAGTGGGGCGAGCTGGACATGAAGCCCATGGCCGTGAAGGTCGGCGATCACGTCAATATCATCCAGCATCCCGGCGGTGCGCAGAAACAGATTTCGTTCGTCGCCAATGTCGTGGCCTTCGTCGGCGGCGGCCGCGTCCAGTATCTGACCGACACACTGCCGGGTTCGTCGGGCTCGCCGGTCTTCGACACCGACTGGAACCTGATTGCGCTGCATCACAGCGGAGGCTGGCTCACCGAGCCCAACGCGCCTACCAAAAGCACATATTATCGCAACGAGGGCATTGCGATCGACACCATCATCCAGGACCTCGCGGCCAAGCCTGTGTAGATGGTGAGCTATGCAGACCGATGGCGCAGCTCGATGCGCGGCGATTTGGGACTACGGCATGTAAAATTTTTGGGATGTGACGGTTCATAACGCCAGACACCAAACACCAGGGAGTTCAGAGATCAGCGCCTATTTCGACCTCAGGCTTCAACTGGCTGATCTCTACCCATTGCCTCCCGATTGGTTGCAGGTAACCAAGGACGCTGGAATCGTCGCTGGCGCCATCAACCTCCAGGGGGCGGCGCTTACAGTCTGGTTCAACATCCTTGACTATGCGTTGACCAATAAACTGTCGCAGGCGCTTATGACTGCCGTCGTGGCGCAAAATCCGCAGTGCGCGGCCCGGTTCAAGGCCTATCTGGACGAACTCGCCGCGGGCCAGAAACCGACGGCCGAGTTGCCCGGCATGACGACCGACGATCGGGTCAACACCGCGCTCGCAGGCTTCAACGCCGTCAACCAGCAGTCCAAGGACATTCAGGCCACGCTTGCCGCCGACAACGGCCTCACCAATGTCACCAGCCAGATCGATGTCCTCAAGACCTACAAGGACCTGCATGACCATCTGCAGAGTTTTCAATACGGCATCGGCAGCTTCCAGAACCTGCTGGTCGCCGCCCGCGACATGGGGGCCGACCTGGAGCAGGTCCGCGTCATGCGCAATTTCCTCAAAATATTGAAGCTCTTCTGTGTCTCTATCGGAGAGTCGGTCATGGAACTGCCGGCGGGGCCGGCGCTTCACGATATCGAGCAGGCCTGGCTCGACGACCTCAAGGCGGCTGCGATCAAGTTGCAGGCTGCCGTCGATAACAAGTCTCCGGACGCCTACGACGCGCTGTTTGACGTGCGCACCGTGCTGCGCGTCGTGCCGTCGCGGCTCAACCAGCAGATTTTCGTCACGGCAAAGAACCTGCCCTTCGGACTTTTGGCCACCGGTCTAGATACGATAGCCGGCAAACTTCCTGCAGAAGAGCCGTCCGTGCCCTTGATCAAGGCCGCGCATGACGCGATCATGGTGCTGTCCTCGACCATCTATGCGCGCGTCGTCGAGCACAAGCTATGGCAGGACATCGACAACAAGCTGGCCAGCCTTACCGACATGATTGAGCCGATAGAAGGGGGCGCTGCGGCGGACAAGTCGCTGCCGTTCCAGTTTTCGCCGCTGTGGCGAAACCTGGAAGTGAAGGTCAAGGTTCTTGCCGACCTCGACCCCACTGGAGCGTGGCGGGCGACGCTCGTCGACTACTCCACCGACGTCAACGACCAGCTATCGCGCGAGACCGTCGATACCGCCTTCATCCTTGCCTTCGAAGCCTATCGGGACGAGGCCCAGCAACGCTTCGTCCAGGTCGATCTGGCGCTGAAAACGGAATGCGCCTCGATCGTCCGCGTCAGCACGCCTTTGCACAAGATCATTGAGGACCTGGGGCCATGAGCGATGAACTTGCGACAGGCACGGAGACCGAAACTCCGGCCGATTTTATTTCGCTGAGCGACATCCGGATCGCACATCTCGAGCTGATGCGCATCGCCAGCAGCAATGAAGCCGTCGACCCATCGATGAGCCGCAGCGACAAGGCCGGCGCCGAGACGACGGAAGCCAGCATCGACAACACGGCCCCCGATGCGCAGGCCATCCGCGACTTCCTGGCCAAGGCACGGCGCGCCGGCAGCACCATCGCGCGGGAATCCGACCGGCGCGCGGCGCAGCGCATACTCGATTATTGGTCCGCCGAACTAGTCACGCGGCCGGGCATCACCTCAGCCGACGTCAGCCCGGTGCGGCTCGCGTCTTTCGCAGGTGGCGGTGGGCTCGAAACAACAGAGCCAATTGCCGTCGCGGTTGACTCCGAATCGGCATCGCGTGAAATCAACGATTCAGGAACGGTCGCCATCGCCGTTCCTGAATCAATGGCCGTCGCGACCAAAGACGGTGCCGAATCCGGCGACGGCTTCGCATCCGACGACGAACTGAGTTCGGACGAGCTGACCGAGCGCTTTCGCATTCGCGTGGCCGCCCAGGCGCGGCAATGGAAGAACACCGGCTATCCCGGCTATCTCCTGCGCGGCGAAGCGCTGAAGGAGGCGGCGGAGCTGCCGCAGGGGCCGGACATCGCCGAGTTCGTCGAGGCGAGCGCCAAGGCGGAGACCGACAGCCAGAAGCAGCGCGATCGCAGCAAGAATATATTGATCGCGCTGTTTGCCATCCTGGCCGCGATCCTTGGGGCAACCACCTATTTCGCCTACGTCCAGAGAAATGACGCTGTTGACGCGCGCAAGGATGCCGAGACGACGGCGAGTGAGGTCGCAAAGCTCAATGGAAAGCTTTCCACCGCCCTTGAAAAGACGGAAGACGCACGCCAGCGAGCCGAGGCTGCACTTGCCGTTGCCGAGAAGAAGGCGGAAGACGCCGCCAAGACGCTGGCCGAGCAGCAAGCCACGCAGGCCACTTTGCGATCCGCGATCTTGCTTGTGGTCGAACAGCTCAAACTCGGCAGCGTGTCCCTGGACAAGTTGGCGCCCGATTTGCGACAGGGGGTGCTGGTCGAGCTGGCCGGGCAGGTCAAAAGCGGCGAGGTCGCGCTCGACCAATTGCCGGCGCCGCTGCGCGCCGCGCTTGAACCGCTGCTTGGCAAAGACATAGACAAACAGCCTAACGTTCTTTCGGGATACAAGGTCGATTTCATAGGGGCCACGATCGGCTTGCCCAGGATAACCGACGACCTGGCCAACGACGCCGTGGCGCCGCCGCTTGATTACATCAACTACTCGCTGGTCATGTGCCGAACTCATCGCATGGCCATCTATTCGGCCGTCAACCTGGATCGGTCGCAGAGGTTGCCGCTGCAATTCACCGCCAGCAGACTGAAACCCGACAGCCGATTGTCGGTCGACTACCAGCCTCGTCCCAACTGGTACTTTCGCGCGGACCGGCCCTGGCTGGCGGCGCGATTTGCAAGTGCCAGCGACATCGCCTGGGGTCCGGAGTTCGCCGGCGATCCGGCAACGGCGGCGCTCAAGCTGGCGCAGTATGCCTCTTTCCTGCCAAACACGATGCCGCAGCCGCGTACTTTCTACGGCAGCCGATGGGTGCCGCTCGAAAACTGGGTTCGCTCGCAGCACAATCCGCTCGCCAATCGGGTGACCATCTTCAGTGGTCCTGTCTTCCGGCCCGCGGACCAGCCGGTCGACGGCGTGCCGGTCCCTTATGCCTATTGGAAGCTCGCGGTGTCCTCGGTGTCGGCGGCCGTGAAGGGAGAGGTGAGGGAGCCGGAATTTGAGGTCGATGCGTTCTTCATTCCAGCCGACGCTACGGGGGCGTTCAACGTCGAGCAGTATCGGCTCCCGGTTGCCGAGCTTGAAAGGCTCACGAGCCTCAATTTCGACCCTCTCATCGAATGGACGGATTCACTGAAGAACCGCGGCCCCAATGGAACCGCGGCCGACGAACTGGCGGCTCGCGTCAAGCTGCTCGACGGCGCAAATGATGCACTGCGCGGTGACCTGATTGCCGTCCTCGAAGACGCAGACCTTCCGGTGGTCGAACGGCAGAAGATCGTCGCGGCTCTCGTCGAGATGGCCGGCCTGCAAAGCATAAGCGGGCTGACACCGGCGGGGCGCCGCAACGTGCTTGAGACCCTGCTTGGGGTACCGCCTGAATTGTGGGAACGCCCGGACTGGCTGGCTGTGTTTGCCGGCGCGCGCCGGGCGGTTGCCGATCTCGCCCTTTCGGCAGCCGACGGCCAGACTGTTATCGGTGAGCAGGATCGCAACGCACTCAACACGCTGAAGGACCGGCTGCGTATCCAGCAGAGCCCACAGACGGTTTACGTCCAGTTCGCCGGCATGGCGCGCGAGGACGCCGGGGCGCTTTCCGCAAAAATGCGGGCCTTGGGCTGGGGCATTCCAAACCCTGGCGAAGAACGTGTCGCCGCTGCCGCCGGCAAGAACGAAGTTCGCTACAACCCCTACAACGACGCCGACCGTGGCGCCGCCGAACTGCTGGCCGCCGACCTCACGGTTGCCGCTGGCCGACTGGTGACAGCCCGTGCGGTGCCGATCATCAAGGCCAACACATTGGAGATATGGACCAGCATATAGAAACACTGAAGGCCCGAGCGGGGCGAAGACAAGGGCGCGTAAAAAAGCCGCGATGCGCCGCTCACTATCGTCGCGACAAATACGGGCTGTTCTCACTCCAGAGGTTTTTACATGCGCACGCGTCACGCCGTCATGCTTGCACTTTCCGCGTTTTGCATTCCAGCCGTCTCCATGCCGCTGCAGAAAGCCAACGCGCTGGAGCCTGAAAAATACACGGTCTACTGCGCCAACGATCACATCGAGGTTTCGTTCTGGGATCTCGAGCAGATGAAGGTGCGGAACGGATCCGATGTATGCCAGTTCCAGAGCTACACGAGCTACTCAAGCGCGTTGAACTTTGCGCAGAAGAATTTTGGTGGGGAAGGGGCGAGTTGCAGCTGCTAGGAGTGCTGGCTTGGAGTGTGCTGTTCCGGGAAAGAAAATGGTGGGCGATGCAGGGATTGAACCTGCGACCCCACCCGTGTGAAGGGTGTGCTCTCCCGCTGAGCTAATCGCCCGCTCGTTGCCCGAAGGCCAAGCGAGCCGCGATATAAGGGAGGCAGGGTCGTGAAGTCAAGGAGATGCGCCGGCCTTCTGTGCCTGAAATAGCCGAGGACAGGCGCTGCCGCGGAATCCCCGTTTCGCTCAGCCGGCCGCCGCTGCAATCAGCCGTTCCGCCAGGTCGAGCGTCAGCGCGTCGAAATGCGAAATCACCGCCGATGGCTCGAATTCCCTGACATGGCGGTCGGTGTAGCCGAAATCGACGGCGACGACCGGAATGCCGGCGGCCTTGGCGGTGTCGATGTCGATGTGCGAATCGCCGACCATCAGCGCATGATGCGGATCGCCGCCGGCGAGCCGGATGGTCTCGGTCAGATGGCGCGGGTCGGGCTTGCGGAAGGCGAACGTGTCCTGGCCGGCGATCGCGGCGAAATGCTTTGTCAGGCCGAGCGCCTCGATCAGCGCTTTCGAATTCGCCTCATATTTGTTGGTGCAGATGGCAAGCAGGTAGCCGGCCTTCTCGAAGCGGGCGATCGCATCGACCACGCCGGGGTAGGGGCGGGACTTGCCGGGGATGTTGAGCGTGTAGTGGTCGAGGAACAGTTTCAGCAGCCGGTCGTGCTCCTCCACCGCCAGCGACTTCTGCTGCGCGGTATGCGCGCGCTCGATCATCACCCGTCCGCCCTGGCCGACAAAACGCCGGAAGCCGGCCTCGTCGACAGCGGCAAGCTCGCTGGCGGCAAGGCTGTGGTTGAGGCTGTCGAGCAGGTCCGGCGCCGTGTCGATCAGCGTCCCGTCGAGGTCGAACACGATGATCGGTTGGGTCATGGCCTGTCCTGTGGCTGATGCATTGCAGGCAGGCGATAGCGGCTGCGCTTCTTTCAGGCAAGCCGGTGCGAGCCAAAGTCTTTGACCCTGCGGGCAAAAGTGCTAGGAGCGCGCATCCAGAAAAATCAGAACCAAGCCAAATCCCCGGGGCGAGCATGGATGCGAGGCAGTTGAAGGTCGAGGCTGCGCGGGCTGCCCTTGCCCATGTCAGTGACGGCATGCGCATCGGCATCGGCACCGGGACGACGGCCGACGAATTCGTGCGGCTGCTGGCCGAAAAGATCGCCACCGGCTTGTCCGTCATCGGCGTGCCGACGTCGGAGCGCACTGCAGCCCTTTGCCGCGAACTCGGCGTGCCGCTGTCGACGCTTGAGGAAACGCCCGAGCTCGACCTCACCGTCGACGGCGCCGACGAGATCGACGCGGCGCTGACGCTGATCAAAGGCGGCGGCGGGGCGCTGCTGCGCGAAAAGATCGTCGCGGCGGCATCTCAGCGCATGATCGTCATTGCCGATCGCTCGAAGATGGTCGACACCCTTGGCCAGTTTCCGTTGCCGATCGAAGTCAACCAATTTGGCCTGCGCGCCACTGAAATCGCGGTCGCGGCAGCGGCCAAAAGTCTCGGCCTTTCCGGCCCGGTTACATTGAGGATGACGGGGGGCCAGCCTTTTGTTACAGACGGCGGCCATTTTATCCTCGATGCATCTTTTGGCCGCATTCCGGATACAAGAGCGCTTTCGAATGCTCTCCATGCCATTCCTGGTGTGGTCGAGCATGGTCTTTTCATCGGGCTGGCGTCAGCGGCCATCATCGCCGGCGGCGACGGCATCCAAACCGTCCATGCCGCCCGAAAACCAGGGAGTTCTACCGATCATGATGTTGCATAACCGGGTTCGCAATCTTTGCGCCGTTCTGGCGGCTTCGGCCGTTTTCGCCTTCTCCTCCCCGGCGTTCTCGCAGGAGATCACGGAATCGCATCTGAAGGCAGCACGGGCGGCGGTCACGGCAATCCACGCGACCGACTCGTTCGACAACATCCTGCCGCAAGCAGCGGCCTCGCTCGAGCAGCAGCTCATCCAGAAGAACCCTGATATGCAGGAGCTGATCGGCAAGACCGTCAGCGAGAAGGCACTGGCGCTGGCCTCGCGCCGTGCCGATCTGGAGAAGGAAGCAGCGCTCGCCTATGCCAAGGTGTTCTCCGAGAAGGATCTCACCGACATCGCCGCCTTCTACAATTCCGATGCCGGCAAGAAGCTGCTCGACAACGGCCCCAACGTGACGCGCGAACTGGTCAAGGCCGCCGACATCTGGCAGAACGGCCTGGCGCGCGATCTCGCCCAGCAGGTCGGCGAAACGCTGGCAGCAGCCGCGAAGGCCGCTGCTCCGGCCGCGCCTGCGCCGGATAACGCAACTGCCCCCGCCGATGGCGCTGCACCTGCCGACGGCGATGCGCCCGCAGACGGTGACCAGCCGGAAGCGCCGAAGAACTAAGACGTCTGATTTCGCCACCGGCATCCTTGCCGCTGGACCAGAAAGCTCGGTGGAAACCGGGCTTTTCTTTTGGCTTCATGCGGCCTACCTGTCGCAAACATTTCCTGAGGCAAGGAACAGCAGCATGGCCGGTTACGACTACGATCTCTTCGTCATCGGCGGCGGCTCCGGCGGGGTGAGAGCGGCGCGCGTGGCGGCAGCGCTCGGCAAGCGTGTCGGCATCGCGGAGGAATACCGCTATGGCGGCACCTGCGTCATCCGTGGCTGCGTGCCGAAAAAACTCTATGTCTATGCCTCGCAATTTCCCGAGCATTTTGCCGACGCCGCCGGCTATGGCTGGACGGTGCCGGAGGCGAGCTTCGACTGGCCGACGCTGGTCGCCAACAAGGACCGCGAGATTGCCCGTCTGGAAGCGATCTACGAAAAGAACGTGAAAGGCGCCGGCGGCGAGACGTTCCACTCGCGCGCCATGCTGGTCGACCCGCATGTCGTGCATCTCCTGGGCGATGACCGCACCGTCACCGCCGACCAGATCCTGATCGCCACCGGCGGCCGGCCGGCGCCGCACCCGGCGCTGCCCGGTCACGAGCATTGCATCTTTTCCAATGAGGTTTTCGACCTCAAGCAACTGCCGAAGGCGATCATGATCGAGGGCGGAGGCTACATCGCCGTCGAATTCGCCAATATCTTCCATGGCTTGGGCGTCGACACCACGCTGGTCTATCGCGGCAAGGAGATACTGTCACGCTTCGACATGGACCTGCGGCACATGCTGCACGAAACCATGGAAAAGAAGGGGATCAAGATCCTCTGCCACGGCGTGTCGGAATGGGTCCGCAAACGGCCGGACGGCAGGCTGGATGCGTTGGTCACCGGCGGCAAGGTACTGACGATCGACCAGGTCATGCTCGCCATCGGCCGCCTCCCAAACACCGAGAATATGGGCCTGGAAGGCGTCGGTATCGAGCTCGGCATAACCGGCGCCATCGTTGTCGACGAATATTCCCGCACCAACATCGACAACATTTGGGCGATCGGCGACGTCACCAACCGCGTGCAGTTGACGCCGGTGGCGATCCACGAGGCCATGTGTTTCATCGAGACCGCATTCAAGGGCAATCCGACCGCGCCCGACCACGACACCATTCCGACCGCCGTCTTCTCACAGCCGGAGATCGGCACCGTCGGGCTGTCCGAGGACGATGCCGTCAAGCGCTACGCCGATATCGAAATCTACCGCGCCACATTCCGGCCGATGCGGCACACGCTGTCGGGCCGCGACGAAAGGATGCTGACGAAGCTGGTGGTCGATGGCGCCACGCGAAAAGTGCTCGGCGCGCACATCCTCGGGCCGGACGCCGGCGAGATGGCGCAGTTGCTCGGCATTCCGCTGAAGGCCGGCGTCACCAAGGATGATTTCGACCGCACCATGGCCGTCCACCCGACGGCAGCGGAGGAACTGGTCACCATGTACAAGCCCACCTACCGCGTGAAGAACGGCGTGCGGGTCGATTGACGCCCGCGCGCTCGATCTTGAAGAACCCCCCATGGCAGCCGCTGTGCCACCGCGATGGGAGGCCTGAAGCTTATTACAACAAAGTGCCGCGCAGGATGACCAGCGCCACCGAGAAATAGATCACCAGGCCGGTGACATCGACCAGCGTGGCGACGAACGGCGCCGAGGCGCTCGCCGGATCGAAGCCGATCCGTTTCAGCGCGAACGGCAGCATCGACCCCGACAGCGAGCCGAAGGTGACGATACCGACAAGGGCTGCCCCCACGGTCGCCGCGATCAGCGGCCAATGCGGCCCATAATCGTAGAAGCCCATATACTGCCAGAGCGCGATGCGGCAGATGCCGACCACGCCAAGCATGGCGCCGAGTACCAGGCCGGTTGGCAATTCGCGCAACGCCACCCGCCACCAGTCACGAAGGCCGATCTCGCGCAGCGCCAGCGCGCGAATGACGAGCGAGGTCGCCTGCGAGCCGGAATTGCCGCCCGAGCTCATGATCAGCGGGATGAACAGGGTGAGCACGATCGCCTTTTCCAGTTCGCCTTCATAGCTTTGCATGGCATTGGCGGTCAGCATCTCCGAGATGAACAGCGCGCACAGCCAGCCGCCGCGCTTCCTGATCATGGCGAGAAAGCTCATCTTCATGTAGGGCTCGTCGAGCGCCTCCATGCCGCCAAAGCGATGCGCGTCCTCGGTCGTCTCCTCGATCATGGTGTCGATGATGTCGTCGATGGTAACGATGCCGAGGATCTTGCCGCGGTCGACGACGGGAACCGCTAGCAGATCGTATTTGGAGATCGTCTGCGCCAGTGTTTCGCGATCGGTAAGCGGCGTCACCGTCACCGGGGCGCGATCCGGCGCCACCGACAGGATCGGATCGTCCGGCTCGCCCGTGATTAGCCGGCGCAGGCCGGTCGATCGCACCAGCACATGCGTCTCGGGGTCGACGATGTAGATGGCGTAGACGGTCTCGCGCGTCCGCTCCACCTTGCGGATGTAGTCGAGCGTGCGGCCAACGGTCCAATCCGAAGGCACGCTGACGAACTCGGTCGTCATGATCGAGGCGGCGCTGCCTTCGGGATAGCCGAGAATGGAAAGCAGCGTTGCCCGCAGCGGCGGAGCCAGCCCGCCAAGCAGCTCGGAACGCGTCGGCTCATCCAGCTCTCGCAGGATATCGGCGGCGCGGTCGACCGACATGGCGGTCAGCAGCTTGCACGCCTTGGCGCGCGGCAGCGCTTCGGCCAGTTCGGAGGCGCCGTCGAGTTCCGGCTGGTCGAAAATCTCGACCAGCCGCTCGAACGGCACTTCGCAAAGCAGTTCGATCGCGGTTTCGCGAGGTTCCCGGTTCAGGGCCTCGACGACATCGGCGACGTGATTATTGGCAAGGATACGCGCGATCGCGACGGCATCGTCGCCCGCTACGACGGGGGTAAATTCGTTCATGGCTCACTCCTTGCCGTCCGGCAGGACGTGAGCCGTTAGAGGTCACTTCCAGGCGGACGGCGGTTGCGTTCGACTACTGTCGCCAGGCATGGCGCCGTGACCTTTCTGCTCGCGGGTTCGAGTTGGAATTCAGCGAGCGGGCGCAACATAGGAGCGCATCTTGGCGAGTCAATCGCAGGTATGGCGGAAAACAGCCGGGAACCGGCGCAATCGCGGGACTGTGATCGTTATTGCAGGGGAGGGAGCGGGTGCCCGGTTGCCGGTGGCGGAACGCGCTTCGGCGTCGTTGCTATTTCTGCTTCAGCCGGCGCGAAAAACGCATCCATTTGTCCTCGACCGGCCGCGGCTGCGTAAGGATGGTGGTGAGCTCGCGCGGCAGGTTCGGAACAAGCGGCCTCTTGGTGGCGACGCCGTCGGCGATCGCGACCACGCTGTGGTAGAATTCCTCGCCCGAGGCCGAGCGTGGCGCCACCGCCTCGTGCATGATGCTGATCACCGTGACATCGGGACAATTGTCCTTGATCGCCTGATGGAAGGCAATCTTGCCATCGGGATCGAGCGCGCCGGTCGCTTCGTCGAGGAACAGCAGTCCCGGTTGCTGCAGCACGATGCGGGCCACAACCAGCTTCTGCTTCTGGCCGCCGGAAAGCAGCTGGTCCCAGATCTTTCCCTCGCGGCTTTCATCGGCCATGTGTCCGATGAAGTCGCCAAGGCCGGCCTTGTGCAATGCTGCCGCGACCTGGGCATCGCCATAGTCGACCTCGGAGCCGGGCAGGCACACCAGCTGCTTCAGCGACACCTGCTGCAGCTTGACCTCCTGGGCGGCATAGAAGCTCCTCACACCGTCAGGGAAGACGATGGTGCCGCGGCCATAAGGCCACAAGCCGTTGATCGCCTTGATCAGCGAAGTCTTGCCGCAGCCGGATTCGCCCTTGAGGAATGCCCACTCGCCGCGCCGAAAGCGCAGATTGGCTGCGCTCAGGAACGGCGTGGCGTCTTCACCCTGATGCGCCAGTTCAAGCTTCTGGATGGTCAGGCCGAAAACCGGGTTCTGGCTGGCATAGTGGAAGTCGGAACGGCCGGTCTGGCTGTAGAATTCCTGCGGCTGTTGGACGTTTTCAATGGCGTGCGCCAACTCGATGACGCGCTGGCTGTTGGCCCGCAAGGTGGCGAGACTCGGCATGACATGGATGAACCAGGAACATTTGCTGATCAGCGCGTTGACCTGCTCGGAACCGGTTATGTAGCCCTTGAGGTCGACGCCGTTGTGGATGAACGGCACCAGACCAGGTCCGTAGGCGACAACTTTGGCCCCGACGAAATTATAGACCGATTCGAATCCCGCATAGAGGGTGTTGACGATGTTGAGCTTCGACCAGGTGGTATCGATATCGAGATAGAGCCGTCCATGTATCGTCTTTTGCACGTCTTCGCCTTGCGACGCCGACACATGGAAACTGCGGCGCAACAAAGTGATCAGCTCGCTGCGATAGGTGCCTTCGGCCTTCTGCATCCTGACGTTGAGCCACTCCAGCATTCCGCCGAGTTTGATCGCGATCCAGGTATTGACGGGCACGTAGATGGCAACCGCCAGCAGAGCGAGGACGGCGCTGCCATAGCTGCCGAGGGCATCCAGGCCTTTTACCTCCACGGAATTCGCCAGCAAAGCGCCGCCGACAAAATAAAGTGAGGTGAAGACGCCGAAGACACCTTGGGCAAGCCCGATGGCGCCGCCCGCCATGTCTTTGATGGATTCCTGCACGCGCTGATCGATGTTGTCGGGCGCTGGCGCATCTGGCGAGCCATTCTGAGCGTGGTAGTGAGTATGGTTGGTATCAAGCAGCGCCGCATTGAAACGCGCGTTCAACCAGGCGCGCCATTTGCGATGCAATGTCGCCGATACAAATTTGCAGGCCCCTATGATTCCCATGTCCTTGAACACGACCAGCAGCACAAGCAGGCCGGCATTGGTAAGCACTGATTCAAGGGGCGTGGTATTCGCGGCGTCGTGGAAAAAAGCGATTGAGGCTGCCAGTTCGCCCGCCAACACGGTAAACCAGACGTCGGCCTTGCTCGACAGGGCTATGATGAGTGCGAGGACGACGGTGAGAGCCCAGGCCTCTCTCCACCGGTCCGAGAACCAGTAGGCCCGCATCAGTCCCCAGAAGGTCCGCATCGACGATACTGGCGTCAGGGGCGACGGCCCGGCGGGGGCGTCGCGGTTCCAAAGTGCCGATATTGAACGTCGCGGTCTGTCGACCCGAATCACAATCCCGCCCAAACCTTTTTTAGTTTTGTTACGGATAGTAACACCAATTGATCATTTTCTATGAAATTTTATCCTGGCGAATGTGAAGCAGCCCACCCGCCGTTGCCATGAGGCAACAGTTGGTACTGCGAGATCGCCGTCTTTGGGTCAAATTTGTCCTTTGTTTCAATGTGTTGCGAGAACGCTCAGATGTGCGAATATATTCCCTGAGGGAAGGCTCATACACGGCTTTGTGACCAAAAGGCCTGCCCGTCGGCCGGTTTTCCCACCGCGCGCTAACCGGATCGCCCGAAAAATTGCCGTCCGTGATCGCCCCAGGCCGCCCGAATCATTTCACCGGCCATCATGGTTGGGCACGCAAGATCGTCGCTCCTGCACGGCGACTGCTCATGAGTTGGCCCACGCTTTTTAGCTGCAGCTCAACACCGTTTGACAATCAAGCGCACTGGAATGAACCTTGCCGGGCACTGTCGGCACCGATGCATGTCCGGTCCCCAACAAGGAAGCTCCCCAATGCTTGCACGCGCAGCCGTTCCCGCAATGGTGACGCTCTTTGCCTGGCTGCCTCTTGCGCATGCCGTCAGCCAGACCATTCCGGCAAGCGCCGAAGGGCAAATCGAGTTCAATGCTCCGTCCGGCAACATCGGCTGCATCTACACGCCGAAGGGCGGCACCAGCACCTACGAACCACAGGATGGCGGTCCGGAACTGAGCTGTTCGCGCGTCGAGCCCAGCTACGTCACCGTGATCCTTGGGCCGAACGGCCCGGCGACATTGATCAGGAATCCGGGCGAGCAGGGCTGCTGCAGCGATGTGGCGAAGCTGGCTTACGGAAGCAGCTGGAGCAAAGGGCCGTTTACCTGCCAGTCGTCAACCAAGGGACTGACCTGCACGGGCAGCAACGGCCACGGATTCTTCCTCAGCAAAGCCAAGGTGACGGTGAAATAACCCGAGCATGATCCCGAAAAGTGGTTGCCGGTTTTCTCGGACAAACGGGAAACCGTTTTGTCCAGAGAACATGCTCAAACAAGGAGATAGAGGCCCATCCCGATTTCCATCGGGATGGAACAGGCTCTAGCCGGCCTTTTCCAGCTCGCCCTTGGCCTTTGCAGCCGCGACCTGGCGGATGGCATCAGTCAGCGTGTCGGCGTCCTGCGCGCCCATGACGGCGTATTTGCCTTCGAGCAGGAAACACGGCACGCCGGTGATCCCCATCCGCGATGCCGTGGCGATTTCTGTGCGCACCTCCTCGACGTCGGCATCGGTCGGCAACAGCGTTTCGACCACGGCAGCGTCCATGCCTGCCTCGCGGGCGGCATCGATCAGCACGGCGTGGTCGCCAATATTGCCGCCTTCCTCGAAATACAGCTGGAACAGCCGGCGCACGAGCCGGTTCTGCACGGCTTCACCGGCGGCACCGGCCCAGCGGATGACACGATGCGCGTCCAGCGTGTTGGCGGCGACCTTGATGGCGTCGAAAGCGAAATTGATGCCTTCGGCTTCGCCGAGCGGCTCTACGCGGGCATGCATCTGACGGATGCGCTCGTCGCTGCCGAATTTGGCCAGCATGTATTCGCGCCGGTCCTTGCCCTCGGGCGGGATGGTCGGGTCGAGCTGGAACGGCCGCCAGCGCACATGAACCTCAACGTCGCCGGCAGCGGCAATCGCTTTATCCAGCCGCTTCTGGCCGACGAAGCACCAGGGGCAGACGACGTCGGAAACCACGTCGACGGTAATGGAATTGTCATCGCTCATCTTGATCTCCTGCAGCCGAACGTTTCAGCGAGACCGATCTCGGCCACGCTCAGTTCGGCTTGCGCCACCAGGTCGGCCATTGATAACCGAATATGGGCGTCTTTTTGGGATGGTCCAGGTAATTCCAGTAAGCGAGCCATTGCTGCGCGTTGTACTGCATCGGCACCATGTAATTGCCGGAGATCAGCAATCGGTCGAGCACGCGCACGGCGGCGACATAGTCTTCCTTGGTCCGTGCTCTCAGCATCGCGTCGATCGCCGCGTCGACCGCCGGATCGGCGACGCCGGCCAGATTGAATGAACCTTCTCTTTTGGCCTCTGAAGAACCCCAGCGAAGGTTCTGCTCCATACCGGGAGACAGCGAGTTGCTGAACCCGCTCGACCCGACAAGAACCTCAAAGTCGAAACGCTGCTTGCGCGACTGGATCTGGTCGGCCTCGAGGCTGCGGATGGTCACCGCGATGCCGATCTTTTCCAGCGAGCGCTGATAGATGGCGGCAAAGCGTTCCTCGTCCTGCGACGCCGTCAGGATCTCGAAACCGAACGGGTTTCCCTTGGGATCCAGCAGGACGCCATCCCTAACGGCGTAGCCCTGGCTCTTCAGCAGGTCGAACGCCAGCTTCAGCACCTTGCGGTCCTGGCCGGTGCCGTCATTCACCGGCGGGCGCCAGCTGCCGTCCATGACATCGGCCGGCACGCGGCCGGGGTAGGGCGCCAGCAGCGCCTTTTCCCTGTCGCTAGCGGGATGGCCGAGCGCGGAAAGTTCGGAATTCTGCCAGTAGCTCATCGTGCGCGTGTACTTACCGCCGAACAGGTTCTTGTTGGCCCATTCGAAGTCGTAGAGCATGCCGAGCGCGCGCCGCACCTCCGGATTGGAAAACTTCTCCAGTCGCGTGTTGAACAGGAAGCCGGTCACCACGGGCGGTATGCCGGTGTCGAAGGTCTCGGCGATCACCTCGCCGCGATGAAAGGCGGGAAAATCGATATCGCGCTCGCGCTTGACCGGATCGCCCTCATCGTAAATGGCGCAGATGCCTTTCTTGAACGCTTCCGTCTTGGCATTGGCGTTGAGGAAGTACTCGATGGTGATCTGGTCGTAATTGTCGAAGCCGCGCTTGGAAGGGATGTCCTTGCCCCAGTAATTCGGGTTGCGCTTGAACACGATGCGCTGTCCCGGCTGCACCTTGTCGATGATGTAGGGACCGCTGCCGATCACCGGCTTCAGCGTCGTCTTGTCGAAGGTATCCTTGTTGAAGGCGTGCTTTGGGATGATCGGCGTCAGCGCGATGATCAAGGGGGTCTCGCGATTGGCCTTGTCGTTGAAGGTGAAGCGCACGCTGTGATCGCCGGTCTTTTCGAGCTTGGCGATCAGGCTCATGCGATCCCTATAGGGCGGGCGGCCCTTGTCGGTGAAGACATCGTAGGTGAACAGCACGTCATCCGGCGTCACCGGGTCGCCATCGGACCACTTTGCATTTGGGTTGAGATGGAACTCGATCCACTTGCGCTCGGGATCCATATCGGCTGTGTCTGCGAGCAGGCCATAGAGGCTGAAGGCCTCGTCGTAGTTGCGCATCATCAACGGCTCGAAGACGAGATTGCCGAAAATGAGGTCCTGCATGCCGCGCGCCGTGGTGCGCAGGCTCTTCAGGATGAACGGGTTCAGATTGTCGAAGCTGCCGACGACGCAGTAAGTGATGTTGCCGCCCTTCGGCGCATCGGGATTGACGTAGTCGAAATGCTGGTAGTCGGCTGGCAGCGCCGGCTCGCCCTGCATGGCGATGGCATGTTTCGGTTCCGACATCGCCACGCCGGGTGCAAAGGCGAAGAACGAAATTGCGGCGATCAGCCAAACAAGAATGCGGCCCATGACCGTCTCCTTACTGGGCGGCTTGATGATTCGGAGTGCACCCTAACATGGCGCCGCGGCGCTCCGGCCAGATACATCAACCCAAATCGCACGACCCAAATTGCGAGGCCAAGAATTGCAGGCGGCGGGCTGGATTCGGCTGCTCATGCAGTGTAACACGCGCTCCGAAGTCATTCTGTTGCCTCAATTCGGCAACAGGTAGCAGGACCACACGGCGCGAAGAAGCCGTCCCGGGATCATTTGAGAGGAAATGCACGACATGACGAGCCTGAACAGCAACGCATACCGCCTTTCGGTCCTGGCCGCGGGCGTGGTCGGCTTTCTGGGCGCCGGACTTCCCACCGCTTCGGCACAGCAACAGATTCCGCAGGGTTGGTTCAAGGCCTGCACCAAGCAGGAAGATGTCGACATCTGCAATGTCCAGAACATCATCACTGCCGGCAACGGCCAGTTCGTCACCGGCGTCAGCCTGATCGAGTTGAAGGGCAAGGTAAACCGCAAGGTCTTCCAGGTCACGGTTCCCCCAGGTCGCCTGGTGCCCCCCGGCATCGCCCTGCAGATAGACGCCGGCAAGGCGACGAAGCTGGATTATGTCATTTGCTTCGCCGACCGTTGCGTTGCCGAAGTGCCGCTGACCGACGCGCTCGTCGCGTCCTTCAAGAAGGGACAGGCGATCACGCTGACCTCGATCAACTTCCAAAGTCAGCCAAATCCCATCAAGGTTGCCTTGACCGGCTTCAGCGGCGCCTTTGACGGCGCGCCGCTGCAGCAGTCGGACATCGAGGATCGGCAGAAAAAACTTCAGGATTTCGTCGTCAAGAACAACCAGGACTTCGCCAAGAAGCTCAAGGACGAGCAGGCCAAGGCCAAAGCCGCCAACTAATCGCCGGGACAGATACCGGAGCGACAAAAAGCGGGGTCATGCCCCGCTTTTTTGTTGTCGTCACGTCGATGCAAGGTGATGTCAGTGTCTCGACTGGCGTTTTGGCTCGTAGCGTCCGTCCGGCCGCTTGTCGAACATCTCGCCGATCTGTGGATGCCGGACCGGCTCACCTGACTGGTCCTCGAGCAGGTTCTGCTCGGAGACATAGGCAATGTATTCGGTTTCCGAGTTTTCAGCGAGCAGATGGTAGAACGGCTGGTCCTTGCGCGGCCGCACGTCGGCCGGGATCGCCTCGTACCATTCATCGGTGTTGGCGAATTGCGGATCGACATCGAAAATGATGCCGCGGAATGGAAACAGCCGGTGTCGAACCACTTGTCCGATCGAGAATTTGGCTGTTTTCATCGTACTCACCACTAAGCCTCTAGAGCGCCCGGCGTCCCCTCGTATGTGCGAAGAGCGCTCTAACACTTTGAATTTACACACACCGTGGCCAAAAATCGAGCCCGACTTAGGTCTGGGATCAGGCTTTATTTGGCGCAGATAGCGGGTCAGTTCAATGCCGAAGCGCTTGACGCCCGATGAAGCTACGGGCTAGCCCGGTCCCGGGGTTTCGGGCCAGGGCAAAAATGTCTGACATTGTCGGTCTTGTTCTTCCGTTCTTCGGGCTGATTTTCATCGGCTTTCTGGTCGCGCGCATGACCAGGCAGCCGCTGGAAGCGCTTGGCTGGATGAACACCTTCATCGTCTATGTCGCGCTTCCTGCCCTGTTCTTCCAATTGCTGGCCCGCACGCCGTTCGAACAGTTGACCGAATGGCGCTTCATCTTCGGCTCGGTATTTTCCACCTACACGATCTTCTCGATCATGTTCGTATGGTCGGTGACGGCGTCGCGCGGCGAGATCGCCCAGTCGACGATCAAGGCGCTGGCCGCGGCCTACGGCAATATCGGCTATATGGGGCCGGGGCTGGCGCTGCTCGCCTTCGGCGAACAAGCGGCGGTTCCCGTCGCGCTGATCTTCTGCTTCGAAAATATCATGCATTTCGCCATCGCGCCGTTGATGATGGCGCTGTCGGGCGACGACAAGACATCGCCGTGGCGGCTCATCCTCGGCGTAGTCAGGAAAATCGTCCTGCACCCGTTCATCATCGCGACCGCGCTTGGCGTTGGCGCCGCCTATCTCGGCTTTCACCCACCGCAGCCGGTCGATCGCCTGCTTGAATATCTTTCGCGGGCAGCCGCCCCTTGCGCCCTGTTTGCCATGGGCGTGACGCTTGCGCTCCGGCCGCTCAACCGCGTGCCGCATGAGCTGGCGTCGATCGCGGCGCTGAAGCTGATCCTGCATCCATCGCTCTGCTACGTCGTGCTGAGCTGGATCGGGAACTTTTCCGAAATCTGGGTTTTTTCAGCCGTGCTTTTGGCGGCATTACCGACCGCAACCAACGTCTTCGTCATCGCCCAGCAATATGGCGTCTGGGTGCAACGCGCCTCGGCCAGCGTGCTGATCACCACCTGCCTCTCGGTGCTGACGGTGACCGGGCTGCTCTACATGATTCGCCACGGCATCTTACCGCCGGACCTGTTTCCCTGAACCGCCGGTAAGCGCCGCAAAGCCGCTGCCCGGCCTCAAGCCTTCGCGCATGAAAAAGGCGCGCAGCGGCGCGAAACTGCCGAGCACATTGAGGCCGGCGCTGCGTGCCATCTGCGCCGGCAGCATGTCCGAAAGCAGCGACATGTTGAGCAGATTGACCGCGCCGGAACGCGCCAGAATGTCGGGACGGCGCCTGGAATCATAGGCGGCCAGGGCCTTCGCGGCGCCGGGGTCGCCGCGATTTTCACCAGCGATTCCAATCAGATCCTCGATGTCCCTGATGCCGAGGTTGAGACCTTGGGCTCCGATCGGCGGGAATACATGTGCAGCCTCGCCGACCAGCGCCACCCGGTTTTGCGCGAAGCGCCCCGGTGATGCCGCTGATAGCGGGTAAATTTGTCGGCCGGGCTCGACCGACACCCGGCCCAGCATCGACTGCATCTGCTGCTCGACAAGCTCGGAAAGCGTCGCGTCATCGAGTGCGGCGAGGTCCTTCGCCGTCTCCGGTTTCACCACCCAGACGAGGCTGGAGCGGTTGCCGGGCAACGGCACCTGGGTGAACGGCCCAGTCTCTGTGTGGAACTCGGTCGAGGTGAAGCCGTGTTCGCTGCGATGGCCAAAATTCAGCACCAGCGCCGCTTGGCGGTAGGATCGCACCGAGGCCACTATGCCTGCCGCCTCGCGCGCCGGCGACAGGCGCCCATCGGCAGCGACCGCAAGCGCGGCCGAGACTTCGCGACCATCAGTCAAGACGGCATGCGCCTGATCGGCGTCCAGACGCCAACTCTCGACCATCGACGTCAGCCATTCGATGCCGGAATGCGCCGCGACGGACTTGGCCAGCGTCGGGTTCAGCGCACTGTTGGGCAGGTTGAGCCCGAACTGCTCCTCGCCGATCTCTATGGCGCGAAAAGTCACCACCGGGCTGCGGATCAGCCGGCTGGTCGCATCAACGATGCGCATGACCTTCAGCGGCGCGGCCTTCGGCGCAAGTTCGGCCAGCACGCCCAGCCGATCGAGAACCTTGAGAGCAGGGTTCATCAGCGCCGTGGTCCGGCCATCGGGCCCGCCTGCTTCGGGTCCGACCAGGGTTACCGGAAAGCCCGCCTCGGCGAAACCGAGCGCCGCGATCAGTCCGGCAGGGCCGCTGCCGGCTACCAGTATCCGTGCTGTCTCGCGATGATCCAAATTGGACTTCCAGTTTGCGATGCAGGTGTCTACCCATGGATATAGGTCAGACCATGCGGCTTGATCAACGCGGCGATTAGGCTCATTCGGTTGTCATGACCGGCCAGCAGGACGATTTCAGCCATCTCGACCGCGCCGGCCGCGCCACGGCAAGCCTGGCCCGCAGCCCCCGCCTGACGGTCAACATCGCCATCGCAGGCGGCATTCTGCTCGCCTGGTTCATTCTCGGCGCCATGGCGATCCGCGGCGCCGAAGGCCGGCTCCCCGGCGTACCAGGCGATGTGGTCCTGCGATATCTGCCGCAACTGCCGCTGCCGGATGTCCTCGACCGCTTCTTCGGCATGTGCCTGACGCCCGCACCACTTGATGCTGGCGGCGCACCGGTTCTGGCGCTGATCGTAATGTGGTTTTTGATGGCCGTGGCGAAGATGCTGCCGTCGGCGGCGCCGATGATCCGTACCTATTGTGAAATCGCCGACACCGCCCGCATCAAGGGCGAGCCGGTGGCCCACCCGCTGGTCCTGGTCGCCGGCTACCTCTCGACATGGCTTGTCGCCTCTATCGGCTTCGCGGTGCTGACGTTGCTCGTCCACGCATTTGCGTCCTCCGCTCGATTGCTCGATCCGGTGAGCGGCCTTGCCGCGGCGGCCGCGCTGCTGGTTGCCGGCCTTTACCAGTTCAGCAGCCTCAAGCAGGCCTGCCTGACAAAATGCCGGAACCCGTTCTCGACACTGTTTTCCAACTGGAGCGCGGAGCCGGGTGGCATCTTCCGGCTAGGGCTGAAGCAGGGCCTGTGGTGCCTCGGCTGCTGCTGGGCGCTGATGCTGGTGATGTTTGCCGTCGGCGCGATGAACGTGTTCTGGATGGCGCTGATCGGCCTGTTCACCTTGATCGAAAAACAGACCACCGGCAGCCTTCCAACCCGAGTGGCCGGTGCGATACTGCTTGTCTGGGCAATCGCCCTGCTAGTAGTCTCGGCATGACGGGGGATAATTCCATGGCAGAGCAAGGCTGGGCAATGAAAGGAGAGCTCGTGCTCTCCTGCAATTGCACGGTTTTTTGTCCTTGCGTGCTGTCGCTTGGCAGCCATCCGCCGACGGAGGGTTATTGTCAGACCTGGGCGGGCTTCCGCATCGACGCAGGCCATTTCGGCGAGGTCGACCTGTCCGGCCTCAATCTCGGTCTGGTCATGGAAATCCCCGGCTATATGAGCCGCGGCAACTGGACCGCAGGCCTGTTCATCGACAAGCGAGCCTCCGTCTATGCGGTGAAAGCGCTGACCAGGATCTTCACCGGGAAGGCCGGCGGAACCACCGCGCTGTTGTCGATCCTTGTCGGCAAGTTCCTCGGCGTCGAGCAGGTGCCGATCACCTACGAGACGCGTGACAAGACCCGTATTTTCCAGATACCGAAGATCATCGACGGGGCGGTCACACCGATTCCCGGCAAGGATCGCGAGAAGGATACCGTGATCGGCAACTCGGAATACTGGATCGCGCCGGAGATCATCGTGGCCAGGTCCGACAAGAGCAAGATGCGGGCTTTCGGCCGCAACTGGAACTTTGCCGGCCGCTCGGCCGAAATCTGCAAACTGGATTGGCGGGGCCCGTGAGCAAGAACACAACCGCCAGAAACGCCGCCAAAAAGATCACCGACCGGATTCCGAGGCCGAAGAAGAAGGTCACCTGGCCGCAGGCGCGGGCATTCTCGGTGCATCTGTTGACCGCGTCTGGCTCGTTCCTGGCCTTCCTGTCTCTGGTGGCGGCAAGCGAGCAACGCTGGACGGCGATGTTCTGGTGGCTGGGTCTGGCACTGTTCGTCGACGGCATAGACGGGCCGATCGCGCGCAAGCTCGAGGTCAAGGAGATTTTGCCGACCTGGTCGGGCGAACTCCTCGACAACATCATCGACTATGTCACCTACGTGCTGATCCCGGCCTTCGCACTCTACCAGCGCGGCTTCATGGGCGAGGGGCTGTCGTTCCTGTCGGCGGCCATCATCGTGGTGTCCAGCGCCATCTATTATGCCGACACCGGAATGAAGACGAAGGAGAACTTCTTCAAAGGCTTTCCGGTGGTCTGGAACATGGTCGTGTTCACGCTGTTCGTCATCGAGCCCGGACAGTGGGTGTCCTTCGGCGTCGTCGTGGCGGCCGGCATCCTGACCTTCGTGCCGATCAACTTCATTCACCCCGTGCGGGTGGTGCGGCTGCGGCCAATCAATCTTGGCATGACGCTGCTCTGGTGCGCTTTCGGTGCGCTGGCGCTGGCGCAGGCGGCCCTTGCCGCCTTCTACGACCAGATCGGCGTTTTGGGCGAACAGGTCAGCGTCTTTACCAAGGTCGGCATCACCATCACCGGACTTTACCTCGCCTGCATCGGCGGTATCATGCAGTTCTTCCCCAAACTCGGCGCCAAGCCGGACCCTAAGAAAGCCTGACCGCAGGAAAGCCCACAATGTCCAAAGCAGTCCGTATCCACGCCCATGGCGGTCCGGAAGTCCTGACCTATGAAGACGCCGATCCGGGACAACCCGGCGCCGGGCAGATCCTGGTCAGGCACACCGCGATCGGCCTCAATTTCATCGATGTCTATCACCGCATCGGCCTCTATCCGCCGCCCGGCGGCTTCCCGCTGATCCCCGGCGGCGAGGCGGCAGGTGTGGTTCTCGAGGTCGGCGCAGGCATCGACTGGCTGAAGCCGGGCGACCGCATCGCCTATGCCGTCAACGTCGGCGCCTATGCCGAACAGCGCGTCGTCGCCGCCGACCGCGTCGTCAAGGTGCCGGACCGCATCAGCGACGAACAGGCCGCCGGCATGATGCTTAAAGGCATGACGGCGGAGTATCTGTTGCGCCGGACCTTCAAGGTGAAGGCAGGCGACACCATCCTGTTCCATGCCGCCGCCGGCGGCGTCGGGCTGATCCTGGGACAATGGGCAAAACATCTCGGCGCCACCGTGATCGGCACGGCAAGCTCAACCGACAAGATCGAGCTCGCCAAGGCGCATGGCTTCGGCCATGTCATCAACTACAAGGAGCAGGATTTCGTCGCCGGGGTCGCCGCCATCACCGGCGGCAAGAAATGTGACGTCGTCTACGATTCGGTCGGCAACGACACATTCCCGGCCTCGCTCGACTGTCTGAAGCCGCTCGGCATGTTCGTCTCTTTCGGTCAGTCCTCTGGACCGATCCCGCCATTTTCGATGTCGCTGCTGGCGCAGAAGGGCTCGCTGTTCGCTACCAGGCCGACTTTGTTCGTCTACAACGCCAAGCGTGAAGACCTCGAAGTCTCCGCCGCGGCATTGTTCGACGTGGTGTTGAGCGGTGCGGTCGAGATCAAGATCAACCAGCGTTATGCGCTGAAGGACGCGGGCAAGGCGCAAGCCGATCTCGAAGGGCGCAAGACCACTGGCACGACCATACTGATCCCCTGATCTGCCTTGCTTTTCAGCGTTTTGCCGCGACGCCAGGCACTGTTTACCCGAAAAACCGGACGATCGGTTTGTTGTGCGAAGCAGGTCAATCTTTACCCCTTGAGTTTCCGCTAAAATTCTTGAAGCTCTTTCAAGGTGGGTGCTGCTTTCGCACGAGAGCGGCCAGCGCATACCATGCTGGCGGGAACACAGAACATGTCCGGGAACCGGATGGGAGGCACTGTGAGTGCAGATCATGATGGAGCGAACCTGCTTGAGGTTCGTGGCCTGACCAAGATATTCGGCACGTTGACGGCGTGCGATCATATCGACCTCAACATCGCCAAGGGCGAGATCCACGCGCTGCTTGGCGAAAACGGCGCCGGCAAGTCGACGCTGGTCAAGATGCTGTTCGGTTCGCTGGAGCCCAATTCCGGCGAGATATTCTGGAACGGCGAAGCGGTGCGGATCACCAGTCCGGGCATGGCGAAGAAGCTCGGCATCGGCATGGTGTTTCAGCACTTTTCGCTGTTCGAGGCGCTGACCGCGGCCGAGAATATCGCTCTGTCTCTGGATGACGGCTCACCGATCAGCTCGATCGCGGCCAAGGCGAGGGCGCTTTCCTTCAGCTATGGCCTGCCGCTCGATCCGGACTCGCTGGTCGGCGATCTCTCGGTCGGCGAACGCCAGCGCATCGAGATCATCCGCTGCCTGTTGCAGACGCCGCAGCTCATCATCCTCGACGAGCCGACCTCGGTGCTGACGCCGCAGGAAGCCGACAAGCTGTTCGAAACGCTTGAGCGCCTGCGCTCCGAGGGCAAATCCATCCTCTACATTTCGCACCGGCTGGAAGAGGTCAAACGCATTTGCGACCGCGCCACCGTGCTGCGTCACGGCAAGGTCGTCGGCCATTGCAATCCGCGCGAGGAAACGGCTTCGTCGCTGGCCCGCATGATGGTCGGCAACGAGGTGAAGGCCGTGGTGCGTGCGCCGGCCGAAGGCATCGAGACCGCGCAGCCGCTGCTCGAAATCCGCGCCCTCAGCCGCAAGCCGGCAACGCCGTTTTCGATTCCGCTGAAGAATATCAACCTCACTGTGCGCGCCGGCGAGGTGATCGGCATTGCCGGTGTCGCCGGCAACGGCCAGGGCGAGTTCTTCGAATCCGTCTCCGGCGAGGTGCTGCAGCAGGACGCCGCATCCGTGCGCATCCGCGGCAAGGATGCCGGCTCGCTCTCGATCACAGGCCGGCGGCTGATGGGCGCTGCCTTCGTACCGGAAGAACGCCTCGGCCATGGCGCCGCGCCGCGCATGAAGCTTTCGGAGAACCTGCTCCTGTCGCGGCACGCCACCGACGGCAAGGTTTTTGTCGGCACCGGCGGCACGGTCAAAAGCGGTGCGGTCTATGCCGCCGCCCAGCGCATCATCGTGGCGATGGATGTGCGCAAGAGCGCGCCCGATCCGGAAGCCGCGGCCCTGTCGGGCGGCAATCTGCAGAAATTCATCGTCGGCCGCGAACTCGACCGCAGCCCTGCCGTCATGGTCGTCAACCAGCCGACCTGGGGCGTCGACGCCGGCGCCGCCGCCCACATCCGCCAGGCGCTGATCGAACTGGCGCGCAGTGGCTCGGCGGTTCTGGTCATCAGCCAGGACCTCGATGAGCTGTTCGACATTTCGGACGCGATCGCGGTCATGCACAACGGCGAATTGTCGAAACCGCTGCCGATCGCCGAAGCAACTTTCGAAAAGATCGGCCTGTTGATGGGCGGCGCCGAGCCCGGCCACGCCGAACATGGTCTGGAGACGGCATGATGCGCCTCGAACTCGTCAAACGCCCGCAGCGCTCGATGCTGTTTTCGGCGCTGTCGCCCTTCATCGCTTTCGCCCTGACGATCATCGCCGGCGCGGTTCTGTTCGCGTTGCTCGGCGTCAACCCGCTGAGCGCATTCGATATCTATTTCATCGAGCCGATCAGCCAGGTCTGGCAGCTGCATGAACTGGCGATCAAGGCCGCACCGCTGATCCTGATCGCGGTCGGCCTTTCGGTCTGCTACAAGGCCAACATCTGGAACATTGGCGCTGAGGGACAGTTCATCCTCGGCGGCATTTTCGGCTCGGCCATTCCGGTGCTATTTCCCGGGTTCGAAGGCCCGCTTGTGCTGCCGCTGATGCTGTTGTTCGGCATGGTCGGCGGCGCCGCCTATGCAGCAATCCCGGCTCTCCTAAAGACGCGCTTCGGCACCAACGAAATCCTGACCAGCCTGATGCTGGTCTACGTCGCCCAGCTTTTCCTCGACTGGCTGGTGCGCGGTCCCTGGCGCGATCCGCAGGGCCATGGTTTTCCGCAGACGATCCAGTTCAACGACTCCGCCGTTTTGCCCGAGCTGATGCCGGATGCCGGCCGCGCCAATTGGGGTTTTGTCTTCGCTCTCATCGCAGCCGTGCTGATCTGGGTGCTGATGAGCCGCCTGCTCAAGGGTTTTGAGGTCCGCGTGCTCGGCTCCAGCCCCAGGGCAGGGCGCTTCGCCGGCTTCGGCCTCAACCGGATGGTCTTCTTCGCCTTCCTGCTGTCAGGCGCGCTGGCCGGGCTTGCCGGCATTTCGGAAGTCTCCGGCGCCATCGGCCAGCTCCAACCGGTGATTTCGCCCGGCTACGGCTTCACAGCGATCATTGTGGCGTTCCTCGGCCGGCTCAATCCGCTCGGCATCGTCGCCGCCGGCCTGGTGCTGGCGCTGACCTATCTCGGCGGCGAGGCGGTGCAAAGCGCGCTCGGCATCTCCGATAAGGTGGCGCGTGTGTTCCAGGGCATGCTTTTGTTCTTCGTGCTCGGTTGCGACACGCTCATCCATTACCGCATTCGCCTGGTCGGCATGGCGCTGACGAAAAGCGCGGCGAAACTTGAAGCCGCGCCGAAGTTGAGGGAAGCCCGCTGATGGACATCGCCGTCAACATCCTTTTGACCATCGCGACCGCGGCGACGCCGCTGCTGATCGCGGCAATCGGCGAACTGGTGGTCGAGCGCTCCGGCGTGCTCAACCTCGGCGTCGAAGGCATGATGATCATGGGCGCCGTCGGCGGCTTCGGAGCCGGCTATCTCACGGGATCGCCCTGGATCGGCTTGTTGGCGGCAATCGCCATGGGTGCCGTGTTCTCGCTGCTGTTTGCGGTGATGACGCTGTCGCTCGCCACCAACCAGGTGGCGACCGGCCTGTCGTTGACGCTGCTTGGCCTCGGCCTGTCCGGCATGATGGGGACCAGCTTCGTCGGCCAGCCGGGCGAGCGGCTGCCAAACCTCTACGTTCCGGTGCTCACCGACATTCCCGTCGTCGGCAGGCTGTTGTTCGGCCAGGACCCAATCTTCTACATCTCGATCGCGCTGACGGCGGCCGTCATGTGGTTCCTGTTCAAGACCCGCACCGGCCTCACCCTGCGCTCGATCGGAGACAGCCATACATCGGCACATGCGCTCGGCATCAAAGTCATCCGCTACCGCTATCTCGCGGTCATCTTCGGCGGCGCCTGCGCCGGCCTTGCCGGCGGCCACCTGTCGCTGGTCTACACGCCGCAATGGGTAGAGAACATGAGCGCGGGCCGCGGCTGGATCGCGCTGGCGCTGGTCGTCTTCGCCTCCTGGCGTCCGTGGCGCGTGCTGGCCGGCGCCTACATCTTCGGCGCGGTGTGGATCGGCCAGCTTCATGCACAGGCATTTGGCATTCCGGTGCCTTCGCAGCTGCTTTCTTCTCTGCCCTATCTGGCAACCGTCGTGGTTCTCGTTCTAATCTCGCGCAACAAGCGTCTGACGATGATGAACACGCCGGCTTCCTTGGGGCAGCCATTCGTTCCGGATCGTTGACAACAAAAACAAACGGGAAGCTCCAAGGCTAAACTCAGAGAGGTAACACAATGAAAAAACTGCTTATCGCGTTGATGACCACGACCGCCGCCATGTCACTGGCGGCGTCGGCGCAGGCCGCCGACAAGTTGAAGGCATGCTGGGTCTACACCGGCCCGATCGGCGATTTCGGCTATTCCTACCAGCACGACCAAGGCCGCCTCGAGGTGGAGAAGGCGCTCGGCGACAAGGTCGAAACCGCCTATCTCGAGAACGTCTCGGAAGGTCCCGATGCCGACCGCGCTTTCGAGCGTCTGGCGCGCGAAGGCTGCAAGATCATCTTCGGCACCTCTTTCGGCTTCATGGACCCGGAAGTGAAGGTCGCCAAGAAGTTCCCCAAAGTGATGTTCGAGCACGCCACCGGCTACAAGACCGCTGACAATCTCGGCATCTACAATGCGCGCTTCTATGAAGGCCGCTACGTGCTCGGCCAGATCGCCGCCAAGGAATCGAAGGCAGGGGTCGCCGGCTATATCGTTTCCTTCCCGATCCCCGAAGTGGTGATGGGCATCAACTCCTTCATGCTCGGCGCGCAGTCGGTCAACCCGAACTTCAAGGCCAAGATCGTCTGGGTGAACTCCTGGTTCGATCCGGGCAAGGAAGCCGACGCCGCCAAGGCGCTGTTCGACCAGGGCGCCGACATCATCGTCCAGCACACCGATTCCACTGCGGCACTGCAGGTGGCGGAAGAGCGCAAGCTGCACGGCTTCGGCCAGTCCTCCGACATGATCAAGTTCGCGCCGAACGCGCAGCTGACCTCGCTGACAGACGAATGGGGGCCGTATTACATCAGCCGCGTTCAAGCGGCGCTCGACGGCACCTGGAAGCCTGACAATGTCTGGCTCGGCATCAAGGACGGCGCCGTCAAGCTGGCGCCCTTCACCAACATGCCGGACGATGTGAAGGCGATGGCCGAGGCAACCGCGAAGAAAATCGCAGATGGCTGGAACCCCTTCACCGGACCGGTCGCCAAGCAGGACGGCACGCCGTGGCTCAAGGACGGCGAAGTCGCCGACGACGGCACGCTGCTCGGCATGAACTTCTATGTGAAGGGCGTCGACGACAAGTTGCCGCAGTAAGTATCGGAACGCAAAAGAGAAGGGGCGCCGCGCGGCGCCCCTTTTCATTTCGCGGACTGCACGCTTCGACCGCGAAACCGCGCCGAGGGCTGTGCCAAAAATCCGAGGGCCCCGGGAGGCGCCCTTTTTGGTAATTTTCTAAACCGCCGAGCCGTAAAGGTCGTAGGCGTCGGCGCGGTCGATCTTGACCGTGACGATGTCGCCTTGGCGCAGCGGACGGCGCGACTGGATATGCACCGAACCGTCGATCTCGGGCGCGTCGTATTTTGTCCGGCCCTTGGCAGACGTGCCATGCGCCTCGTCGATCAGCACCGGCAGGCGCTTGCCGACCTTCTTGGCCAGCTGCGTCGCCGAGATCTTCTGCTGGCGCTGCATGAAGCGATGCCAGCGCGCTTCCTTGATCTCCTGCGGCACCTGTTCGAGGCCGAGATCGTTGGAGCGGGCGCCGCGGACCGGCTCGTATTTAAAGCAGCCGGCGCGATCGATCCTGGCCTCGTCCAGCCAGTCGAGCAGCATCTCGAAATCCTCGTCGGTCTCGCCGGGGAAACCGACGATGAATGTCGAGCGTATCGCCAGATCCGGGCACACCTCGCGCCAGCCGCGAATGCGCTCCAGCGTCTTTTCGCCATGGGCTGGACGGCGCATGTTCTTCAGCACCTGCGGCGAGGCGTGCTGGAAGGGGATGTCCAGATAGGGAAGGATTTTTCCATCCGCCATCAGCGGGATGACATCGGCGACATGCGGGTAGGGGTAGACATAGTGCATGCGTACCCAGATGCCGAGCTTGCCCAGCTCTTCCGACAGGTCGAGGAATTTCGCCCGCACTTCGCGGTCGCCGAAAATCGACGTCTGGTACTTGATGTCGATGCCGTAGGCGCTGGTGTCCTGCGAGATGACCAGCAGTTCCTTGACGCCGGCCTTGGCCAGCTTCTCGGCCTCGCGCAGCACATCGGCCGCCGGGCGCGAGACGAGGTCGCCGCGCAGTGCCGGAATGATGCAGAAGGTGCAGCGGTTGTTGCAGCCTTCGGAAATCTTGAGATAGGCGTAGTGGCGCGGCGTCAGCTTGACGCCTTGCGGCGGCAGTAGGTCGATATAGGGATCGTGGCTGGGCGGCGCCGCCTCATGCACCGCGGCCATCACGCTCTCATAGGCCTGCGGGCCGGTGATGGCGAGGACGTTGGGGTGCTTCTCTCGGATGACGTCCGGCTCGGCGCCGAGGCAGCCGGTGACGATCACCCGGCCGTTTTCCGAAAGCGCCGAACCAATGGCTTTGAGCGATTCGTCGCGGGCTGAATCGAGAAAGCCGCAGGTGTTGACGACGACAAGGTCGGCGCCGCCATGCTTGCGCGCGATCTCATAGCCTTCGGCGCGCAGGCGCGTGATGATGCGCTCGGAATCCACAAGGGCCTTCGGGCATCCAAGGCTGACGAAACTGACGCGAGGCGCAGACATGAGAAAACATTCCGGGTTTTTTCGGGATCGGCGGCCAGTACCACACTTATTGCGGCATTGGTATGGGCAGCGGCTGCGGCGAACGCGACCACTGCCTCCGGCAGATACCCATGCTGCTACAGAAGCTGTGGGACCGGCTGCGTCAGCTCACCACAGGACTGACATGCGGCCAGACCTCGACAACGCCGCGATAGACCATATCGATCGCGACGTAGAGAATGATCAGCAAGCCGACATAGGCGATCCAGCGGTGGCGATGCAGCAGCTTGGCAATGAAGCTCGCGGCCAAGCCCATTAAGGCGATTGACAGCACCAGGCCTATGACAAGCACCGGAAAATGATCGCGCGCCGCACCGGCGACCGCCAGCACATTGTCCAGCGACATCGAAACATCGGCGACGACGATCTGCAGGGCCGCCTGGCCGAGCGTCTTGCGCGGCGCCTTGCCACCCACCGTTCTGTCGCTGTTGAGGTCGGAATCGGACAGCGCCTCGGTCGCCTCGAACTCGTCGGCATGCGACGTCCGCAGCTCGCGCCACATCTTCCAGCACACCCACAACAAAAGGATGCCGCCGGCCAGCAGCAGGCCGACAATGGCAAGAAGCTTGACGGTGACGGCGGCAAACAGGATGCGCAGCACAGTCGCTGCCAACACGCCGATCAGGATGGCTTTCTTGCGCTGCTCGACCGGCAGGCCGGCGGCGGCAAGGCCGATGACGATGGCATTGTCGCCGGCAAGCACCAGATCGATGGCGATGACCTGGAGGAGGGCCGTCATGCTTGCAGCGCTGAAAATGTCCATCGACCGGAGCCCCTTGCTGTATCGGCGTGTTCGTCGTCGGATATGCCGACGCCCTAACGTGTATGGTTCCCGCGCGTCAAGAGACTGCCGGCGCAATTCCAGGAAAAGTGCGTAGCGGTTTCCCGTCCGGAATTATGCAAAAACAAAGAGTTAGAGTGGGTCAGCTGCTCTATAAAAAGCTGAACCGTTCTAACGGCCGACGCTGAAAGCCACGGGAATAGGGAAGGTCGTTCTGCCAGAGAGAATTCTGGTCGCAGCGAATTCAGTCGTAGAGATTGTACTTCGCCCAGTCGGCTTCCGGAATCTCGTCGCCGGTGCGGTAACGGAACTGCAGGACCTCCATATGGTCCGGCGCCGTCTCGCATTTGAACTTCAGCCGGTACCACTGTCCCTTGCTGCGGAAGGCAGCACCCGGGCTGCGGATGGCATCGGCTTTCATTTCCGGCGTCGCGAAGGCGTAGGCGACGACGCGGTCTGCCTTGTACTTGTGGTCGTCATGGCTGATGCGGTCGAGCACTTCGGCGTCGCATCTCTGCTCCAGCCGGGTCTCCGGGTCGAGTTTCAGCAGGCCGGCGCGCAGGGCGGCGTCCATGGCGTGGGCGGGCCAGGCCAGCGTCACCGAGGCCAGGGCCACAAGGAATAGGTTTTTCATGGGCGGGAGAACGAGCATATTTCGGCTCAGGAATCAACCGGAGTGCCATTTTGGGGCAGCCGGATATGCGCGGAAATCGCCGTTACCCGGGCAGGCGCAGCCGCTTTGATACGTCGCCGGCGCCATTCTTATTTGTCCGGGCTGCCATGCACCGATTGCCTGTTTCGCCGTCTTTGCGCTTCTCGCGATCGCGGCACCCACCGCCACGGCCGCAAGGCGATATAGACAGCGAGGAAGGCTCTTTGTGCAAGGCCGGCCTCGCTGTGCCAGACCTCCCTTATCCCCGCCGCCCGCAAGGCCCTTCGTTGGGTGCTGTTGCGGTCCCAGCGCCGGCTGATGCTGCCCGCCCGGTAGTATTTGTGGCAGAGCACTTGCGGCACGCGGACAAAGCCGCCGAGCAGCGACAGATGCAGAAGCCAGGTCCAGTCGGCGCTGAATTCGCCTTGGCTGTTGGGCTTGATCCCGCCGCTACGGTGGAACGCCCAGGCCCTGAATATCCCACGATTGGGAACCCACCATCCATGCGGCTGGCGCGCCATCGCCCGGCCACGCGCAAAACCGTCCTGCAAGCCCTCCAGCAGGTCGAACTTCCACGTGGCACTTTCGCCGCTGACTTCGATCACTTCGACGTCGCTGAACGACAGTACGGCCGCGGGATTGGCATCGAGCGCCCGCACCAGCGCCTCGATATAGGTTGGATCGATGACGTCGTCATGGAAGGCAAAGAACATCAATTCGCCGCTGGCATTGGCCATCAGATCGTTGGAGTTCTTCAGCCATCCCAGGTTTTTGTCCCGGCGCAGGATACAGACATCGTCGCGGCCGCCGGCGAAGGCTGAAACGATCTCGAATGTCGCGTCGGTCGAATTGTCCTCGCCGACCAGGATCTCGATATTGTCCCAGGTCTGCGCGGCGAGGCTGTCCAGCGTACGCGAAATGAATGCCGCCGAATTGTAGCACGGCACCAGCGCCGTGACCTTCGGCCGCCAGCCGGATCGAAGCTGGACTTGTTTGTGCGCTACCTGCTTCGCGCCGCCCTGTTCTGTCTCACCCATTCACTCGATCCCGCAGATTTGCCGCGCCAGCCTGTCGGCAAGCCACGGCGCCGTCGAATATTTACCTGTGTCGACCGAGATGTAGTTGCCCAGGCGGTTGACCCCGAATTGGTCGCGGCGATGGATCGTGGCTTTCGGGTCGCTGAGCGAACCACGCCCTTGCGCAAACACGAAGCCGCCGCGTACCTCAAGCTCCTCGGCATCGTCGAACATGCTGGAAACAACGGGCACCAACCGAGTGAGCGTGGCGCGAACGTCGCCGATGAACCGCTGTCGTGCGTCGGCATCGAGCGCTTGTGGCGTTTCGATCGACAATACGCCACTCTCCGCAAGCAACCCGCTCGGGTACCAGGAGAGATAGAAGTTGCGCCCGTCATAGTTTTTTATGTCGCCGAACGGGCCAAGGGCGACGACCGCGCACGGCACATTGACAGGCTGGCTGGTGCGGCCGAACAGGCAAAGCCTGTAGCGGTGCGACCATCCGGGAACCGGCTCGATGCCGGCCGTGCGGTCGACAGCCAGCCGCCCCTCCCAAAGGCAATTGACGACGATGTCGAACGCCTCACTTTTTTCGCCTGCGACCGCCACGCGCCATTTCCCGTCAATTCCGTCCACCGGCTGTGCCGACAGGACTTTGGCCGCCATTCGCAAGCTGGTGTTGGGTTCACTCCGAAGCACGGCGCAAAGCCGGTCGGCAACCCATCGCGTGTTGACGGATCGCTCCGGCACCTGGAAGCCGCCGACGATCTGGTCCGAGTTGGTGACATCGGCCAATTCAGTTTTGGAAAGCCGATTCGATCGCGCCGCCGATACGTCGGCAAGGTAGCTGGTGGCGTCAGCGTGGCTGCGCACCAATACATCTACACGTTCAAAGATCGCCCCCAGCGCCTCGACAGGGACGACCGAGTTGCGATGGACCAGATAAAGGTCTTCCGAAAAGGTCGTGTGCGCTTCCAGATTGCTTCCGATCAGCTCGGAAACAAGCCTGCCGAAACACAGTCCTCCCGAAAGCAGATGCCGGGCGGTCAGCAGCGAGGGATCGTTCCCGTAGAGATAGCCGAGATGAATCTTGCCCTCGTTCCAACGGCTGGCGCAGGCCATCGGCTCGCTCTCCTTGTCGAAGAGGGACACCGCGTAGCCTCTGCGGGCCATCATGAGAGCGAGGCTGGCGCCCATGATGCCGGCGCCGAGAATAGCCATTCTACCGCGAGGCGCTGTCATGTCCTGGCGCGCATCGCGGCCTCTCCTTTCCTGACGATTGTCATCAGGGATACGAGACGTAGTCTTTAGGGTCGTATTCGGTATCGCAGAAAACCAGCAAAGACGGGTTCTCGCCTTTATAGGTCTGCAGCGCCCAAACCGGGGCGTCGACCAGCACCGCGCGGTTCGATGCGGTGAGCGTCAGCCGTTCGATCCGTTCCTGGTAGCGAAATTCGATGCCGATCTCGCCCGACAGCTGCATCATCAATTGCCGGCCCGAGCCGTGTGCATGTCCCCCCCGCGACGTGCCGCGCGGCGCGGTGACGACGAACGCCCGCACGGCTTGGAAATTGTAACCGCTGAACTCGATGGCGGTCAGCATTCCCCTGGGATCGCTATGTAACGAAGTGGGGATCTCGGTGACCTTGCCGCCAAAGAACGTTCGATGCTGCATAACGTAAGCCCGCCAGATGCCGGTCGAAATTTTACCTCAGACTAGCGCTTATATCAAAAGACAGGGAATACAACCACTTAGGCGGTGTTTGGGAACACTGCAGCGGATCGATGTCGAGCTCGGCCTCAGGCCGATAGGTGCCGACTACCGAAGGTCGCCGCGCCGTCACGACTTCTGAGTCGCGGCCGAAACCACGGCTTAAGACCTTGGTCTGAGCGGTCTAGGACCTTTGAGTTCGGAAGGCCGGCCGGTTCCAAGGAGGGTGATCTACTTCAGCAATTTCAAAGAGTTATGCTGGTTGGCGTTTCGCCGGCCGGCCGCTTCGTTCTCGCAATGAAAGCACATCTATATCTAAGTTTACCCTTTGTGTTAGCGATTCCTCATGTTGCCCGCTATAGCGGTTCGTGGCGGTGGCAATCTCGGAGGTAGTTATGACATCCCGAAAGACCCTTTTTGCTGCATTTGCGGTGTTCTCGCTTCTGGTGTCGCCGGCCCTGGCTGCTGCTGGTGGCAACGGCCATGGTAACGGCCATGGCAATGGTAACGGCAATGGCAATGGCAATAGCGGAGGAAACGGTAATGCTGGCGGCAATGGCGGAGGCGGCGGTTCGGTCGGCAAGTCGGCATCCGCCAAGGGCCAGGCCCCTAAGGGCCAGGTCGCCAAGGCCGCTACCCCTTCTGTGTCCAAGGAAAAGAATATCCATGCCAAGCTCGGCCGGTTGAACTCGCTGCAGCGCAACGCCAACGCCTTTATGCACTCCAAGAGCAACAACTTCGCTGGCGTGCAGGCTTTTGTGACACAGTCGGCAATAGCCAAGAACGCTCAATCGGCGCTCGATGCCGCTAATCAGGCGGTTACCGACGCCAAAGCGGGGCTCGACGCGCTGAATGCGAAAGCGGCTGACCCGAATACCCTGCCCGAAGATGTCCCGACGCAGGCCGACCTCGATGCAGCACAGGCAGCGCTCGATGACGCCACCCAGGATGCGGCCGCTGCTCAGACCGCCGCCACAGCTGCCGCTGCCAACGTCCCATCGATCGATGCAGCCCTTGCCCAAATGGCCAACAAGCCCGTTGACCCTGAGGTGACAGATTGGGCCAATAGCGTACTTGCCGACAAGATCGACCAAGTAGCCGCCAAGCTGGCGCCGGCCGCGCCTTAAGGCCCCATGCGGCGGCAGCGATCCAATCGACGATAAGCCGTCGGGTCCGCCCGGCGGCTGCACCTTTCTCGCCTATCTGCAGCGTTGGTCCCAATGCAGGTCCGAGATTCTGGTCATGGCTATTTTGCGAAATCTCCAGCCGGGCCGCCGTCCTCAAGGCTGAATTCATGCGTGCTTCGCGCATCTTCATCGACCACACGAAACCAATGCTCCTGAAGCGCTCTAGGCGACACCCTTTGGCCCGTGACCTTCTCTACCGCAGATAACGGATCATCGGCGCTCGTGGCCTGAGTTGAGACACACTCCTCTCCATGCCACTCTTCCACCTGGTACTCTGGCATGCCGGCCTACCTACCGCTCCCCAGAGCCTTCGCTTCCCGCTCCAGCGTCTCGCGTCGGTTGCCGTGCTTCGCGATCGATTCCTTGACCTGCTGCGGGGTGATGCCGGCCTTGGTGGCGAAATACTCGACTTCATAATCCTCATCGGCAGAGACGCGGTCCCGATCGCGGAAGCCCGTCTTCGTTTTGTCGTCGGCCATTTGCTTTGCTCCTGGTTGAATGATCAACCGCAACGTGCAGCCGCAGCCTTTTGTTGCAGCGGAGCCCGGATTTCCGAAACGGTCACATGGGAAAACGGCCCTCAGTCGCAGGAGGTGCTGGTGTTGCTGTAACTTTGAACGGAACGGTTCTTCTCCTTGACGGTTGTGACGTGAAGGAGATGCCTCATGTTTGAAAGTGTGATGTGGTTGATCGTCGTTGCTGGTGGGCCACTGTTGCTGGCCCTATTGATGGCATACGTTCTTATGACCCGACGCCACCGTGGTCCTGCAGAACGCATGGAAAGCGACCGCGCGACCAAACGGCTCTATCGCCAGGACGAACGTTGATCCTGAGGCTGGCGCAACGTTTGCGCTCACGCTGGCCCGCTGCCTCGCGGTGGCAGGCTTCTTCGTTTTAGGAAGTTAGGAATAACTTAGGAAAGATTTGGCCCTCTTTGAAAATACAGAGGCAATTCAGCACGGTAGCCAAATATCTGGCGGAGGGAGTGGGATTCGAACCCACGGTGGGCTTGCACCCACGCCGGTTTTCAAGACCGGTGCCTTAAACCGCTCGGCCATCCCTCCAACGTGACTTTTCAATCATCTAGGAACATCAACCGACCCAGTGAACGACAGTTGGTATCGAATGATACCTATCCTTCCGGACCAGCTTGCGGTTCATTTCTCTAGAGCGTTGCCCATCGCCAAGTCAACCATCGGCGCTGCCATGGATAACAGGGGGTGGCGTTCGGTGCCCGAACGGAGCTGCGAGCCCGTTTTTTTCGAGCGCAAGGGCTCTAATTGCGATCCTTGCTGCCGACCTGCACAAGTTGCAGAAGGCCCAGCACGACAAGTGCGAGCACAGTTGCCAAAGCCGCGATCTGCCAGAACCCGAGCCCAACCGCCAGGCCTGTGGCGCCTGCCAGCCACATGCCCGCCCCAGTGGTAAGCCCTTGAACCTCGCCCTTGGAGAAGAAGATCAAGCCCGCGGCCAGAAATGCCACGCCGGCAGTCGTGGCTTCGATCAAGCGGATAGGATCGATGGCGATTTCCTGACCATCGAAGACGTGAAGATGAGTAATCTCGATCGTGAGGATGGCAATTAGAGCCGTCGCAACACAGACCAGGATGTGTGTCCTCAATCCGGCCGGTCGGTTACGCCATTCGCGTTCGATCCCAACGATGGAGCCAAGGACGGCCGCGAGCAAAAGCCTGGCTGAAATTACGGAAAAGGGCAGCCACGTCTGTTGCCCGAAACGTTCAATGAATTCATCCATGAGGCGCAGAACGTATCTCGGGTCGGTCGGTTCCAGGCAGCCGCGCTTCATGCCACAGGTTCACTTCCAGAGACTCCAAAGGACAGAGGTCTCGGATGCCTCCTCACAGGCGCCCGGCCAGCCCGGGACCTGGCCGCCACATTCCTGCCCGGTTCCGGACACAATCGATTAATACGCTGATAAACAATTCCTGCGCACAAGGGATGGGGATTGGCGCGTCGCAGGCATTGCTTATCTGGCTCCGCCGAAATTCTAGAAGCGGCGCCTGTGTCGAGACGGTAGGGGACATCGGAAAACATGCAGACCACGACGCATCGGCGTCTTCGTCGCGCTCCTGCTTTGGTGTTGTGCGCTCTTTCGGCTGCGTTGCTGGCCGCGTGCGCGTCGCCGCAGTCCGAGCCGAAAGCTATGGTCTACAAGAAGCCTCGCTCGAAGGAATATTTTGCCGAGACCGAATACGGTGTGAAGGCCAGCCCGCGCGTTCAGTACATGCGGCGCGGCGGCGGCCGCGACCAGTTGGGCAAGCCCTATCAGGTGCGCGGCAAGTGGTATTACCCCAAGGAAGACAAGCGCTACGCCAAGGTCGGTCTCGCCTCCTGGTATGGCGATGCCTTCCACGGTCGTCTCACAGCCAATGGCGAAGTCTACGACATGACCCATCTGACGGCGGCGCATCCGACCATGCCGCTGCCAAGCTACGCCCGTGTCACCAACACCGAGACCGGAAGCTCGGTCATCGTGCGCGTCAACGACCGCGGCCCCTATCACGAGGGACGCATCATCGATGTCTCGGAACGCGCCGCGCAAATGCTCGACTATGCCAAGGTCGGCACGGCCAGGGTCAAGGTGGAATATATTGGCCGCGCACCGCTCGACGGCGACGACGACCAATATCTGGTCGCCTCCTACCGCCCGGGCAACCGCCCGGACCCGTCCGATGGCTTGCCGACCGGCGTCATGGTGGCGATGAACGGACCTTCGCCGAGCCTATCTGTTGGCGCACCCCCTGCCGTAGTGCCGTTTCCTGGTCAGTTGACGAATTCCGACACACAGCCAGTGATGTCGATGCAGGCACCGGCATCAAGCGATGTGACGCTGCCTGAATTCGGGCCGATCGTGCCTCAGCGCCCGGAATCGCCCTTTGCCGTGGCTTCGCTCTCCTATGCGGATGAGCGCGTACAGCGCGCCGACGTCTTTGCAGCGCTTGACGACCAGGGCATGTCGCCAGCCGACATCCTGCAATCGTGGAAGAAATCCAACCCGCAGGCATCGCCTGCCGTTTCCGACTATGTCGCCGCCGGATCCTTCGACGATGCTGCCGAGGCAAAGCGGGTGGCTGCGGCTCTCGAACCGTTCGGCAGGACCGAAATCCAGAGCACCGAACTCGACGGCAATGACTGGTACGCGGTCAATCTCTATCCGGATGGCCATGGCAATGTCGACGACCTCTTGCGCGCGGCATGGTCGCATGGCGCGCCGGACGCGCTGGCTGTGCGCAACTGACCAACAAAGGCACGCCGGTTTTGTTATTGCGCGGTTGATCCGCCGGGAAGAAGCCTGATAGCGTTGCGGCAAGTTTCTGCCGGCTAACAGTCGAGCCTCTTCATGCGATTTCGCCTTTTCCACCCTTTTGCCGGGCTTTTTGGCCTTGGCTTCTTGCTTGCCGCGCTGGTTCCGGCCAACGCGCAGCTTTTCGAGACCAGGGCGACGCAGGCTTTCATGATCGATGCCGAAACCGGCACGGTGCTGTTTTCCAAGGATGCCGACCAACCGATCCCGCCGGCCTCGATGGCCAAGCTGATGACGATGGAGATGGTCTTCAACGCCATCAAGTCGAAGCGCATGAGCCTCGACGACACCTTCGTGGTTTCGGAAAATGCCTGGCGCAAGGGCGGTGCGCCTTCGGGAACGTCGACCATGTTTGCCAAGCTCAAATCGGCGATCCGGGTCGAGGATCTGATCCAGGGGGTCACCATACAGGCCGCCAATGACGGCTGCATGGTGCTGGCCGAAGGCATGGCCGGTTCGGAAGAGAATTTCGCGGCGCAGATGAACGATCGCGCCCGCCAGATCGGGCTCGCGAAATCGACATTCGTCAATTCGACTGGCCTGCCGGCCGACGGCCAGCAGACGACGGTGCGCGAACTGGCGCAGCTTGGCCTGCATATATGGCGCGAATATCGGGATCTCTATCTCTATTACGGCCGGGCCGATTTCACCTGGAACAAGATCTCGCAAAAGAACCGCAACCCGTTGCTGGCCATGGGCATCGGTGCCGATGGGCTGGCGGTCGGGTCGAGCGAGGCGGGCGGTTTCGGCATCGTCGGCTCGGTCAGCCATGACGGGACCAGGGTGTTCGCGGCGATGAGCGGATTGGCCAACGATCGCGAGCGCGCCGAGGAAGCGCGCAAGCTGCTCGAATGGGGCGTCCGCTCCTTCGAGAAGACCGAGATTTTCGCCAGCAACGAAGTGGTCGGCGAGGCCCAGGTGTTCGGCGGCGCCAAATCCAGCGTAGCGCTGAAGGCAAAGGCGCCGATCGACGTCCTGCTGCCGATCGCCAACCGCGACAAGCTGACCGCCAGGATCGTCTATCAGGGGCCGGTATCGGCGCCGGTGGAGGAGGGGCAACCCGTCGGCGCGCTGCGCGTCTGGATCGGCGACACGCTGAGCCAGGAAACGCCGCTTTTCGCCGCCGAATCGGTCGGCGTCGGCACACTGCCGCAACGCGCGTTTGATGCCGCCAGGGAACTGGCCGTAGGCTGGCTGCGTTGAGTTCCTGTGGCGTGGACCTTTTCTCGGTCGCGGACTAAGACACCAGCGCAAAGCAGGACAAAGGCCTTTCGATTGGCAAGCGGATTTTTCATCACCTTCGAAGGCGGCGAGGGCGCCGGCAAGTCGACGCAGATCGAACGGCTGGCCCAGAAGATGCGCGCCAAGAAATACGATGTCCTCCTCACCCGCGAACCCGGGGGGTCACCCGGCGCCGAGGCGGTCAGGCACGTGCTCCTGTCCGGCGCCGCCGAGCCTTTCGGGCCGAAGATGGAGGCGTTGCTGTTTGCCGCCGCACGCTCCGACCATGTCGAGCAGGTCATCCGGCCGGCGGTGGAGTGCGGCTCCATCGTGCTTTGCGACCGTTTCCTGGATTCGTCGCGCGTCTATCAGGGCGTCACCGGCGGCCTCGATCCGGCTTTCATGGAAGCTCTGGAGGATGTCGCCATCAACGGCATGATGCCGGACATGACGCTGATCCTTGACATTGACCCCGCCGAGGGCTTGCGGCGCGCCGCCGCGCGGCGTGGCGCCGAGGACGGTCCGGACCGCTTCGAAAAGGAGACGCTGGATATCCACCAGCGCCGCCGTGACGCCTTCCTGGCGATCGCAGCCGCCGAGCCGGACCGCTGCATCGTGATCGACGCGTCGGCGCCTCCCGCTACGGTGGAGGATGCCATCACCGCGGTGGTGTTCGCCGCACTTGAGGCGAGGGCGCCCGCGCGCAACCGACAGGCGGCGCCCGCATGATCTTCGAACGCATCGCTCCCGAGCAGCACGATACGCTGGACGGTGTACCGGAGCCGTCCGAGACGCTGCGCCTGGTCGGCCATGAGCAGGCGGCCGCGATGCTCGCTGCCGCCTATCGCTCGGGAAAACTGCCGCATGCGTTGATCTTTGCCGGGCCGATCGGCATCGGCAAGGCGACGCTTGCCTTTCACCTGGCGCACCATCTGTTGAAGCATCCGGCCTTCGACCAAGCGCCGGATGTGTTTGCCGTTCCCGATCCGGCCTCATCGCTGTTTCGCCAGATCGCCACCGGGGCGCATCCCGGCGTGCTGCATCTGACCAGGCCGCTGAACGACAAGACCAAGAGCTTCAAGACGGTCCTCACCGTCGACGAGATCCGCAAGGTCAACCGCTTCCTGTCGCTGACCTCGCATGACGGCAGCTACCGGGTGGTGATCGTCGATCCGGCCGACGACATGAACACCAACGCCGCCAATGCCTTGCTGAAGAACCTTGAGGAGCCGCCGAGCCGCACGCTGTTCATCCTCATCGTGCATGCGCCGGGCAGCCTTTTGCCGACCATCCGCTCGCGCTGCCAGATGGTGCGGCTGACGCCGCTCGATGCCGGCAGCCTGATGAGCGTTCTGGAAACCGTCGAGCCGCCGCCACCTTCCGATCCTGCTGCGCGCGCGGCACTAACGGAACGGGCAGGGGGCAGCGCCCGCAATGCGATCCTTCTGACCCAATATGGCGGGCTGGAGATTGCCGGCACCCTCGACGCCCTGGTCACGTCGGGAAAGAGCGACATCGCCGGCGCCTATCGCCTTGCCGAGGCCGTCGCCGGCCGCGACCAGGCGATCCAGTTCGACATCTTCAACCGCCGCGCGCTCGATCTGCTCTCCACCGGCGCCAGTGAAGCCGCGCTGGCTGGGGATCTCGCGCGGGCGAAAACGCTGTCCGACACTTGGCACGAGGCGCTGAACGCCATATCTGAGACCGATACCTACAATCTTGACAAGAAGCAGCACGCCTTGACCATGATCGACCGCCTGAATTCCGCAATGCGAATGTGACCGGTTTCGGCATTGGGGCGGGATGGCAATCGCCGTCTCGATGCGATATCCACCGCTCACATTCATTCGGCCATTCATGACGGTTAATTCATGTCACGCGACACATTCTACATCACGACACCGATTTTCTATCCGAACGGCAAGCCGCATATCGGCCACGCCTATACGGTCATCGCGACCGACGCGCTGGCCCGCTTCCAGCGCCTGGACGGCAAGGACGTGCTCTTCCTCACCGGCACTGACGAACACGGCCTCAAGATGCAGCAGACGGCCGAGAAGGAAGGCATAACGCCACTCGCGCTTGCCGACCGCAACTCGGCGATCTTCCGTTCGATGACAGAGGTCCTGGGCGGCTCGAATGATGATTACATCCGCACGACGGAACCACGCCACTACGAGTCGTGCCAAGCGATCTGGAAGGCGATGGCGGCCAATGGCGACATCTATCTCGACCGCTATAGCGGCTGGTATTCGGTCCGCCAGGAAGCCTATTTCGAAGAGAGCGAAACCACGCTCGGCGACGACGGCGTGCGCCGCGAGCCGCTTGGCTCGCCGGTCGAATGGAATGAGGAGGAAAGCTACTTCTTCAGGCTTTCCGCCTATCAGGACAAATTGCTTGCGCTGTACGAAAACCAGCCCGATTTCGTCGGTCCGGCCGAGCGCCGAAATGAGGTGATGAGCTTCGTCAGGTCCGGCCTCAAGGACATCTCGGTCTCGCGCACGACCTTCAATTGGGGCGTGCCGGTGCCCGGCGACGACAAGCATGTGATGTATGTCTGGGTCGATGCCTTGACCAACTACATCACCGCTGCCGGCTATCCCGACACCAAGGCCGAGCAATGGCGCTACTGGCCGGCCACGCACATTATCGGCAAGGACATCGTCCGCTTCCATGCCGTCTACTGGCCGGCTTTCCTGATGTCGGCCGGCATCGAACTGCCGAAGCGCGTCTTCGCGCATGGCTTCCTGTTCAACCGCGGCGAGAAAATGTCGAAGTCGGTCGGCAATGTCGTAGACCCCTTCACCATGGTCGAGCATTACGGCCTCGACCAGGTGCGCTATTTCTTCTTGCGTGAGGTGCCATTCGGCCAGGACGGCAGCTACAGCCATGACGCGATCGTCAACCGCACAAATGCCGATCTCGCCAACGGTCTCGGCAATCTGGCGCAGCGCTCGCTGTCGATGATCGCCAAGAACTGCGGCGGCGTGGTGCCGCATCGCGGCGAGCTGACCGAAGCCGACAGCGCGATCCTCGACCAGGCGGTGGAAGCGCTGGGTACCGCGCGCCAGGCGATGGCGGAACAGGGCATCCATCTCGCGTTGGCGGCGATCTTCGGCGTTGTGGCGGAAGCGGATCGCTACTTCGCCTCGCAGGCGCCCTGGGCGCTGAAGAAGACCGATCCGGCGCGCATGGAAACGGTGCTGTGGACGACCGCCGAACTGGTGCGGCGCGTGGCATTGCTGTGCCAACCCTACATTCCGGGGTCGGCCGGCAAGCTGCTCGATCTGCTGGTGGTGCCGGCGGACAAGCGTGACTTCGCGCATGTCCATGCCGACTATGCGCTGGTGCCCGGCACGGCGCTGCCCGCGCCGGAGGGCGTGTTTCCGCGTTATGTCGAAAACCCTGAGGCGAGCGCCTGATGCTCGTCGACAGCCATTGCCATCTCGACTTTCCGGATTTCACCGAGGAGCGGGCGGCCATCGTCGCCCGCGCAAAGGCTGCCGGTATAGGTCACATGGTGACCATCTCGACACGCGTGAAGCGGTTTGCGCAAGTGCTTGAGATTGCCGAGAGTTTCGACGAAATCTATTGCTCGGTCGGCACCCATCCTCACAATGCCGGCGAAGAGCTGGATGTGACGGCTGAGGACCTTGTGCGCCTGTCCGCGCACCCGAAGGTGGTGGCGATCGGCGAGGCCGGGCTCGACTATTTTTACGACAAGGCGCCACGCGATGCGCAGGCGCAGGGTTTTCGCACTCATATAGCAGCTGCGCGCGAGACCGGGCTGCCGCTGGTGATCCATTCGCGCGATGCCGACGACGACATGGCTGCCATCCTCGAAGACGAAACAGGGAAGGGCGCCTTCCCCTTCATCCTGCATTGTTTTTCGTCGGGGCGACGGCTGGCAGAGGTCGGCGTGGCGCTTGGTGGCTATGTGTCCTTCTCGGGCATACTGACCTTCAAGAACTCCGCCGATTTACGCGCCATCGCAGCCGATGTGCCGCATGACCGGCTGCTGGTCGAGACCGACGCACCGTATCTGGCGCCGGTGCCGTTCCGCGGCAAACGCAACGAGCCGGCCTACGTCGCGCATACAGCCAAGGTGCTGGCGGAGACGGTCGGCGTTGGCGAAGCCGAGATCGCGACGCTGACGACGGCGAACTTCTTCCGGCTGTTCGGCAAGATGCCGCGGCCCGCCGGGCTCTGACGCATGAGCGACCGGCTGCGCCTCACCATCCTCGGCTGCGGCTCGTCACCTGGCACGCCGCGCATCACCGGCGATTGGGGCAATTGCGACCCGGCCAATCCGAAAAACCGGCGTACACGCTCAGCCGCGCTCGTCGAGCGGATAGCAGCCAACGGCGCCAGAACCACGGTGGTCATCGACACCGGGCCTGATTTCCGTGAGCAGATGCTGATGGCGGCGGTCCGGCGCATCGACGCCGTCGTCTATACGCATCCGCACGCCGACCACATCCACGGCATCGACGATCTGCGCGGCTACGTGCTGGAGCAGCGCCATTTGATCGATGTCCATGCCGACCAGCCGACCATGCTCAGGCTGCGCGAAGCGTTCGGCTATTGCTTCGAGACGCCGTTTGGCAGTTCCTATCCGCCGATCGTCAGGCCGCACATCATCGATCACGCAAGGGCGGTGACGATCGAAGGCGAGGGCGGTGCCCTCACCCTCGAGCCGCTGCCGCAGATCCATGGCGACATCATTTCGCTCGGCTTCCGCATCGGCGGGCTGGCCTACTGCCCCGATATAAGCGACTTCCCGGATGCCACCGCCGAGCGGCTGCGCGGCCTGGAAATGCTGGTCATCGATGCCTTGCAGTACCATACCCATCCCAGTCATCTGTCGCTCGGTCAGGCGCTTGGCTGGATTGAAAAACTGGCGCCGAAACAGGCCGTGCTGACGCATATGCATGTGCCGCTCGACTATGCCACGGTGAAGGCCGAGGTGCCGGCCAACGTCACTCCGGCCTATGACGGCATGGTGATCGAAATTCCTTTATGAGACAGCATGATACGAGCAGATCTTTATAAGGACGTTCGGTTCTTCGGCGCGAAGATCAGCAGCGTTCCAATCCGCTCATAGCCCATGCGGGGATAAAGCAGCGCTCCGGCACGCGTCGCCAACAGCATCGAGCACCGCGACCCATGCGCTTTGTCGTCATGCAGCATTTTGGCCATCAGCGCCTGGCCGATGCCTCGACGCCGGTGCGAAGGCTCGACAAACATTGCCGAGCACCATGTGGCGCCGACGGCGTCTATGCTGCGCACACGCCCGACGATGGCGTCGCCATCGAGCGCCACATACTGGCGAAACGGCGCATCGTCGCCGAGTTGATCGTCTGGAAGTGGCCGCCTGCGTATGACCTTTCCCAGTTGTGCAGCGCGTTCAGCCGTCCTCACCCGTTCGATAGAGACGATTGCTGGCGGGTCTGGAATTTGGCGCAGCGACTGGATGAAAAAGCCTTCCGTCCGCAGCAGCCGGTAGCCGAGCGCCTTGTAGGCCGTTCGCGTTGGTTCGTCCGGGCCGTCATTCGCGATCACGACCGAAACGGCAAAGCCCGGCCGCGCATGCTGCCGCACGATGGCATCGGCTTCCTCGGCGGCGACGTCATGGACGATCCATTCTTCGCCACGGTAGTCGCGTGCATTCTTGCGCTCGGCATCGCGCATCAGCCACAAGGGTCCGACGCGGCTGGCTTCGTATGGAAAGGTGCGGCTCTTATCGGTACTGAAGCCGTGCACGAACACTTCGATCGCCGCTTCGATGTCACGCGTTGCTGTCGTCATCGACACAGCGTAGCGTTGGCCATCGGCTCAAGGCAACACGCGTCGATCATGCCAAACCCGTGAAAATCGCAGCAATTTCCAGCTTCAGTCTAATGCACAAGTTCCATAATCTATCTTATGCGACTTTCATATGTGGCTGCTGCTTCCATTAGGGGCGTGCCAATATACGCCCTGCTGACTGAGATGCGGGCTGGCGGCTCTGATTGCTTGGCGGGAGGAACGTTGACGAAGCAGTGGCGAAATGAGTTGGCGTGGTCTTCATTTCTCAAGGGATGGCGCCTTTCGCAAAGGCCTCGACTTCCTGCTCGACCGGCCCGCGCCGGGATAACGAACAGGAGCGTCATCCCGAAAAGCTTTCCAGGAGGCCGCTGAAGGCTGCTGCGATTGCAACAAGATGGAAGACGCCAAGGGCCAGCCATCTGGAGCCGCCGGCGCCCGCAACAAATGCCCCATAGGCAGGAAACTGCAGCGCAGCCAATCCGATGGAAAGGCTGGTGATCGGCCGGGTGGCAGTGGTACGGGAGCGTATCCGGAATAGTCGGCGCGCAGGCGTGCCAGTCCGTTCGAACAGGACCGGAGCGCATCCTCCAGCATGAACATGTTCGCGAGCGGCATTGTCGCTTTGACAACGACGACCACGCCGCTGATTCCCCAGTCCGGATCAGGCCCCGGCGGCTGTGCAGTTCGGCGATGATTTTGTCGACATAGGCCGCCGACGTGTTCACCTCGACTTGCATGATCGGCTCGAAGAACTGCACGCCCAGCTTGGGAGCGGCTTCACGGAAGCAGGCTCGGCCGGCGATCTCGAAAATCAGGGGCGAGGAATCAGTATCGTGATACGCGCCGTCGATCAGCGTTGCCTTCACGCCAAGCATCGGGAAGCCAGCAAACGGGCCTGAAGACAGAATGTTCCGCAGCCCCTTTTCGACGCCCGCAACATATTCGTTCGGAAGCGCACCGTCGGCGACCTTGGACCCGAAGACGAAGTCCCAGCTACCGCCATTCGGCTCGAACGCAATCTTGACGCGGGCGAACTGACCCGTACCACCGGACTGCTTCTTGTGCGTGTAGTCCTGCTCGTGCTTACGGGTGATCGTCTCGCGATACGCTACCTTGGGCGCGCCGACATTCACCTTAATGCGAGACTCGCGGCGCAGGTGGTCGATGACTATGTCGAGGTGGAGTTCGTCCCTGCCGGCTACGATCGTCTGGCCCGATTCCGCATCCTGCTTGACGTGCAGCCAGGGATCCTCGTCCGCCAGCTTCGACAAGGCAGTAGCTAGCTTCTCCTGATCCGCCCGCGACTTCGGCTCGATCGCGATTTGCAGCAGAGGCCAGGGCGCGGCAGACTTTTCCATCATGACGCCATGGTTGCAGATCGATCCGATGACCGCAACGGAGGGGTCTACGCCCGGCCGGCCGCCCTGCCCGTCCCTTTCGCTTCCTGACTGTGGACGCGCGCCAGGAAATCGCGCACCAGCGGAAGTGCCTCATCGAAATGCGTTTCGAGCAACCAGTGGCCGGCGCCATCGATCAGATGAAGCTCCGCTTCCCGCAAATCGCGCTGGTAGGCATGCGCCGATTGTGCCGGCATGTAACCATCCTCGGGGCCCCAGACGATGAGCGTTTGCGGTTGGTGCTCGCGCAGATAGCTCTGATAGCGCGGGAACCAGCCGAGGTTCGCCTCCAGCTTCTCCATCAGGCCGACCGCGAGCCGCCGGCGGATCGGCGTGTCCATCAAAGGCCAGTGGAGTTTCCAAAGATCGGGAGGCACGCGCTCGGCTACAGCGTAATCCACCTCTCCGACAAACTCGTGCCGGAAGCCCTCCTCGCTTACCGCCTCTTCCAACGGCCGGTGCTTTTCGGGCGTCTTTTCCTTCCAATAGGCTTTTATCCCAGCGTATTTCGGCCCGAGAACATCCTGGTATATATCGCCGTTCTGGATGATGAGTGCCGCGATGCGCTCGGGATGTGCGATGGCGTGGCGCAGTCCGATCTGAGAGCCATAATCGTGCAGCCAGAGCGCATAGCGCGACGTGCCGAGCGCATTGGCGAAAGCTGTCAGAAACCCGGCATAGGCATCGAAATCATAGCCAAAGTCCGACATTTCGGGCGTGCCGCTGTAGCCAAAGCCGGGAAAGTCCGGCGCGAATGTATGCCAGCGATCGGCAAGTGCCGGCATCAACCGTCGGAATTGATAGGACGAGCACGGATAGCCGTGCGGCAGGAGAAGGACGGGAGCATCAGGCGGGCCGTCTTCGCGATAGAAGATGCTGTTTCCGTCAACGTCGATCCGGCGATGTTGCAATTCTACCTCCTTGCTCAAAGCTTGCCCGCCACTTTGTTTACGGCGCTCCGGCAAGAAGGTTCCCTTGAAGTCAGGGCGTGACGGCTTCCGGCTCTCCATTGCCCGACAGGATCTGCAGCGTTCCGCGGGTGGCGTTGCGGAACGCATCGTCGAAACTGACGCCACGTACCTGCCAGCGATACTCCTTATCCTTAAAGCTGAGCCGCCAGTCACCGACCCAGCCCAGCGCTTCCTGGCGCCATACCAAAGTGCCGGCAAGCAGGGCGTCCCCATCCAGCGTGTTGGCCACGTCGGCGAGCGCGACGTCGGACGGCCGAGGCAACTCCAGCGGCAAACCGGTCCGGTGCGCCGCGTCCGCCAGCGCAACGCGCATATCCGCCGCAAGCTCGCCGCCGCCATCGCGCACCAGCGTGAAGCCGTCGCCTTTCATCGGCCTTACATCCAGCAGTGCGACGATTTTTGGCCGCGGCACCGCCCACGGTTTGCGCCCGAGCGACGCCAGCAAGGCATCGATCTTGTCCGGGTCGAAATCGGCGGTGATGTAATGCGGCCGGTCGTGGGTGCCCTGCTCGTCATGCGGCGGGCGGTTGTTGAGCAGGTCGCGGTAGCCGACACCAGTGACATAGTCGGCCGCGTGCCGGCTCATGTCCGCAACACGCGGGTCGCCGATCAGCCGCGGGTCGCCGGAAACCTTGACCAGCACCTCTTCAAGGCACGGCGCCAGGCCCCACGCCCGGTTCTCCTCGCCAGTGCCGCTGGTCACCGATTGCGCGCGGTAGAGGCTGGCGCGGTCGATGTCGGCGGCAGCGACCGGAAAGACAATCAGCACAGCCAGCGCCGCTGCCACAAAGCCCAATTTCAAGCATCCAGGCACCCGACGACCCTCCCGAAACGGTCCGGAACATCCGTTGGAGCCATACTCCTGATCATCAGGGAATTTCAAGGTACCGCCCATCAAGGCGTATCGCCGACGATGCGCCGGTGTACGCCGTCCAGGCTCTCGGTGAGCGCCTCGAACACGTTTTGCGCCGTCAGTTCGCGAAGAACCTGTTCGTTGATGCCGCCGCGCGTCGCATAGTCCTGCGCCAGATTCATGAAGTCGGCATCCGGCGACATATCAGGAGCGCTTCCCAAGGCTTTGAAAAGCGAGGCGATGTAATCGCGCCCCTTCCCTTCCTCCACGCCATTCCTCTTGAGCCAGCTGTTGATCGTATCGAGATATCTGAAGTAGCTGGCATAGGTTGCGGTGGCCACGCTCAACGCGTTGAATTCGGCTGAGTTCTCGACCTCGATCGCTTTCCCCAGATTGCCGAACAAGGCAGCGACAGTGGCATCCGGCGGGCAGATGATCGTTGCCCCCAGCCGGTGGGCAATCATCGGCATGGGCAGCGCTTTCGTCACCTGGTGCGCTGGTGCGGTCAAGCCGGCAATCTCCTCGCGCGGCAGCGTGGCGATCAAGCTGATGAGGTGATGCTCGCGCCGAAACCGCAAACCCGGCAGGACGTCATGCGCAATTTGCGGCCGGACAGCCAGCATGACTAGGTCGCATTGATCGAGAACCGCCTGATTGTCATCAGCGATACGCACATCCGGATAACGGGCTGCCAGCTCCGCGGCGATCTCTTCATTGCGCGGCGACAGCAGCACGGAGACGGAGTTATCCGCGACGGATTTGAGCCCGCTGACAATGGCCGCTGTAAGGGCACCCGTGCCGATGAAGCCAAGTTTCATCGCGCCTGTCTCTGGTTCATCGGTCACAGCGGCGCATGGTCGAGCCGTACCTGATAGCTCAGCACGCGCTTTTCACCGGGCGCGATCAGCATCACGCCCGGCTTGTCCGCGAACTCGCCTTCGAAATCCACGGGGCTGGCAAGCCCGTGCCAGGGTTCAATGCACAGGAACGGAGCGCCGCCCGGCTTCGACCAGATGCCCAATTCCTTAAAACCCTGCCACGACATCTCGATCGCCGCACCGTTCGCGGCGGCATAGCGCACGCTGGTGCTGGCCGGCCGGTCGAGGATCACGGCGTCTGCCTCGAACAGCTGTTCGGAAAGCGCCAGCGTTTTGCCTTCGATGGGCGTCGGCCGCGGTGCAGCCAGCACCAGGCCATCCTTCAGCCGGCGGATCGGCGCCGGCTCGTCCTGGGCAAAGGTCAGGTGGTAGTCGGTCTTGGCGAGCCCCGGCTGCAATGGCCAATTGAAAGCCGGATGTGCACCGATGGAGGCTGGCAGCGTCTCGTCGCCGGTGTTGGCAATCTCGAAGCTCACACCAAGTTCCCGACGCTCGAGCGTATAGGTGATGGCAAGGCGAAAGGCGAACGGATAGCGCGTGCGTGTATCGGCATCGTCGGTCAACACCAGCGTGCAGGATCGGGGGCTCGCGTCAGCCCACACAAATGGCTTGTCGCGGGCAAATCCGTGCTGCGTCAGGGCATAGACCTGGCCCCGATGGCGGAGCTGGTCGCCCGCCAGCCGGCCGACGATCGGAAACAGCACCGGCGAATGCCGCCGCCATTCCGGCCCGGCCTGCCACAAAAACTCCAGACCCTCGGCATTGCGCAAGGAGATGAGCTCGGCCCCCTGCCCGACAATGGTTGCCGAGATGCCGTCGCCGTGAAGCGTCACTTGTTCCATGCGTTCTCGCGGAAAGCTGCGTGCGAGCGGCAGGTTAGCAAAAGCCCGCATGGACTCAAGGGCGCAGCGACATCGCGCTGATAGAGGAGCGATGTCTCCACGCCAAAACGACAGTGGCCGGAGATTCTCCTCCGGCCACTGCGAGATCGAGATTGTTGCCTTGCTACGGTTCGACTATTCGCGCTCGCCGGTGAAATTCAGCAACAGCTGGAAGATGTTGACGAAGTTCAGGTACAGTGACAGCGCGCCGAAAACGGCAAGCTTCTGCTGCGATTCCGCGTCGAAATTCTCCGCATACTGTTCCTTGATCGTCTGCGTGTCCCAGGCGGTCAGGCCGACAAAGACGGCAATGCCGATCACCGAGATGGCGAACTGCAGCGCGGTCGAGCCAAGGAAGATGTTGACGACGCTGGCGATCACCACACCGATCAGGCCCATGATCAGGAAGGACGAGAACTGGGTCAGGTCGCGCTTGGTCGTGTAGCCGTAGAGGCTGGTGGCGCCGAACATGGTAGCGGTGATGAAGAAGGTGCGCGCGATGCTGGTGCCTGTGAAGACCAGGAACACCGAAGCCAGCGACAGGCCCATCACCGCGCAGAAGGCCCAGAACATCAACTGGGCGCTCGCCGCCGACATCGTCTGCATCTTGAACGAGAACAGCAACACGAAGGCGAGCGGCGCCAGCATCACCACCCATTTCAGCGGGCTGGAAAAGATCGGCACGTAGAGGGCCGGCGTCGAAGCGACCACCATGGCGACGATGCCGGTGACGACGAGGCCAATGCCCATATAGTTATAGACGCGCAGCATGTGGCTGCGCAGGCCCTCGTCATAGACGGCGCCGGCGCGCGCGCCAGTGCCCATGCGGTATCCGAGGTCAGGGGTATTCATGCGGGTTCTCCTTATGTGGTCTCAGTAAAGCGTCTTGATCAGTAAAGTGTCTTGGCAAGCGTCTCGGCGGCGCGGTCGAGGTCGTGGACATCGCTGCGCGCGACGACCGCGTACGCGACCTCGCCGATCTGGAAATAGGCAGAGGAGATGTCGCCCGATGGCGCGATGGCAGGCTTGACGACGTCGAAGGTTCCAGGCCGGATCGCAAACAGCGAGACCAGCCCCATATCCTTCGTCTCCAGCGCCACTTCGACGCTCGGCCCGAAGCGCGACGGATAGATCTGCACGTCGCGAACCTTCCAGTCCTTGGGCAGCGATGGCATGACGATTGCGGTGGCGGCGCGGATTTCGTCGCCATTGTAGTTGGGCGCCTCCAACTGCGAGGGCATCGCCTCGCGCATGAGCGTCGTCTTGTGCGCCCGGATCGCTTCTTCGACATAGGCGGGCGGCGGCGGCGAAGCCACAACCTTGGTCACCAGCAGCGGCCCGAAGAGGCCGTTCGCCAGCCAGCCGGCAGCGACAAAGATGGCGACCGCCGCCGCCCGCTGCAGCACGGCGAAGACGCGGCGACTGGCCAGCCCCCTGCCCAGCCGGCGCGCGACTTCAGTCGTCGCGGGCCGCGCCATTCCTGTGGATGCGGCCAGCGCCAGACGCAGCTCGTCGCGCGTCCTCAAATCGGACATCACCCGGGCCGCTGCCTCCGGACGAGCCGACAGGAACGCCTCGACCTCAATGCGGCGCGCGACATCCAGCTGGTCGTCGACATAAGAATCGAGATCGGTATCGGTCACCGGGTCCCGCAACAGGTCGGTCATGACGGGTCTCCCACGATCCTCAGATGGCTTTTGGCCGGCGAAGGTGCAGCGTTTTCCATCTCGCGCAGTGCTGCGCGCGCCCTGCCGATACGCGACATCAGCGTGCCCAGCGGCACCCCGCTGGCGTCGGCGGCCTGCTGGTAGGAAAGGCCCTCGATGGCGACCAGATGCAGCGCCGAACGCTGCTCCTCCGGCAGACTGAAAAAGGCCTCGCGCACCTGCGCCAGTCGCACGGAATGTTCCTGAGGCGCCGGCGTGCTGGCATCGGTGAGATAGCCGGCCTGCTCGACACGCGCTGCTTCCGACCGGCGCGAGCGCATCTTGTCGATAAAAGCGTTGTGGACGATCGACAGCAACCATGCCCGCAGATTGCCGCCCGAGCGGAATGTGTCGCGCCGCTCGTAGGCGCGCACCAGCGCATCGTGCACCAGATCCTCGGCGTCAGTGCCGTCGCGCGTCAGCGAGCGTGCGTAGCGCCTGAGCGAACCCAGCTGTCCGACAATATCGAAGCGTGGCATCGACCGTTTCATGCCCCGTTTACGAAACAGGCGGGGATCTTAATCCATCGCCACCAAAACTTTTTTGCGTCGCCACAATAGGCATCATGCAATCAGAAGTCCGCTGCGCACTTACCCATCTCCCGTGCGGCAGATGTTTGCTTTATGGATGAAGTCTAGCCTTATCCGTCTGTCCCAGGAGCAAAAGATGGCCAATGGTAGTCGTGTAACGGGTTTTGCAGCGTTGCCGATCGTCGGCAGGGTGTTCATCATCTTTGGCATTGTCGGACTGATCGCTTCCGGCGTGCTGGCCATCGTCGAGATGTACGGCCCTCGTACCGCTTCGGCGACAGGCAGGATTGTCGCCGCCGAATACAATCCCCGCATCGAGTTCTCGACCGCCGACGGCACCGTCATCCGCTTCAACAATGCCGTCCACAGCTCGTTCTGGGGTGATGGCGACAGCGTCCCTGTCGCTTACGACCCAACCAATCCGCAAAATGCCTCCGTCGACAGCTTCGCCGGACGCTGGTTCCTTGCCGGGCTGGCCGGCATGCTCGGCGGTTTCTCCCTGCTGACCGGCATCGGTCTCGCCGTGATTGGACGGGTGCTTATCCGGCGGATTGGAATGAACCCGTCGCCATAGCCGCCGACCCCTGCCGTACAGACAAAGCTTGGCGTAACGGTCCAGTACGCTAGCGGACTGGCGCAGATGGAAGCACTGGCGAAACGCGGCCGCTTTGCGTATTACTCCGCCGCCATTGGAGCCGTATGATGTTCGAGACCCTGCAACCTGCCCCGGCTGACAAGATCATCGCCTTGATCGGCCTCTATCGCGCCGATCCGCGCCCCGGCAAGATCGATCTCGGCGTCGGCGTCTACAAGGACCGCGACGGCAGGACGCCGGTCATGCGCGCCCTGCGCGAGGCCGAGAAGCGGTCGCTGCAGGACCAGGACACCAAGACCTATCTCGGCCTTGCCGGCGACACCGGCTTCAACACGGCGATGGTCAAGCTGGCCTTCGGCCCCGCTGCCGACATGACGCGCATCCGCGCCGCGCAAGCGCCTGGCGGTTCCGGCGCGCTGCGGCTGGTGGCGGAGCTGTTGAAGCGGACCCGCCCCGACGCAACCGTCTGGCTGTCGGACCCGACATGGCCGAACCACCCGCCGGTGATGCGCGGGGCCGGCCTCAAGGTGCGCGATTATCCCTATTTCGATGCCGTTTCCGGCGCGGTGCGCTTCCACGAGATGCTGGCAACGCTTGGCGCAGCCGAGCCCGGCGATATCGTGCTGCTGCATGGCTGCTGCCATAACCCGACCGGCGCCAATCTCGATATCGCGCAATGGGCCAGCGTCACCGATCTTGTCGTCGAGCGCGGGCTGTTGCCCTTTGTCGACATTGCCTATCAGGGCTTTGGCGAAGGCCTGGACGCCGATGCGGCCGGCTTGCGCCTTCTCGCGGGCAAGGTGCCTGAAATGGTCGTTGCCTCGAGCTGCTCGAAGAACTTTGCCGTCTACCGCGACCGCGTCGGCGCGGCGATGATCCTGGCGAAGAATAGCGCGCAAGCCGATGTCGCGATGAGCCAGATGCTGGCGGCGGCGCGCGCCATGTATTCGATGCCGCCGGACCACGGCGCCGCCGCCGTGCGCATGGTGCTGGAAGATGATGGCCTTCGCGCCGACTGGGAGGCGGAGCTGGAGGAGATGCGGCTGCGCATGCTGAGGCTGCGGGTCCAGTTCGCCGACGCGCTGCGCCGGCAGTCCAACTCCGACCGCTTCGACTTCATCGCCAGCCATCGCGGCATGTTTTCCAGGCTTGGCCTGACCGAGGCGCAAGTCGAGCGGCTGCGTGCCGAGTATGGCATCTACATGGTCGGCGACAGCCGCATCAACGTCGCCGGCCTGCCCGAGGACGGCATGGATGACCTCGCCAAGGCGGTTGTGTCGGTACTCGGCTGATACGGCTGAGCTGTGGACAAGGTCAGGCCGCCAGCTGACAGCGTTGGCCGCACGACAGGCAGCGGGATAGCATTCGCCGCATGAAACCTTCGCGCGACATTTCCCGGCTGATCGAGATCATGGCGGCGCTCAGGGCGCCGAAGACCGGCTGTCCCTGGGACATCGAGCAGGATTTCTCGACCATCGCGCCCTATACGATCGAGGAAGCCTATGAGGTGGCGGACGCCATTGCGCGCGGCGATCTCGACGATCTGCGCGACGAACTCGGCGATCTCCTGCTGCAGGTCGTCTACCACGCGCAGATGGCTGAGGAAGCCGGCGATTTTGCCTTCGGTGATGTGGTCGAGGCCATCACCACCAAGATGATCCGGCGCCATCCGCATGTCTTCGGCGACGAGAAGGCGCGCAGCGCCGGCATGGCAAAGGGCATGTGGGAAAAGATCAAGGCTGAGGAAAAAGCCGAAAAGCGAAGTGCGCGCCTCGCCCGCGGCCTCGACCCCGAAGACCATGGCAAGGGTTTCCTGGACAGCGTGCCCGTCGCCCTGCCCGCTTTGACTCGTGCGCTGAAGCTGCAGGAAAAGGCAGCGCGTGTCAGTTTCGACTGGAGCGAGGCAGCACCCATCCTCGACAAGATCGAGGAAGAGATCGGCGAGCTGCGCGAGGCACTGGCTAAGGGCGAAACGGCTGAGATCAAGGACGAATTCGGCGACATGCTGTTTGCCGTCGTCAATCTGGGGCGTCACCTCAAGCTCGATTCGGAAGCGGCGCTTAGCGGCACCAACGAAAAGTTCCGCTCGCGCTTCCACTATGTCGAGCGCGCGATCGATGCATCGGGAAGCACGCTCGAAAAAGCCACGCTGGACGAGATGGAAGTGCTCTGGCAGCAGGCCAAGGGCGTGAAATAATCAGGCTTACTGCCTGTTTTTGCGGTGCAATCGGCTTTCGATCTCTTGCCGGGCGGTGTGCGTGGCCTTGAGTGCGATGGTCGCGCTGCCATCCTCATTGTCTACCCGCGAAACGACGTCGCCATTACGGTATAGCCAGTCGACAAGGCCGAACTGCGGCGGTTCGATCGTCACCGTCAATTCCTCGAGTTCGCCCGACATCCTGGTCTCGATCAGCGCCTTCAGCGCATCGATGCCTTCGCCGGTGACGGCCGAGATGGCGATCGGCGGCGCCTTGTTGGCGTCAGTGCCGTCGGCAAGCAGACGCTCGCGGTTGCCGTCGTCGAGCAGGTCGACCTTGTTCCACACTTCGACGACGCGCTTGGCATCGCCGGCATCGACGCCGAGATCGGCGAGAATGCGCTCGACGTCCTCGGCTTGCGCTGCGGTATCCGGATCCGAAATATCGCGCAGGTGGATGACCAGATCGGCCTCGACGACCTCTTCCAGCGTGGCGCGGAAGGCGGCGACCAGATGCGTCGGCAGGTCCGAAATGAAGCCGACTGTGTCCGACAGGATGATCGGCGTGCCGTGCGGCAGGCGCACGCGGCGCAGCGTCGGGTCGAGCGTGGCAAACAGCATGTCTTCGGCCAGCACGTCGGCCCCGGTCAGCCGGTTGAACAGCGTCGACTTGCCGGCATTGGTGTAGCCGACGATCGCCACCACCGGGAACGGCACCTTCTTGCGCTTGGCGCGGTGCAGGTCGCGGGTGCGGCGCACCGTTTCCAGCTCATGCTTGAGCTTGATGATTTTTTCCTGCAGCTGCCGCCGGTCCGACTCGATCTGGGTTTCGCCGGGGCCGCCGAGGAAGCCGGCTCCGCCGCGCTGGCGTTCAAGGTGGGTCCAGCTCCGCACCAGGCGGCCCTTCTGGTAGTTGAGATGGGCAAGTTCGACCTGCAGCGTGCCCTCCTTGGTCCGCGCGCGCTCGCCAAAAATCTCCAGGATCAATCCGGTGCGGTCGAGCACCTTGGCATTCATTTCTTTTTCGAGATTGCGCTGCTGCACCGGCGTCAGCGGATGGTCGACGATGACCACCTCCGCGTGACCCTCTTTGACGATCTCGGCGAATTCCGCGACCTTGCCGCTGCCGAGCAAGGTTGCCGGGCGTGGATCGTTGACGGTGACCACCGCCGTGTGGATCAGATCCAGGTTGATGGCGCGGGCAAGGCCGACCGCTTCGTCGTGGCGCGCATCCGCCGAACGCGTCAGCCGTGGACGGTTCGTTTCGTCATCGTTGCGCTGATGCCGGGTAAGCACCGGCACAATGACAACCGCCCGGGTCGGACCTGTGGCTTCCGTCCCGGAATTATGTGCTGGTTTCCCGCGGACGCCGCGGTCCGCGTCTTTTTCACGTGCCAATCAGGCGCCCTGGCTTTCCTCGCCATCGAACATCTGAACCGGCTGGCTCGGCATGATCGTGGAAATGGCATGCTTGTAGACGAGCTGGGAGTGGCCGTCACGGCGCAGCAGAACACAAAAATTGTCGAAGGAAGTGACCACGCCGGTCAGCTTGACGCCGTTGATGAGAAAGATGGTGAGTGGATTTTTGCTCTTGCGAACAGAATTCAGGAACAGGTCCTGAAGGTTTTGCGATCGTTCCGCCATTGTTCTTGTCTTTCGCCGATCCCCTTCGGTTTGCAGGCTAATGCGCCAAATTAGCGGGCACATGTCAAGCTTGCAAACACCCCCTTGCCGTCAGTAACGACAAGCAGAACGAGATATATTGATGTGCAGTCCGTCTGTGCGGTTATCAGGCTGGACTTTTTTCCGCAACGTCAAAAAAGGCTTGCCGCAATGAAAGTGTTATCGAACCGGGGTGCCCATTGGCGACCGCGGCACCGTCGATTGCCACGACCGGCATGGCGATTGTCGTTGCCGAACTGATGAAAGCTTCTCGCGCAGCCTTGGCTTCAGTGACTGAAAAACCGCGCTCCTCGATCGTCAACCCGAGCTTTGCCGCCACTTCGAACATCGTCGTGCGGGTGATGCCGCGCAGGATGCCATGCTCCGCCGGCCGGGTGACCAGAACGCCGTCCCTTGTAACGATCCAGGCGTTGGACGAGCCGCCCTCCTTGACGTTGCCATCGGTGTCGACGAACCAGGCCTCCTGGGCGCCGGCCTCCTTGGCCTTCTGCTTGGCCAGTACGTTGGGCAGCAGGCCGGTGCTCTTGATGTCGACCCGGTCCCAACGGTTTTCCGGCACGGTGATGACCTTGATGCCCGCCTCGGCTCGCTTGGCGGCCGCCGCCGGGTCGGCCTTTCTGGCCGTAATCACCAGCGATGACGGTGTATCGGCCGGGAAAACGAAGTCGCGGCTGGCAACACCGCGCGTAACCTGGACATAGACCAGGCCGTTGACGACGTGGTTGCGCCGGACGATTTCGCGCAGAAGAAGCGGCAGCACACCCTTGGTGACCGGCCAGTCGATCGACAATTCGCTAAGGGAGCGGCTCAGCCGGGCAAGATGGCGCGGCATGTCGACGATAAAGCCCTGCGCCACCTCGCAGACCTCGTAGACGCCGTCGGCGAATTGATAGCCGCGATCCTCGATATGCACGGCAGCGTCGGCATGGGCGACATAGCGCCCGTTCACATAGGCAATGCGCGGCATGGGTGATCCCTCAGAAAAGTCCCGGTTTTTCTATGCGATTCCGCCGCTGCCGTAACCGGCAATTGAATGGGCCACAGCCCGCTGGACCAACAACAACGGGGGTCAGACCCCCAGCGACTTCAGTTTCCGGTGCAGCGCCGAGCGCTCCATGCCAATGAATTCGGCCGTCTTCGAGATGTTGCCGCCGAAACGGTTGATCTGGGCGATCAGATAGTCCTTCTCGAACTGTTCGCGCGCCTCGCGCAGCGGCAGCGCCATGATGTGCTGGTCGGACTGGTTCGGCGTGCGCGGCATGACATCGCCGATCTCCGACGGCAACAGATCGGCGGTGATCGGCGCATCGATATCGTCGCCACGCGCCAGGATCATCAGCCGTTCGACATTGTTGCGCAGCTGGCGGACATTGCCCGGCCAGTTGTGCGCCTGCAGCACGGCAAGCGCATCGTCGCCGATGCGGCGCGGCTTGATGCCGGCCTGGCGAGCGATCTGCTTCATGAAATTGTCGACGAGATAGGGAATGTCCTCTCGCCGCTCGGCCAGGCCCGGCACCATGACCGGAACCACCGCCAGGCGATGATAGAGGTCTTCGCGAAAACGGCCGTCGGCGATCATCGCCTCCAGGTTCTGCGAGGTCGAGGAGATGATGCGGACGTCGACCTTGACCCGCTTGGTGCCGCCGACCCGCTCGAACTGCTGTTCGACCAGCACGCGCAAAATCTTGTTCTGCGTCTCGCGCGGCATGTCGGCCACTTCGTCGATGTAGAGAATGCCGCGGTGCGCCTCTTCAAGCGCGCCGACCTTGCGCTCGGTGCCGTTCGATTCGGTGCCGAACAGCTCGATCTCCATGCGCTCGGGCGTGATGTTGGCCGCGCTCAGCGTCACGAACGGCGCGCCCTTGCGCGTCGACAGCGTGTGGATGGCGCGCGCGGCGAGCTCCTTGCCCGAGCCGGACGGACCGATGATCATGACGCGGCTGTTGGTCGGCGCCACGCGCTCGATGGTCTGGCGCAGCTGGCTCATCGCCGACGACATGCCGATCAGGTCGAAGGTTTCGCCGCTGCGCTGCTTGAGGTCGGACACCTCGCGCCGCAATTTCGAGGTTTCGAGCGCCCGCTCGGCGATCAGGATCAGCCTGTCGGCCTTGAACGGCTTCTCGATGAAATCATAGGCGCCGCGGCGGATGGCCGACACCGCTGTCTCGATATTGCCGTGGCCGGAGATCATCACCACCGGCAGGCTCGGATGCATCGTCTTGATCTCGTCGAGCAGCGCCAGCCCGTCGAGGCGCGAGCCCTGCAACCAGATGTCGAGGAAAATCAGCCGCGGCGCCCGGTCGGCGATTGCCGCGAGCGCGCTGTCGGCATCGAATGCCGTGCGGGTTTCATGCCCTTCGTCGCTCAATATGCCCGCGACGAGTTCACGGATGTCTTCCTCGTCATCGACGATGAGAATATCAGACGCCATTACCGACCTTTTCAGTTTCTCGTTCGTGTTCCGTTTCGCCTTGACCGCGTGGCGGCGCGGTTGCGGCAGCTGGCGGCAGGATGATCGAGATCATCGCGCCGCGTCCACCGTGGAAGTCCGCAGGCGCATCGTGCAATTCAAGCCGCCCGCCATGGTCCTCCACGATCTTCTTGACGATGGCGAGACCAAGCCCGGTGCCCTTCTCGCGCGTCGTCATATAGGGCTCGAGCAGCCTTTGGCGATTCTCGCGCGGCAGCCCTTTGCCATTGTCGATGACGTCGATTCGTATGGCGCCATTCTGCCGGGCAGCTTGAATCCGGATTATGCCGTGCGAACCGTCCTTTTGTTCCAGCCCGTCAATCGCCTCGGCCGCGTTCTTGATGACGTTGCCGAAAGCCTGCGCCATCAATCGGCTATCGAACGTGCCCTTGAGCGGCTCGTTGCCGAACACGCGTTCGAAAGCAATGTCGGCGCGACTGACTTCGACCAGGAACGACGCCTCGCGCAGCGATTCACGCAGATCGATGGCTTTCATCTCGGGCTTGGGCATGCGGGCGAAAGCCGAGAACTCGTCGACCATGCGGCCGATATCCTCGACCTGCCGGATGATCGTGTCGGTGCACTGGTCGAAAATCTCGCGGTCCTCGGTGATGACCTTGCCGAAGCGTCGCTTGATGCGCTCGGCCGAGAGCTGGATCGGCGTCAGCGGGTTCTTGATTTCATGTGCGATACGCCGCGCCACATCCGCCCAGGCAGACGAGCGCTGTGCCTGGACCAGATCGGTGATGTCGTCGACCGTCACGACGTAGGATTTCTCCTCCTCGCCGTCGTCGCCGGCCTCGATGGTGATCTGCACGTTGAAGGTACGCTCGGCGCCGGTGCGATAGAAGGTGACCTGCTCGCGATAGACCGGCTTGCCGGATTTGCGGCCGATCTCGAAGACACGGCCGACATGCGGCAGCACGGCGGACAGGTTCTGCCCCAGCGCCGCCGTGGCCGATATGGCCAGCATCGTTTCGGCCGATTTGTTGACGATGGAGACGATGCCGTAGGGATCGACGCCGATGACGCCGGCGGTGACGCCGGCCAGCACCGCTTCCGAGAAACGACGCCGTTCGTCGATCAAATCCTTGGCCGACAGGATCTCGTTGCGCTGAGATTTAAGCTCCAGCAGCATCTTGTTGAACGTATCGCCAAGCGAGGCGACATCGCCGTCGGAAGGCCGTACCGGAACGGCGACATCGAGATTGCCGGTCGCAACCTCGTCAGCCGCGCCGATGAGCTGACGGATGGGCCGCACCAGACGGTCGGCCACCGCTATGCCGGTCCAGATGGCCGACAGGATGATGATCAGCGTCAGCGACAGATAGGGCAGCGCGAACGCCACCTGCGACGTCCGCCTGTTGTCTTCCAGGCCGCGATATTCGGCGGTGTTGGACTGGACGATCGCCCTCGCCTTGATCACTTCGGGGTCGACCAGGCGATTGGTGTAGAGGTAGAGGCCTTCGATCTCCCGCAGCTTGATGATGGCGCCCATGATGTTGCGCGTCTTCGGCTCGATCAGCACCGGCTTGCCGTCGGCCGCACTTGCCACCGCGCCCTCAGGCGGTGCCGGCATGGCGAAGTCCGCATCGGTCTGGGCACTCACGACAAAGGAGCCGTCTTCCCTGACCAGCGCCGCATGCACCAGGCTTCTGCCGACGGCTTCCTTGTTCATCAGGTCGAGAAAGCCGGTTCGATCGAGGCCGTAAAGCGTGCGCGACGCATCGAGATCGTAGGCCATCGACAGCGTCGTGCCCTGAAGATTGCGAGCGTTTTCCTGCACATAGGCGTCGGCGATCGACAGCGACGAGTTGACGATCGCCTTGGTGCGGATCTCGAACCAGCGGTCGAGGCCGATATCAAGCGTGATCGAGGCGATGATGGCCACCATGATGGCGGGGATGGCCGCGACCAGCGCAAACATCGTCACGATGCGCACATGCAGCCGCGACGCCGCCTTGCCGTGCCGGCGCGCCATGGTGATGCGATGCACCTCGCGGCCGACGAGGGCAATCAGCGCCAGCACAAATAAGGCATTGGCCGCAATCAGCGTCAGCGTTGTGTTTGCGTCTGGCGTGATCGGCGTGGCGCCGACAAGAATCGCAAACGAGATTGCCGCCGTAACCAGCGCGCCGGCAATTGCCACAACGCCGGGCAACGCAAGCAGCCGCCGTCCATCCCTCTGGCCGGGTCTGCTGAAAAGCGGTTCGTTTGATGTCAGAGCTTGCGAAGCCATGTCGCCGTCTAAGAGCCAGTGATTGCGTCGGATGTATGCAACGCATTGTGGCGATTATGCAACAAGTGTGGCCGTGACGGAAATCTTTCAGCCGCCGATCCCCTGAAAAGGGGACGACCTCGCGTCACTTCGGGCGCCAGGCGCTCATGATCTCGACGATTTGTAGACGTTGACGCCCAGCTCGCGAATCTTCTTGCGCAGCGTGTTGCGATTCAAGCCGAGCAATTCGGCCGCCTTGATCTGGTTGCCGCGCGTTGCCGTCATGGAAGCGAGCACCAGCGGATATTCGACCTCGGACAAGATGCGCTGATAGAGACCTGCCGGCGGCAACTCACCGGCGAAAGAGGCAAAATAGCGCTGCAGGAAGTGCTCCACCGCCTGGCCGATGGATAGATCGTCCGGGATCAAATTGCCGCCGCCGGGAACGACCGGTCTTTCGCCTGTCTTCAGCTCGGCTTCAATGATCTCGGCTGATATTTCGTCCTGCGAATAGAGCGCCGCAAGCCGGCGCACCAGGTTTTCCAGCTCGCGCACGTTTCCCGGCCACGGATAGCGCTTCATCAATTCGATGCCGCCGGTCGATATGCGCTTGGTCTGCAAGCCTTCGCTGGCGCCGATCTTGAAGAAATGCCGCACCAGATCGGGAATGTCTTCCGATCTCTCACGCAAGCCAGGCAGCCGAAGCGGCACGACATTCAGGCGGTAGAACAGATCCTCGCGGAAAAGTCCCTGGTTGATCAGCGTGCGCAGATCCTTGTTGGTGGCGGCGACGATGCGCACGTCGGTCTTGATCGGCGTGCGCCCGCCGACCGTGGTGTATTCGCCTTGCTGCAGCACGCGCAGCAGCCGCGTCTGCGCCTCCATCGGCATGTCGCCGATCTCGTCGAGGAACAGCGTGCCGCCCTCGGCCTGCTCGAAGCGGCCTGTCGAGCGGTTCTGTGCACCGGTGAAGGCACCCTTCTCATGACCGAACAGTTCCGATTCGATGAGGTCGCGCGGGATTGCCGCCATGTTGATGGCGACGAACGGACCGCCTCGGCGGCGGCCATATTCGTGCAGCGCGCGCGCCACCAATTCCTTGCCGGTTCCGGACTCGCCCGAGATCATCACCGTCAGATCGGTCTGCATCATGCGCGCCAGCATGCGGTAGATGTCCTGCATGGCGGCCGAGCGGCCGACCAGCGGCATGGCGTCAGGCTGTTCTTCCGGTCGCGTATCGATCTTCGGTCGGCGCGGCTCTGACAGCGCACGATTGACGATGTTGAGCAGCTCGGTCAGGTCGAACGGCTTCGGCAGATATTCATAAGCACCTGTTTCGGAAGCACGAATCGCCGTCATGAAAGTGTTTTGCGCGCTCATCACAATGACCGGCAGCTCCGGCCGGGCCTTCTTAATGCGGGGCAGCATGTCGAAGGCGTTCTCGTCCGGCATGACAACGTCGGTGATCACCAGATCGCCCTCGCCCGCCGCCACCCAGCGCCACAGCGTCGAGGCGTTGGAGGTCACGCGCACCTCATGGCCGACGCGCGACAGCGCCTGATTGAGCACGGTGCGGATGGCCGCATCGTCGTCGGCGACGAGAATATTGCCGCGAACCGTCATTTGCGGTCTCCTTCGCCTTCATCATCGGCAGTGTCGATGGGTGTTTCTTTCCAGGCCGGCATCAGGATTCGGAAGGTGGTGCCGCGCGGCGTCGAATCGCATTCGATGATGCCGCCATGCTCGCCGACGATTTTCGCCACCAGCGCCAGGCCGAGCCCCGAGCCGTTCGGCTTGGTGGTGATGAACGGATCGAACAGGATCGGCAGAATGTCTTCCGAAACGCCGGACCCATTGTCGCGCACGCAGAATTCAAGCGGTAGCGACACGCGGTCCTGGGTTCCGGGAACGGAAACGCGGATGCCCGGCCTGAACGCGGTCGACAGCACGATCTCGCCCTGCGGGTCGCCGCCGATCGCCTCGGCAGCGTTCTTGACCAGGTTGAGAAACACCTGGATCAGTTGGTCGCGGTTGGCGAAAACCGGAGGCAATGATGGATCATAGTCCTCCAATATCCTGATTCTCTTGGCAAAACCGTTCTTCGCGATTGCCTTCACATGATCCAGCACGACATGGATGTTGACAGGATAGCGGTCAATCGGCCGCTCGTCGGAAAACACTTCCATGCGGTCGACGAGGGAGACTATGCGATCAGTCTCGTCAGTGATGAGGCGGGTCAGCGCGCGATCCTCGTCGGACGCCGAGAGTTCGAGCAGCTGTGCGGCGCCACGTATGCCGGACAGCGGGTTCTTGATCTCATGTGCCAGCATGGCGGCAAGGCCGGTGACCGAACGCGCGGCACCCCTGTGTGTCATCTGGCGGTCGATCTTGTCGGCCATCGAGCGTTCCTGGAACATCACCACGATTGAGCCTGGGAATTCCGGCACCGGCGCGACATAAAGATCGACGACCTTCTCGATTCCGAGACGCGGCGACGACACGTCGACACGGTATTCGTTGACCGGCGCACGGCGCTCGCGCACCTGGTCGACCAGCTGCAGCAACGGGCTGCCGAACGGGATCAGCTTGGACAGTGTGTTGCGGGCAAGCATGTTGGCACTTGAGCGGAAGAAGTCTTCCGCATCGGCATTGGCGTAGGTGATGAACCCGTCCGGATCGACCATGATGACCGGACGGCGGATGGTGTTCAGCACGATACTGGCGGCATCCGCCATGTCGGAGCTCGGTGTGACCGTGGCGTTCATGCGGCGCTCCGCAAGGGCGTGGCTTCGCCGGAAAACACCTCATGCAGCAAGGCAATGACGCGGGCGGGTTCGAAAGAGGTGAGGATGGCTTTCCGCCGCCCATCGGAAACGCCAGCAGCGTGGCGGTCGAGATACCAGCCGAGATGCTTGCGCGCCTGGCGCAAGCCACTTTCGACGCCGTAAAGCGTCAGCATGTCTTCGTAGTGGGAAACGATGTAGTCCGCCATGGCTTGCGGGCTTTCCGGCACGCCGGAGGGCGCGTCGCCCGCAGCCGTTGCCGCGATGTGGCCCGCCGTCCATGGCGCGCCATAATGCGCGCGGCCGATCATCACCGCGTCGGCGCCCGACTGTTCAAGGATTTCGGCGGCCTCCGCGGGCGAGCCCACATCGCCATTGGCGACGACCGGGATCGAGACGACGTCCTTGATGCGGGCGATGGCGCCCCAATCGGCCTTGCCTTGATAAAACTGGCAGCGCGTGCGCCCATGCACGGTCACCATTTTAACACCGGCCTCTTCGGCGCGGCGCGCCAAGACGGGTGCATTGAGCGCATTGTCGTCCCAGCCGAGCCGCATCTTGACCGTGACCGGCACCTGGACCGCGCCGATCACCGCTTCGATCAGCGACAGCGCGTGGTCGAGATCGCGCATCAGCGCCGAGCCGGCATAGCCGCCGGTCACCTTCTTGGCCGGGCAGCCCATATTGATGTCGATGATGCCGGCGCCCTCGCCCGCAGCGATGCGCGCGCCCTCGGCCATGTGCTCGGCCTCGCGGCCGGCAAGCTGGACCATATGGACGGGCAGCCCGGAATGACGGATGCGCAGGTCGCAGCCGGCCCTGCCCTTGGCAAGCTCGCCGCTCGCCACCATTTCCGACACGACCAGGCCCGCGCCATGCGCGTAGGCGCGCTGCCGGAACGGCTCGTCCGTTATTCCCGACATGGGCGCGAGGAAGACGCGGTTGCGGATCGTCACGCCGCCAATGTCGAGCGGCGAAGCCAATTTTGTCACTTCAGGCATGCACAAAAACCAAGCATATCGGATTGCTGCACATTCTCTAGCCATAAGAAAGGCATTGTGCAACGCGCAATGACGTCACATTGCGGCGCATTTGGGAAAATGCTGGCCTTCGCCATAAGCCGCGACTAAGCCTCTCGGCATGACAGACGCAAGCGAAAAACCGGCCGAGGCGACGACGGACAAGGTCGGCGTGGTCATCGTTGCAGCCGGCCGCGGCGCGCGTGCCGGACAGGCCGACGGGCCGAAGCAATATCAACGCATCGGTGGCCGTGCCGTCATCGCGCGCACGCTGGAGACGTTCCTGGCGCATCCCAAAATTGGCCCCGTCGTCGTCGCCATCCATGCCGATGACCGCGCGCTTTTCGACAAGGCAGCCGGCGTGTATGCCGAGCGGGTTACCGCCGTGGTCGGTGGCGAGTCGCGCCAGGCCTCGGTCCGGCTCGGCCTGGTGGCGCTGAGGGAACGTACGCCCGGCCGTGTCCTTGTCCATGACGCGGTGCGGCCGTTTGTCGACACGGCCCTGATCGACCGTATCATCGCCGCCATTGGCGAGCGCCAGGGCGCGCTGCCCGCTTTGCCCGTCGCCGATACGCTGAAGCGCGAGTCGGCCACCGGCATGATCGAGGAGACGGTGCCAAGGGCCGGCCTTCATGCCGCGCAGACGCCGCAAGGCTTTCCGTTCTGGCCGTTGCTCGCCGCGCACGAAAAAGCCCATCATCTCGGCAAGACGGATTTCACCGACGATGCCGCGATCGCCGAATGGGCGCATATTCCGGTGAAAATCGTTCAGGGGTCGCCGGACAACGTCAAACTGACCTGGGCAAGAGATATTGCGATGGCGGATCAGCGGCTTACTGGCGAGCGTTTTCCAGACATTCGCACCGGCAATGGCTATGACGTGCACGCCTTCGAGGCAGGCGACCATGTCACTCTGTGCGGCGTCGCCATTCCGCACAGCAAGAAGCTTTCGGGACATTCGGATGCCGATGTCGGCCTGCACGCGCTGACCGATGCGCTGCTCGCCACTTGCGGCGCCGGCGACATCGGCACGCATTTCCCGCCTTCCGATCCGCAATGGAAGGGCGCGGCGTCGAAGATCTTCGTCGAGCATGCGGCCAGGTTGGTGCGCGAACGCGGCGGCCGCATCGCCAATGCCGACATCACGCTGATCTGCGAGGCTCCGCGCGTCGGCCCGCATCGCGAGGCCATGACCAACGCGTTGTCGGCGATGCTGGGCATTTCCAGCGATCGCATCTCCATCAAGGCGACTACCAACGAAAAACTCGGCTTTGTCGGCCGCGAGGAAGGCATCGCCGCCATCGCCACAGCCAGTGTCGTCTTCCCCGGGGAGGTTCCCGCATGAACAACAGCGATCTTGCCAACGCCCTGCTCCAGGTCTGCCAGCAGCGCGGCATCATGCTGGCGACGGCCGAGAGCTGCACCGGCGGCATGATCATCTCGGCACTGACCGACATTGCCGGCTCGTCCGCTGTCGTCGATCGCGGCCTCATCACCTATTCCGATGAAGCAAAGATGGAGATGCTCGGCGTCTCGCCCGCCACACTCGAGGCGCATGGCGCCGTCTCGCGCGAAACGGTTCTGGAGATGGCGGAGGGCGCTCTGGCGCGCTCGCGCGCCGGGCTGGCGCTTGCCGTCACAGGCATTGCCGGCCCAGGCGGCGGTTCGCCGGAAAAACCGGTCGGCCTCGTCTGGTTCGGAGTTGCCCTAAGAGGTGGGCCGGTGGCTGCCGAGCTCAATATGTTTGCCGACAATGGCCGCGACTTCATCCGCCGCGAGACGGTCAAGCATGCGCTGGAGATCGCGCTGCGCGCGCTCGGCGACACTCATGAGATGGGCGTCGTTCCGTAGATGACGTCCGCACGTTTTTCGAAGGCTTCGGAAAACATGCGGAAGGCACGATCGAACATGGTGCCCATCACCACGCCGAGGATGCGGCTCTTGAACTCGTAGTCGATGAAGAAGCGGACGTTGCAGCCGCCGCCGTCGGCCGGCTCGAAGCGCCAGATATTGCTGAGATATTTGAACGGTCCATCGATGTATTTGACATCGATTGTGTTTTCGTCCGGCTTCAGCAGCACTTGCGTCGTAAAGGTCTCGCGGATCGCCTTGTAGCCGATGCTCATATCGGCAACGAGAATGGTGCGGCCGTCACGCTCCTTGCGCGAGCGCACCGTCAGCGCCTCGCACAGCGGCAGAAATTCAGGATAGGTCTCGATATCGGCGACCAGCGCAAACATCTGCTCCGGCGTGTGGGCAACGCGGCGTGTGGCTTCGAATTTCGGCATTGAAGCAGGATTTAACTGGCTTTTTTGAGCTGCGCCTCACGCGCCGCCCGCAGCCTGGCGAAATCGTCACCGGCATGATGCGAGGAGCGCGTCAGCGGGCTCGACGCCACCAGCAGGAAACCCTTGGTCTTGCCGATCGTCGCGAAGGAGTTGAACTCCTCCGGCGTGACGAAGCGGATCACCGGGTGGTGTTTCTTCGACGGCTGCAGATACTGGCCAATGGTCATGAAGTCGACATTGGCCGAGCGCAGGTCATCCATCAGTTGCAGGATCTCGTTCCGCTCTTCGCCGAGGCCGACCATGATGCCGGACTTCGTGAAGATCGACGGGTCGAGCTCCTTGACCCGCTGCAACAGCCGGATCGAGTGGAAATAGCGAGCACCCGGCCGCACCGTCAGGTAGTTCGACGGCACGGTTTCGAGATTGTGGTTGAAGACATCGGGCTTGGCCGCCACGACGATCTCCAGCGCGCCCTCCTTGCGCAGGAAATCGGGCGTCAGGATTTCGATCGTCGTCAAGGGCGTCGCTGCTCGGATCGCCCGGATAACCTCGGCGAAATGCTGCGCGCCGCCATCGGCGAGATCGTCGCGGTCGACCGAGGTGATGACGACATGGGTCAGCCCCATCTGCTTGACGGCATGCGCGACACGCGCCGGCTCATCGGCATCGAGCGCGGTGGGAATGCCGGTGGCGACATTGCAGAAGGCGCAGGCGCGCGTGCAGATCTCGCCCATGATCATGAAGGTGGCGTGCTTCTTTTCCCAGCACTCGCCGATATTGGGGCAGCCGGCCTCTTCGCACACCGTGACCAGCTTGTGCGACTTCACGATCTCGCGGGTTTCGGCATAGCCCTTCGACATCGGCGCCTTGACGCGGATCCAGTCGGGTTTGCGCAGCACGTCCTGATCAGGCTTGTGTGCCTTCTCGGGGTGCCGCAGGCGCGGCGCGTTGGCGATCGTGTCGAGAACAGTGACCATCTCAAACCTGACTTGTTGGCGTCTGCCCGTCGGCATTCGCCCTTCTGGCGTCATCTAGGGCTTTTCGGTGCAAAGAAAAAGGCTGCGGCGGCGCATGCCGCCACAGCCTTTTTCGCATAGCGGGGATCCAGAGCAATTCCAGGAAAAGTGTGACACGGTTTTCCGTCCGGAATTGCGTCAGAAGAACGAGTTAAAACGGCGAGCCGTTTTATCTGCGTATCAGCCGCCCGGCAAAGATCAGCAGGCAGGCGCCGATGAAGCCGGTGATCAGGTAGGCGAGCCAGCCGACACCGAAGGGTTCGATGTTGAGCGCCCTGAGAATTGCGTTCAGCACCACCGCGCCGACAATGCCCATAATGATGTTCATCAAGACGCCGGTATTGCTCTTCATGACCATCTCGGCCAGCCACCCGGCCAAACCGCCGATGATGATGGCCGCAATCCAGCCCACGCCATTCACGTCCATATGCCAACTCCTCCAGTGTCAGGTGAAAATGCATCCGGAAACGAACTGTCTTGCCGTAAGGTTCCTCCGGCGCATGCGTCTGAGTCTCGCGGCAGCAATTTATCACGCGTTGAGCGCACGGCCATAGGCATCGAGCACGCTTTCCTTCATCATCTCCGACAGCGTCGGATGCGGGAAGATGGTGTGCATCAGTTCTTCCTCGGTGGTCTCCAGGTTCATCGCCACGACGAAGCCCTGGATCAGCTCCGTCACCTCGGCGCCGACCATATGCGCGCCGAGCAGCTGGCCGGTCTTCTTGTCGAAGATGGTCTTGATGAAGCCCTGGTCCTCGCCAAGCGCGATCGCCTTGCCGTTGGCGCCGAACTGGAAGCGGCCGACACGAATGTCCTTGCCTTCGGCCTTGGCCTTGGCTTCGGTGAGCCCGACCGATGCGACCTGGGGGTTGCAATAGGTGCAGCCCGGGATCTTCAGCTTGTCTGTCGCATGCACGCCCGGGAAATTGGCGATCTTTTCGATGCAGACCACGCCCTCATGCTCAGCCTTGTGAGCCAGCATAGGCGGCCCGGCGACATCGCCGATGGCGTAGATGCCGGGAACGTTGGTCTTGCCATAGCCGTCAATGACGACGCAGCCGCGATCGGTCTTCACGCCGAGCGTCTCGAGGCCGAGATTCTCGATGTTGCCCTGCACGCCGACGGCCGAGATCATGCGGTCGGCGGTGATCTTCTCGACCTTGCCGTCTTTCATCTCGACGTGGGCAGTGATCGAGTTGGCACCCTTCTCGACCTTGGTCACCTTGGCCTCGAGGATGATCTTCATGCCCTGCTTCTCGAACTGCTTCTGCGCGAATCTCGAGACCTCGGCATCCTCGACCGGCATCACCGCCGGCAAAAGCTCGACCACCGTCACCTCGGCGCCCATGGTGCGATAGAAGGAGGCGAACTCGATGCCGATGGCGCCCGAACCCATAACCAGCAGCGACTTCGGCATCTCCTTCGGCACCATCGCCTCGAAATAGGTCCAGATCAGTTTGCCGTCCGGCTCGATGCCGGGCAGCGCGCGCGGCCGGGCGCCGGTGGCCAGAATGATGTGCTTGGCGGTATAGGTGCCCTCGCCCTTGACGCCCTTGGGCACCGGCGGCTGCGGCTCCATCGGTTTCTTGGCCGTCTTGGAGACGACGATTTCACCCGGCTTGGAGAGCTTGGCCTCGCCCCAGATAACGTCGACCTTGTTCTTCTTCATCAGGAAGGCGACGCCGCCATTGAGCCTCAACGACACTTTGCGCGAGCGGTCGACGACAGCGGCCGTGTCGGCGCTGACCTTGCCGCCTTCGAGCTTCAGGCCGTAGTCCTTCAGATGATCGGAATAGTGCATGATCTCGGCCGAGCGCAGCAGCGCCTTGGTCGGGATGCAGCCCCAGTTGAGGCAGATGCCGCCGAGATGCTCGCGCTCGACGATGGCAGTCTTGAAGCCGAGCTGGGCGGAGCGCACCGCCGTGACATAGCCGCCGGGGCCTGAGCCGATGATTATGACGTCGTAGGATTCAGCCACGGGGTTTCTCCCTGATTTTCTCTAGAGTTCCAGCATCACACGCACCAATGGCGCCAATGCGTCACCTATATTGCGCGTGTTTTCGGCATCGAGATGGACCCCGTCGATCGGTGTGGTCTCGGCCACCGTGCCGGCATCGAAAAAGCCGCAGCCGGCCTCGTCGGCGAGCGCGGAATATTGCGGCGCCAGCCGCTTCGAGGCCTCGTCGCCGCCGGCAAACATTTCCTTGAATTCGGCATTGTCGGTGCGGCTGACCGCTGGTGGCGCGACGATCAGGATTTGCGGCGCGGCCCAGTCGAACGGATAATCGTGGCCGCGCACGATGTCGATCAGCCGCTGCACGCCCTGCTTGGCCGCGACCGGATTGCCGTGGATCCAGGGCTTCATGTCGTTGGCGCCGAGCATGATGATGATCAGGTCGAGCGGCGCATGGCTGGTCAGGATCGTCGGCAGCACCTTGGCGCCATTGCGGTCGGCACCAGCCAGGTGATCGTCGAAAGCCGTGGTGCGGCCGTTCAGACCTTCGGCAATGACTTCGATATCGTCGTCGCCCAACGCCGCCTTGAGCACGCTCGGCCAGCGATCTTCCAGCGCATGACGCCCGAGGCTCGCCGCGTCATAGCCCCAGGTCAGGGAATCGCCGTAGCAGAGGATCGTCTTCATGCACCCGCACCCGCCTCCGCCCTAAGCCCGCGCCGCACGCGCCATCCCACGAACAGCCACTGCACGATAACCGTGGCGATGCTTGGCAAAAACAGACCGGCGACAACGGGGAGATCGCCCGACCACTGGGCTTTGCCAGGCGGCTGCGAGAAGGTCCAGGCAATCAGCCCGATTCCGGCCAGCACGAACAACGAAACCCCAACAAGCCCCGTCAGGTTTATCGCCCTTTGCGGGTTTGGCACCAATTGCGCGATGAAAAACGCCACGGTCGCAACGATGGTGACCAGCGCCGAAACCATGAAGACCAGGATGTATTCGGAATTCGCATTGGTGACGATTGCCAGCCACAGCGCCACCAGCCCGCCGGCCAGGCCGGAAAGGATCAGGGCGAAAAGGCTGGTGACGAATTTCCGCACAGCCTTTTTCCTTCCTAGACCAGCATGCCCATCGGATTTTCGATCATGCGCTTGAAGGCGACCAGAAGTTCGGCGCCGAGCGCACCGTCGACGGCGCGGTGATCGGTCGACAGCGTCACCGACATGATATTGGCGATTCTGATCTCGCCATTCTTGACCACCGGCCGCTGCTCGCCGGCACCCACCGCCAGGATCGTCGCATGCGGCGGGTTGATGACGGCGGCAAAGTCCTTGATGCCGAACATGCCGAGATTGGAGACAGCCGTCGTGCCGCCCTGATATTCCTCAGGCTTCAGCTTGCGGCTGCGCGCACGGCTCGCCAGATCCTTCATCTCGTTGGAGATAGTGGACAGCGTCTTTTCGTCGGCGTGGCGGATGATCGGCGTGATCAGGCCGCCGGGGATCGACACGGCAACGCCGACATCGGCGTGCTTGTGCTTGACCATGGCGCTTTCGGTCCACGACGCATTGGCATCCGGCACCGCCATCAGCGCCATCGCCATCGCCTTGATCACCATGTCGTTGACCGACAGCTTGTAGACGGGCACTTCGCCCTTGTCGGTCTTCTTCATCGGAGCCGCCGCATTGATCTGTGTGCGGAGCGCCAGCAGGGCATCGAGCTCGCAGTCGAGCGTCAGGTAGAAATGCGGGATGGTTGTCTTGGCCTCGACCAGGCGGCGCGCAATGGTCTTGCGCATATTGTCGTGCGGGACGAGCTCGTAGGACCCTTCGGCAAACAGCTTCAGCACCTGTTCGTCCGACATCGCCTTGGGTGCCGGAGCCGGCGCAGACGCCGGAGCGCCGGCAGGTGCGGCTTTCGCGGCCGGCGCGGCCTTGGCGCCACCGCCGGCGATCGCCGCCTCGACATCGGCCTTGACGACACGGCCATGCGGGCCGGTGCCACTCACGGCGGACACATCGACGCCGGCGTCTTTGGCTATGCGCCGCGCCAGCGGCGAGGCGAAAGTGCGCTCGCCTGACGATTGGCTGATCTCCCCCCTTGTGGGGGAGATGTCCGGCAGGCCAGAGGGGGGCGCGACAGACTGAGAGGTCGGCGGGACAGCGCCCCCCTCTGTCGACTTCGTCGACATCTCCCCCACGGGTGGGGAGATTGACGCCTTATCCTGTTTGGCATCGGCTTTCGCGGGCGCGGCATCGCCGCCGCCCTTTGCCGCCGCCCCTGCATCCTCGCCTTCGCCAGCCAGAATGGCGATCAGAGCATTGACCTTGACGCCTTCGGTGCCGGCCGGAACGACGAGCTTGGCAACCGTGCCCTCATCGACGGCCTCGACTTCCATCGTCGCCTTGTCGGTCTCGATCTCGGCAATCACGTCGCCCGGCGAAACCTTGTCGCCCTCCTTGACCAGCCACTTGGAAAGATTGCCCTCTTCCATCGTGGGCGAGAGCGCCGGCATGGTGATGTTGATTGGCATGATGTCCTCCCGACCGGCTCAGCGATACGTGACGGCTTTGACCGCCTCGATGACCTCGCCGACATTGGGCAAGGCCAGCTTTTCGAGGTTCGCCGCATAGGGCATCGGCACGTCCTTGCCGGCGATGGTGATGACCGGCGCGTCGAGGAAATCGAAGGCGCGCTGCGACACCTGATTGGCGATGTGGTCGCCGACCGAGCTTTGCGGGAAACCTTCTTCCACCACGATCAGGCGGTTGGTCTTTTTTACGGAGGCAATGACGGTGTCGAGGTCGAGCGGGCGGATGGTCCGGAGATCGATGATCTCGGCATCGATGCCCATGCCGCGCAGTTCGGCTTCCGCCTTGATGGCGTAGGTCATGCCGATGCCGAACGAGACGATGGTGACGTCCTTGCCCTGCTTGTGAATGCGCGCCTTGCCGATCGGCAGCACGAAATCATCGAGCTTCGGCACGTCGAAGGACTGGCCGTAGAGGATTTCGTTTTCAAGGAAGATGACCGGGTTCGGATCGCGGATCGCCGCCTTGAGCAGGCCCTTGGCGTCGGCAGCCGTGTACGGCATCACCACCTTCAGGCCGGGAATATGGCTGTACCAGGCGGCATAGCACTGCGAATGCTGGGCGCCGACGCGGGCGGCAGCCCCGTTCGGGCCGCGGAACACGATCGGCGCGCCCATCTGGCCGCCCGACATATAGAGCGTCTTGGCGGCGGAGTTGATGATCTGGTCGATCGCTTGCATGGCGAAATTAAAGGTCATGAATTCGACGATCGGCTTCAGGCCGGCCATTGCCGCACCCACGCCGACGCCGGCAAAGCCATGCTCGGTGATCGGCGTGTCGACCACGCGGCGCGGCCCGAATTCCTGCAGCAGGCCTTGCGTGATCTTGTAGGCGCCCTGGTATTCCGCGACCTCCTCGCCCATGACGAAGACATCGCCGTCGCGGCGCATTTCCTCGGCCATGGCATCGCGCAAGGCCTCGCGCACCGTGGTCGAGACCATCTCGGTGCCGGCGGGAATATCGGGATCGGCCGCAGGTTTGGCCGCCGGAGCGGCGGGAACTGCCTTCGGAGCCTCGCCGGCATCCTGGGGAGCCGCTTTTGAACCTTCCTCGGCTGCATCGGTCCGCTGACCGCCAGCGGAAACGGCATCCTGGGTGGAGGCAGGCTTGCCGCTCTTTTCGACATCGCCTGCACTTTCACCGTCCTGCAGCAACACGGCGATCACCGCGTTGACCTTGACGCCTTCGGTGCCGGCGGGAACCACGATCTTGCCGATCGTGCCTTCATCGACGGCCTCGACTTCCATCGTCGCCTTGTCGGTTTCGATCTCGGCGATGACATCACCGGCGACGACCTTGTCGCCCTCGTTCTTCAACCACTTGGAAAGATTGCCCTCTTCCATGGTCGGCGAGAGAGCGGGCATGAGAATTTCGATCGGCATGTCCTTGCCCTCCCGTTACAATACGATGTCGGTCCAGAGCTCGGACGGATCCGGCTCTGCGTCGTGCTGGGCAAATTCGGCAGCGTCGGCGACGATGTCGCGGACTTCCTTGTCGATGTTCTTGAGCTCGTCCTCGGTCGCCCACTTCTTGGCCGTCAGCCGCGCCTTGACCTGCTCGATCGGATCATGATCCGAGCGCATCTTCTGCACTTCTTCCTTGGAGCGGTATTTCGCGGGATCCGACATCGAGTGACCGCGATAGCGATAGGTCTGCATCTCGAGGATGATCGGACCGTTGCCGGCACGGCACCATTCGGTCGCCTGATCGCCGGCGGATTTGACCGCACGCACATCCATGCCGTCGACCTGAATGCCGGGAATCTTGAACGAGGCGCCGCGATGCGAAAAATTGGTTTCGGCCGACGAGCGCGACACCGAAGTGCCCATGGCGTAGCGGTTGTTCTCGATGATGTAGATCACCGGCAGCTTCCACAGCGAGGCCATGTTGAAGCTTTCATAGACCTGACCCTGATTGGCAGCGCCATCGCCGAAATAGGTCAGCGACACATTGTTGTTGTCGCGGTAGCGGTTGGCGAAGGCGAGACCGGTGCCGAGCGAGACCTGCGCGCCGACAATGCCGTGGCCGCCGTAAAAATGCTTCTCCTTGGAGAACATGTGCATGGAGCCGCCCTTGCCCCTCGACAGGCCACCACGGCGTCCGGTCAGCTCTGCCATGACGCCCCGCGGTGACAGTTCCATCGCCAGCATGTGGCCATGGTCGCGATAGGCGGTGATCATCTGGTCGCCGTTGATCAGCGACATCTTCATGCCGGTGACGACCGCTTCCTGGCCGATATAGAGGTGGCAGAAGCCGCCGATAAAGCCCATGCCGTAGAGCTGGCCGGCCTTTTCCTCGAAGCGACGGATAAGCAGCATGTGCCGGTAGGCGGCAAGCTCCTCGTCCTTGGTGAAGTCGGCCGGCTTGGGGGCGGAAAGCCCCGTTGATTTGGCGGATGTCGATTTAACGGATTTGGCAGGCGCTTTTTTGGCGGCGGTGGCCATGCATCACTCCCTGTTGGCGTCTCTTCGCGGACACTAAAGCAGACCATGTCTGCTCCGGGGAGGATCAGCTCCTCCCCACCGATTGGAAGGAAGCTAACATGCGAGACCGTGTTTCGCCATGCAGAAAAACGCATGGCTGGCATGCGCCTAAACGCCCAGAATCATTAGAGATAACAGCGATTAACCGAAATTCGGTTATTTGGAATTGGCCGGCAGCATGATGGTGATTTCATCGGGCTGGGACAGATTGAGCGCCCGGCGTGCCTGCTCGTCGAGCATATCCTTTTCGAGCGTGCCCTCATGCATCAGCTGGACGCGCCGCTCCAGATCGATCCGGCGCGCCTTGATGGCATCGTACTTGGCCTGCAATTCGATGGTCTGCGCTTCGAGCTGATATTTGGAATTGATGCCGAACTCGCCATGATAGGCATGGAAGCCGAAATAGGCCAGGAACGCCACGCAAAGCGACGGGATGATCAGCCGGCCGGTGTTTCTCTGCTTGTGCTGGCGTGTCCACATGGTCGCAATCCTTTGACCGCCATTTGTCGCTCGATTGTGCTTAATGGACGGTTACGGACAGGTGCATTAGCCAGCGGCCGCAACGAAAAAGGGCGGGAAAATCCCGCCCTTCCATCGTTTTCGCCAGTTCGGCAGAATTTAGGCTTTGACCACCGACTTGCCAGCGTAGCGCGCCTGCTTGCCGAGCTCTTCCTCGATGCGGATCAGCTGGTTGTACTTGGCCATGCGATCCGAGCGCGACAGCGAACCGGTCTTGATCTGCCCGCAATTGGTGGCGACGGCGAGGTCGGCGATGGTCGAATCCTCGGTTTCGCCCGAACGGTGCGACATGACTGCGGTGTAGCCTGCCTTATGCGCGGTCTCGACAGCGTCGAGCGTTTCGGTGAGCGAGCCGATCTGGTTGACCTTGACCAGGATCGAATTGGCGACACCCATGCGGATGCCGTCGCGCAGCCGCGCCGTGTTGGTGACGAAGAGGTCGTCGCCAACCAGCTGCGTCTTGTTGCCGATCAAATCGGTCAGGTACTTCCAACCCTCCCAGTCGTCCTCGGCCAGGCCGTCCTCGATCGAGATGATCGGATAGTCGGCGGCGAGCTTGGCCAGGTACTTGGCCTGCGCCTTGGGATCGCGGGTCTTCTTCTCGCCCTCATAGACGTAATTGCCGTCCTTGAAGAATTCGGTCGCCGCACAGTCGAGACCGAGCGCGATCTCTTCGCCCGGCTTGAAGCCGGCCTTCTCGATCGATTCCATGATGAAATCGAGCGCCACCGGCGCACTCTTCAGATTGGGCGCGAAGCCGCCTTCGTCGCCGACATTGGTGTTGTGGCCGGCATCCTTGAGCTTCTTGCGCAGCGTGTGGAAGATTTCCGAGCCCCAGCGCACCCCTTCGCGCAGCGTCGGCGCGCCGACCGGCAGGATCATGAATTCCTGGAAATCGATCGGATTGTCGGCATGCGCGCCGCCGTTGATGATGTTCATCATGGGCACCGGCAGCAAATGCGCCTTGGTCCCGCCGACATAGCGGTAGAGTGGCAGGCCGGCGGCTTCCGCTGCTGCCTTGGCGACCGCCAGCGAAACGCCGAGAATGGCGTTGGCGCCGAGCCGGCTCTTGTTGGGCGTGCCGTCGAGCTCGATCATGGTCTGGTCGATGTGGATCTGGTTTTCGGCTTCCATGCCGCCGATCGCCTCGAACAGCTCGCCATTGACGGCCTCGACCGCCTTGAGCACGCCCTTGCCGAGATAGCGGGCGCCACCGTCGCGCAGTTCGACGGCCTCATGCGCGCCGGTCGACGCGCCCGACGGCACGGCGGCGCGGCCCATCGAGCCGTCTTCGAGAACGACGTCGACCTCGACGGTCGGATTTCCACGGCTGTCCAGGATTTCACGCCCGACAATGTCGATGATGGCGGTCATTGCGATGTCCCCGATTGATCGATTGAAAGCGTCGCGCCCCTCTTAGCCAAAGTGCCGCAAAAGGCAATCAGGAATGGCATGAAATAATAGTGACGATCGCCCCATGCGCTCAGGCCGTGGGGCATGGGCGACGCCATCTGAACGCAAACAGCCCGCCCTGACGTCATATGTCTGGCGCCGCATGGGGCGGGTGCCCCTCCCCTTTGATCGCGGCAATCCCTTATCACAAAATACCAGGCGGCACGCAAACTCCAGCAGATGCTTCAAAAGAGGCTACCGCCAACGTGACAAACTTCACAATGCAGAGAATTCGAAGATGTTAGCGTCACATCTACAACGCGAACTATTTGGCGACCACAGTGAAATCAACAAACTTGAACTCTTTGGGGAGGCGGCAATGGCAGCGATTTCAGGCACTGGCTGGGAACTTCTTATTAGCCGCAGAGTCGAGCATATGAGGGGCACCAGACGCAGGACGGTTGGTACCTATAAAGTCTTCCACAACGGCACGGCAGTAACGGGTCTATCGGGGTTCGTGTGTGAATCTCGCGGCCCTGGCGACAATTCCAAAGAAGACAATGGCAGGCGCATCGAGCCCGGCACCTATCCACTGGCGACACAGGCCGGAGGCAAATATGTGACCATAGGCTACACTGGCGCCAAGACGCCACCCAAACCTGGACTCGAACTGCTGAAGACCAACAAGCGCACCGAAATCCTGATCCATCCGGGCGTCAATTTCCTGTCCAGCGTCGGATGCATCAACCCGACGAAGAAGGTGAGTGGTCCGCTTTCCGACATGGATTTCACGGAGAGCCGGACACGCGTAATCGCCCTCATTGACGATCTGAAAACCTTTGCCGGCGGTGGCTTCCCGAAAAGCAACGGCAAGCGAATTCCCAATGCTTCGGTGGTCGTCGAAGGCGAACCGGTGCTGTCGACCGAGAGTGTCGAGAGCGTGCTCGAAGCGGTTGCGGGCGATCCGAACAAGGGTTTGCCGGCAGCGGTCTTCCAGAAATTCGCGCCGAGACCGGCAAGCGGTTCCAAGCGAACAATCTATGACGGTTACATCGGCGCCTTTACCTCCGACAAGGGCCTCAAGACACTTGGCGATCATGGCGTGTGCAACAATTATGATCGGCTGATGCATTTCTTCGCTCAAGCGGCGATGGAAACCGGTGGCTTCACCCTCATTCGCGAATCCCTGACCTACACGACCGTGGCGGCAATCCGGAAAGCATGGAGGTCGCGAGCCGCGGGCAAGACCGATCAGTGGATCGAGGACAACCTGCTGCGCAAGCCGCAAGCCCTGGGCGACTGGGCCTATGGCGGGCGGATGGGCAATGTGAAAGGAACGTTGGACGGCTTCAATTTCCGCGGCGGCGGTACGTTCCAGACCACCGGGCGCGACGCGTACATGGCCAAGGGCAAGCTCGCCAAGGTTGAACTCGCCAATCATCCTGAACTGATCGAGGATCCACAGATTTCGCTGCTCGCAGCTTGCGCCGAATGGAAAGGGTCAGGCTGCAATGCCTTTGCCGATGCCGGCCTGATTAAAAAGATCTCGCGCGCGATCAACGTCGGCAACGCCAATTCGACCACGCCGGCCAATGGCGAAGCGGATCGGATCGCCTGGCATGAGAAGGTTTTCAAGGCGGTCAAGAATGCCGGACTCCTCGGCTGAGCATGCCTCGGATCACGTTCGACAACACCACGTCATCATAATTCAGAGATAACAATCTCTGTGTCGACTAGGATGGTGATGCGCGGGGCGAAACAGGAGGAGTTTCGCCATGTCCGAGTTGAGCGGTATCGTGAGTTTGTTCCTGATCGCGGCGGCGTTCCTGACGTCGTGCGATACGCAGCAGCCGCCAAAGGCGGCGACGCAGCTGTCCACGCTTTACGCAGCAGAATAATTTAGAAACTGTTGGGTTGCACTGAAAAGGCCCCCGTTTCGGAATTTCGGGGGCCTTTTCACGTCAGGCGTCAGCGCAGCTGATCAATGCCAATACGGCGTGACCTTGTAGTAATCATAGGAAGCATCACGTGCGGCCTCGCCATCGGCGCCGGCCAGTTCATTGATCGAATAGGCGGGTGCTGCCTTCAGCTGCTCCTTCGAGAACGGCACGACATAGCCGCCCTTGTCCTCGTCATAGTCGAGGCTCGCCCACGGAATGGCGTGATACTTCTCGCCAATGCCGAGAAATCCACCGAACCCGATCACCGCGAACATGATGCCGTTCGACGTCTTGTCGAGCATGATGTCCTCGATGCTGCCGATGCTCGTGCCTTCGGTGTTGTAGACCGACGTGCCGATGACGCGCGAAGCGGCGATGGCTTCGGTGTGGCCTGTCTGGGTGGTCATGGCTGCTGCTCCTCATGTCGTTGATCGATACTTTGACAATGAGGGGCGCGGGCGAAAGTTCCCGTTTTTTCGAGCGGCGGGCGGTTACTCCGCGAGGATGAACGTCACCTTCATGTTGACGCGATAGGCCGCGATCCTGCCGTCCTCGACGACGATCTTCTGGTCCTGGATCCAGGCGCCTTCGACGTTCTTCAGGGTCTTTGAGGCGCGCTCAATCCCCTTCTCGATGGCGTCCTGAAAGCTCTTTTTCGACGACGACGTGATTTCGGTGACGCGGGCGACGGACATGGCTTCCTCCTGCCAAGACGCTCATTTGCAGCAGCGAGCCTACAGCCGGCTTATGCCTTCCACAAGCAGGGCAGCGCGCGCGCCATAGCCGAAACCATCAGCCTCGGTTCAGGTCAGCAGCATTCTTGGCGATGCGGTCGAACGCCATCAGTCTTTCGAGCAGCGCCGGCATGTCCTTCAGTGGCAGCATGTTGGGCCCGTCGGAGGAGGTCGAATTGTCGGGATCCTGGTGGGTCTCTATGAACACGCCGGCGACGCCGACGGCAACGGCAGCCCGCGCCAGCGTCTCGACAAAGCGGCGCTCTCCACCGGAGGAACCGCCCTGCCCGCCTGGCTGCTGCACCGAATGGGTGGCGTCGAAAATCACCGGCGCGCCGATCTCGGCCATCACAGGCAAGGCCCGCATGTCCGACACCAGCGTGTTGTAGCCGAAAGACGCGCCGCGCTCGGTGGTCAGCACATTGAGGTTGCCCGAACCGGTGATCTTGGCCACCACGTTCTTCATATCCCAAGGCGCCAGGAATTGCCCCTTCTTGACGTTGATCACCTTGCCGGTCTTGGCGGCGGCGACCAGCATGTCGGTCTGGCGCGACAGGAACGCCGGAATCTGCAGCACATCGACATGGTGTGCGACGATCGCGCACTGCTCCTCGGTGTGGACATCGGTCAGAATGGGAACCGAAAATTCCTTGCGCAACTCGTCGAACACCGGAAGCGCCGCGTCCATGCCGGCGCCGCGCGTTGCCGACAGCGAGGTGCGGTTGGCCTTGTCGTAGCTGGTCTTGTAGACGAGGCCGATGCCGAGCTTGCCGCTCAGTTCCTTCAGCGCGCCGGCCATGTCGAAAGCGTGCTGGCGCGATTCGAACTGGCACGGGCCGGCGATCAACGCCAAGGGCCCGCTGTTGTCGAAGACGACGTTGCCGACGGTTACCGACGAATTCGGCGCCAGCGAATTGGGCCCTTGCGGCTTGCTCATGGGGTCTCCCGGAAGATGAAAGCCGCGCCCTGTCCGGATGCCGGCTGCACGACGATTTCGTTGCCCGCTATATCGTGCCCGACGGCGTTGTCTGCAAGCAGCCTCGCGACAGCGCCGACACTGCGGACTGAAAAGACAATCGCGGCGAAGCGAACTCTTGTCGGCGCACCGGCCGGAATGTCGAAGCGCGCGGTGAAAGCCGCAGGATCCAGAACGGTCAGACGCGCATTCGGCAGGTCGAAGACCGCGCTGCTCTGCTGCTCCGGGCCAACCACTGTCGAGATCAGGCTGATCTGCGTGGAAGGCGCGTCGCTGACCGCGACGATTTCGGCAATGCCGGTCACGCCGTTGGCATGGGCCTGCAGTGCCGTACGGTCGATTTGAGGGGCGTTGATCCGCTCGCAAGCGAACAGAAAGGCGTCCATCGTCTCGGCGTCGCCGGCGGCGAAAGCCAGTTTGAACGAGGCCATGTCGCTCTTTCCGGCCGTGTCGGTGAAGGCGCGGGAAAAGCTCAGTACGTCTCCCGCCGACAGGCCGGCTTTGATAAAGCGCGCATGGTCCGCATCGGCATCGTCGGTGGCCAGCACCACGGCGGAAAAGCCCTCATCGCCCAGCCTGGCGCGATAGAGCCGGTCGCGCGCGACAAAGACATTGCCACCGGCAAATGCCTCGTCTGCAGCCTGTTCATTCCCGACCGCCAGCGGTTCGAGATAGGTGCCGTCGGCAAGGAAGACGCAGCAATTTTCGGTGCCGAAAGGGTGGATGCCGGTTGGTGCGACGATGAAGCCAAGCGATGTCAGCCGCGCCCGCGCCACGGCGAGGCTCGCCGTCGGCAACACAAGATGGTCAAGCGGATGGATCGTGCTGGTCATGCCGGCGCGGTGTGCATCATTCCGGAAATCGGTTCAAGGCCTCTTGCCAGCCCGATCAGGCCATCGCCACGACATCGGCCGAATAGCGCAATTCGCGCAATGGTTTGACCCGGCTGGTCGTCTCGGCATAGAGCGGGTGCGCCTTGTAGGCGGCAAGCGCGGCATCATCCTCGAACTCGGCATAGACGACCACGTCGATCGCATCCGACAGCGGATCGACCTTGGTGTTGAGCGTCACCTCGAAGAGGCTTGAATGCGGGATCTTGCCCAGCGCGAGCAAGCCCGTGCGCACGGCCTCGACATCGTCCTTGCGCCGCGCGCTGAAGAAAACGATATGCCGGATCACGCCTGCCTCCACGTTCGATTTGCGGCATGTTTTGTGTGAGCGGGACCGTCGCGTCAACCGCCACGATGTCGCGCCCGGCAATGCCGGCAGCGACTTTGCAGAGGCGCAAAAAGCTAGGCTTTGCCGGTGACGTAGCGCACGACGCGCGACATCTCCCTGACCGTCGTGTCGAGATAGCGGCCCTGATTATAGAGGCCGTCCCAGATCAGGAAAAAGGCGATGGCGACGATGACGATGACATAACGCATGGCTGAAACTAACGTATGTGGCTGTTCGTAACCATAGCGATTTCACCGAGGGCCGCGCTCTCCCGCGGATTCTGGCCTCAGGCCGGCAAGCTGGGCCAGCGCCGCACGAAGCTTGCCTCTTGAAGTTTCGGCCAATGCCATGGAAGATTGTGGGGAAAATTCACGCAGGCTACGGCGTTCGCGCCTGGCGAATGAAAGTGGAGGATGTGGAGGCCGGCAGATCTTGCGCCGCCCCCGCGGAAGTCCAGGGGGGTGTGAGATGGCTGTCAGGGAATACAAAGGCTTCGGCGACGCCATCAGGCTGGACGAACTCAATTTCGCCGAGATGGTCAAGGGCCTGCCGGCCAAGGCGCGCATGGTGCTGTCGGCGGCGATGAAATTGCCGCGCGGTTCGCTGAAGGTGAGGATGCCGGATGGCCGGGCGGTTCTTGTCGGCGGCAACGGACCCGGCCCGGATGCCGAACTGGTGTTGAAGAACTGGCGCCTGCCCGGCCGTGCCTTTTCCGGCGGCACCATCGGCGTTGCCGAATCCTACATGGACGGCGACTGGGAAAGCCCTGATGTAACCAGCTTCCTGGAACTGTTCGTCGTCAACTCGGCCGTTGGCGAACGCATTGCCGGCGGCGCCAGCTGGCTCATCAACACGGTCCAGCGCATCCGCCACTGGTTCAACGAAAACACCCGCACAGGCTCGAAGCGCAACATCTCGGCGCATTACGATCTCGGCAACGCCTTCTACAAGCAATGGCTCGATCCCAGCATGACCTATTCGTCGGCGCTCTATGCGACCGGCGCCAACGACCTGGAAAGCGCTCAGGCCGCCAAATACCGCGCGCTGGCCAAGGATACGGGTATCGGCAAGAAGGACCATGTGCTCGAGATCGGCTGCGGCTGGGGCGGTTTTGCCGAATTTGCCGCGCGCGAGATCGGCTGCCGCGTCACCGGCCTGACCATCAGCCGCGAACAGCACGATTTTGCCAAGGCGCGCATCCAGAAGGCCGGGCTTGCCGACAAGGTCGAGATCAAGCTGCAGGATTACCGCGACGAAACGGGCACTTACGACCGCATCGCCTCGATCGAGATGTTCGAGGCGGTCGGCGAAAAATATTGGCCGGTATTTTTCGGCAAGATGAAGGCGTGCTTGAGGCCCGGCGGCACCGCCGGCCTGCAGATCATCACCATCAACGAGGCCGCCTACGACACCTATCGGGCGAGGCCGGATTTCATCCAGCGCTATGTCTTCCCCGGCGGCATGCTGCCGACGCCGTCGATCCTGAAGACGCTGGGCAGCGACCATGGCCTTTCCCATCTGCGCGAGCGCGTCTTTCCGGACGACTATGCCCGCACGCTTGCCGAATGGCGCAACCGCTTCTGGGCGTCGTGGGAAAAGATCGTCCCGCTCGGCTTCGACGACCGCTTCAAGAAGCTTTGGGAATTTTATCTCCACTATTGCGAAGCCGGCTTCAGGGCCAGCTACATCGACGTGCGCCAGGTGGTCTACAAGGCCTGATCCGAAGCGTGATTGAGCGGGCGTATGCCCGCTCGTTTTCCCTGTTACCTGCGCGTTTGACTCAAAGCAGGATGCGATACTTCGCAAACCCGGATTCGCCCTCGCCGGCCGGCTCGATCTTGAGCGATTTCACTCCCGATATAAAATCCTTCGCTTTGGGGCCGGTCTCGAACACGACGCTGGTGCCGGGCAGCGGCGTGAACGACCAATTGTCGTCGGCCGAGGGATTGATCGTGCCTTCGCTGACGACGTAGCGCACGATCACGTCGCGGTTGGTGTCCGGCGCCTCGTAGATGATCTTCGAGGCATTGATGTCGGGGAAATTGCCGCCACCGCCGGCGCGGTAATTGTTGGTGGCGACGACGAATTTCGCTGCCGGATCAATAGGCTTGCCGTCGAAGCTGAGGCCGATGATGCGGTTCGAGCCGGCATTGGCGACGCCACCCTTGGCATCGTATTTCGGCAGCTGCGACAGGTCTATTCCGTAGCTGACGCCATCGATCACATCGAAATTGTAGGACGGGAATTCGGTGTCGATGAGCGCCTGGTCGGCCTTGCCCGGCTCGATCTTCCGGAAAATGCCGGCCGACATTTCCAGCCATTCCTTCACTTGCGCGCCGGTGATTTCGACGGCGCGCACCGTGTTCGGATAGAGATAGAGGTCGGCGACGTTCTTGATGGCGATGTCGCCCACCGGCACGTCGGTATAGTAGTCGGCGCCGTTGCGCCCGCCGGCCTTGAAGGGTGCTGCCGCCGACAGCAGCGGCACATCCTTCCACTGCGTGCTCTTCAATATGTCCTTGAGATACCAGCTCTGCGCCTGGTTGACGATCTGCACCGACGGATCGTCGGCGACCAGCGCGAAATAGGAATAGAGCGGCGCCGAGGTCTTGCCGACCGGTCGGCGGACATAGGCAAGTGTCGCCTCATGGTCCGGCTTCAGCGCATCGACGACGCGCTGGTCGTCCGCCACCGTCGGCTTGTTTGCCTTGTCGACGCGCTGGTAGATCGGCCTTGCCTCCGATGTGGCCGAGGCTACGCGCCATTTCGATCCGTCCCGTTCCAGAAGCAGATCGATCAGACCCATATGCGAGCCCCAGAAACCGCCCATCACGGCGGGCTTGCCCTGCAGCGTGCCTTTCTCGGTGTCGACGCCTTCGAGCGCCTGAAAATCCTTCTTGCCGGGGAAGACGAGATGCTGATGGCCGGTGAACACCGCATCGATGCCTTCGACGCGGGCGACGAAGAAGGAGGCGTTCTCCATGCCGTCGCCCTGCTTGATATCGATGCCGGAATGCGAGAGCGCGATGACGATGTCGGCGCCCTCCTCCTTGATCTGCGGCACCCATGCCCTGGCCGCCTCGACGATGTCGCGCGTCCTGACATTGCCTTCCAGGTTCTTCAGGTCCCAGACCATGATCTGCGGCGGCACGAAGCCGATGATGCCGATCTTGATCGGCTGCTCGGCGCCCGACCCGTCCTTGATCTTCTTGTCGAGGATGACATAGGGCTTGAGGTAGAGCTTGTCGTCGCGCGGTTTGGCGGCAAGCTCGGTGCCGCGGATCAGATTGGCGCAGACGAAGGGGAAATTGGCCCCGGCCAGCACCTTGTCGAGGAACGACAAGCCGTAGTTGAACTCGTGATTGCCGAGCGTCGAGCATTCATAGCCCAGCAGGTTCATGCCCTTCATGATCGGATGCAGATCGCCTTCCTTGAGGCCCTTCTCATAGGCGATGTAATCGCCCATCGGATTGCCCTGCAAAAGATCGCCATTGTCGATCAGCATCGCATTGGTGGCTTCCTTGCGCACCGCCGCGATCAGTGAGGCCGTCCGCGACAGGCCCATCGTGTCGTTGGCTTTGTCTGCGTAGTAGTCGTAAGGCAGCACATTCACATGGATGTCGGTGGTCTCCATGATCCTCAGATGCGCCTGATTGGCCTGCGCTCGGGCGGAAAACGGATGCAGCATGATCAGCGCCCCGCTGGCGGCCGCACCGGCAAGAAAACTACGGCGGGAGACGGGGTAATTGAGATGCGGCATTGGTTTTCCTTCCCAGCGACGTGACAAGATCCCAGCCCCGGGCGGAAGCTTCGCGCCGAAAACCGGCCATGTCCATCGGGAAGTCAGTCGATCAGCAAAAGGTGACGGCTGGATGAATATCCTTGGCCGCGGTTGAGAACCTCAGCCCTTGTTATCATCGCCCTGGGTGATCAGCCGCGCGCTGCGCTGGCCGGTGAAATAGATCCATAGCCAGCTAAGCGACACCGAGAGCCGGTTGCGAAAACCGATCAGGAAGTAGATATGCGCCACGCCCCACAGCCACCAGGCAAGCCATCCCGTCAGCTTGATCGAGCCGAAATCGATCGCGGCTGCCCACTTGCCGATCGTCGCCAGGTCGCCGGCATGTTTGTAGCGGAAAGGGCGCGGCGCGCTATCGCCAGCCAGCCGCGCCTTGATCGTCGCCGCAACATGCTTGCCTTCTTGCTTGGCCGACGGCGCCACGCCGGGGACCGGCTTGCCATCCGGCCGCAACACATGCGCGGTGTCGCCGATGACGAAGATCTCCGGACTGTTCGGCACGGTCAGATCGGGCTCGACCATTACCCTGCCCGCCCGGTCCACCGGCGCGCCCAGCCACTCTCCCGCGGGCGAAGCCGCTACGCCGGCGGCCCACAGGATGGTTCGCGCCGGCAGATGCGTCTCGCCAAAGACGACGCCTTCGGCATCGAGGCGCGTGACGGCGCGGCCAAGCTCGACCGTGACGCCCCGCCGCTCCAGCGCCTTGCGCGCATAGTCGGACAGCTTTGGCGCGAAATTGGCTAGGATCCTGTCTCCGGCCTCCACCAGCACCACACGCGCCTCACGCGTGTCGATGTTGCGGAATTCGCCGCGCAGCGTTTCATGCGCGAGTTCGACAATGGTGCCGGCAAGCTCCACGCCGGTCGGGCCGCCGCCGACGATGACCAGTGTCAGCAGTGCCTGGCGCTTGGCCGGATCGGTCTCGCGCTCGGCCTGCTCGAAGGCGAGCAGGATGCGCCGGCGAATGGTGGTTGCGTCTTCAAGCGTCTTCAGCCCGGGCGCGAAAGGCTCCCATTCGTCGTGGCCGAAATAAGCATGACGCGCGCCGGTGGCGAGCACCAGCGTGTCGCAGGGAACAGAACTGCCGTCCTCAAGCAGCACGCGTTTGCCTGGACGGTCGACGCCGGTGACGTTGCCGAGCAGGGTCGTCACGTCCTCGCGCTTGCGCAGCAGATGACGGATCGGCCAGGCGACTTCCGAGGTCGCCAGCGAGGTGGTCGCCACCTGGTAGAGCAGCGGCTGGAAAAGGTGATGGTTGCGCTTGTCGATCATGGTGATGCGCACGGGTGCGCCGGAGAGCGCGCGGGTCAGCTCGAGACCGCCGAACCCTGCGCCGACGACAACGACATGATGGCTGGTTTCACTCATCGCATTCACCCCTGTTTGTCTCCCTTTATCTAGTGATTTTTGTGCACCGCAACAATGTCGCGGCGAGCTAGATTGCCGCTTAAGGCTGCCCAGGACTCGTCGCCGGATGTCGCGAATGCCTATGTCGGCAAGCATGGACGGGTATAGCCTTGCAGGGCTGGAACCACGGGAGTGAAGCATGGCCAACGACGATGACAAAGATGGCAAAGGGCGGGCGCAATATTCTTCGCCGCCTTGCTTCATGCACGAACTCGATCCGGAATTTCGCGCGCCATTGACCGACTGGACCGATGTGCGCCGTTGGCGCAAGGACGAGCGCGAACGACTGATCGCGGCGCGGCTGGCGGTTTCCGCCGACACGCGGGCGGCGATGTCGCAAGCCATCGCCGAAGGCCTTGACGCCGCGATCGGCGACATTGCCGGCCGCATGGTCAGCCTCTACTGGCCGTTTCGCGGCGAGCCGGACCTGCGGCCATGGATGGCGTCGATCAACGAACGCGGCGGCCGCACGGCGCTGCCCGTCGTCGTCGACAAGGGACAGCCGCTGGTCTTCCGTGCCTATGTTCCCGGCGACCGGCTGGAAAAGGGCGTCTGGAACATCCCGATCCCGGCCGAGGGCGATCCGGTATTGCCCGATATCGTCATCTCGCCGATTGTCGGCATCGACCCGCGCAATTACCGCCTGGGTTACGGCGGCGGCTTCTTCGACCGCACGCTGGCGGCGATGCCGTTCAAGCCATTGGTCATCGGTGTCGGCTACGAGTTGCAGCGCATCGCCACCATCTACCCGCAGCCGCACGATATTCCGATGGACCAGATTGTAACTGAGGCGGAAAACCTGAGCCCCAACCCAACAGTGTAGTCTCCGAGCTTACGCTGAGACGGAGGGTCAGGAATGGTTACTTCTGACGCCCGGCCTTTACATCGCCTCCGCTCGTGCGATCTGTCCTCTTCCGCATGCTACCAATCACCAGCAATGCCTCTGTGATTTCGCGAGCCTTTTGGCCGCGCTCGATTGCTGAATAATGCGCCTGGCTAACCTTTAATTTTTCCGCGACCTCCAACTGAGTTAGCCGCTTGTCCAACCTCAACGCTCGGAGATCGCCCGCTCTGGTCATTTGTCGCTCCTCTAAATCAACCTTGGCTCACGTGATAATACAAAATAATAAAAAATACAAGGCGACTTTTTAAGCAAGCTCGGGCTTCATGCCCATGGCCGTCCGATCGACGATCTCGCGCAAGGCAAACGACGAATTGATCTTGGTCACATGCGGCATCGCCGACAGCCACTCCTTGTGGATGCGCTCATAGTCGACCAGATCCTTGGCGGCGATGCGCAGGATGTAGTCGTATTCGCCCGACATCAGGTGGCACGACAGCACATTCGGGCAGCGCTTGATCGCCGCCTCGAAATCCGACAGCGTCTTTTCGAATTGGCCCGACAGCGATATGTGCACGATCGCCGTCATCTGGTGGCCGAGCGCGGCATTCGAAAGCCGGGCGTGATAGCCGCGGATGGTGCCGGATTTCTCCAGATTGTCGAGCCGGCGCGAACAGGCCGACTGCGACAGGCCGACCCTTTCGGCGAGCGCCGCATTGGGTATGCGCCCATCCTTCTGCAGAGCCTCGAGAATGGCGATATCGATCCTGTCGAGCGGCATTTCTCGTGATTCCTGCGAAATTTCCTTGATTTCGCGCAACGATTATCGAAACGCGTGACCCCGCGCAAGCGCATTCGCAAACACCTGCGCAACGATTCGTGGTTCACTCGGTTGATACAGGGAACGAGCCCGAAGGGCCGGATCAGGAGAAGACTATGCGCGTCGGCTGCCCCAAGGAAATCAAGAACCACGAATACCGCGTCGGCCTGACGCCGGGCTCCGTCCGCGAATATGTCGCGCATGGCCATGAAGTGCTGGTCGAAAGCGGCGCCGGCGCCGGCATCGGCGCCGATGACAATGCCTACCGCGCCGCCGGCGCCACCATCGCCAGGACCGCCGCCGACGTGTTCACCAAGTCCGACATGATCGTCAAGGTCAAGGAGCCGCAGCCCAACGAATGGGCGCAGCTGCGCGACGGCCAGATTCTCTACACCTATCTGCACCTGGCCCCGGATCCGGAGCAGACCAAGGGCCTGCTCGCGTCCGGCGTCACCGCAATCGCCTATGAGACCGTAACCGACGACCGCGGCGGCCTGCCGCTCTTGGCGCCGATGTCGGAAGTTGCCGGCCGCCTGTCGATCCAGGCCGGCGCGACCGCGCTGCAGAAGGCCAATGGTGGCCGCGGCGTGCTGCTCGGCGGCGTGCCCGGCGTACTGCCCGGCAAGGTCACGGTGCTCGGCGGCGGCGTCGTCGGCCTGCATGCCGCCCGCATGGCGGTCGGCCTCGGCGCCGACGTCACCATCATCGACCGCTCGATCCCGCGCCTGCGCCAGCTGGACGACCTCTTTACCGGCCGCGTCCACACCCGCTACTCCACAGTCGAGGCGCTTGAGGAAGAATGCTTCTCGGCCGACATCGTCGTCGGCGCCGTGCTCATCCCGGGTGCTGCTGCACCCAAGCTGGTGACTCGCGAAATGCTGTCGGGCATGAAGAAGGGCTCGGTGCTGGTCGACGTCGCCATCGACCAGGGCGGCTGTTTCGAGACCTCGCACGCCACTACCCATGCCGAGCCGACCTATGAGGTCGACGGCGTGATCCACTACTGCGTCGCCAACATGCCGGGAGCCGTGCCGGTGACCTCGGCGCACGCGCTCAACAACGCGACGCTGCATTATGGCCTGCAGCTGGCCGACAAGGGCCTGAAGGCGCTGGTCGACGACCACCATTTGCGCAACGGCCTCAATGTCCACAGGGGCAAGATCACCAATCGCGCCGTCGCCGAAGCACTCGGCTATGAGCTGGTCGAACCGAAAGTGGTTCTGGCTGCCTGACCAGACGCCTTAATCGACTCAAGCAGTTCTGCCTCCCTCACCCGCCGGTTGCGCCGGCGGGTTTTTTATTGGCCGCGTGCTCACAAATTGCGGGCTCTAAGGCAACATCACGGCGAAACGGCCCGGCTTGGCGGTGCTTTTGCCTGCCGATGTGGCATTTTTGTCATTCCAATATTGGCGAGCGTCCTGTTAGAACACGGACGGGTTTGTTCTTATGCTAAGGGGCTAAAATGTTCATCTCTGCTAAATCCGTTCTTCTCGGGGCCGTTTCGGCAATGGCTTTGATATCGGTAGCGCATGCCGCCGATGTTGTGCAGCCAGTGGAAGAACCTGCCGGTTTCAACTGGAGCGGCGCCTATGTCGGCATCGGCGGCGGCTTCGGCGCCACCGTGCATCGCATCAGCGTCGACCCGGTGATCGACTTCAACGGGATCGGCGGCAACGGCGTGTTTGGCGAAATCACCGCCGGCTACGACTATATGGTCTCCGAGCGCTTCCTGCTTGGCGGCTTCATCGACGCAAACATCGGGAATATCGGTCCGTCGATCAGCCTTCCGGGCGCTGATATCGACCTGACGAACGCTTATGGCTTCGACGTCGGCTTGCGCGCCGGCTATCTCTTGAACCCCGATACGCTCGGCTATGTGCTCGGCGGCTACACCTGGAACCATTTCAAGCTCGAGGGTTCGGGCTTTGCCGACGGTCTTGATTTCACGGAGAACCGTGGCGGCTATGTCGTCGGCGTTGGCATGGAAACCGTGCTGCGCGGCAACTGGACGATCAAGACCGAGTACCGCTACGCCAACTATGGCGACGACTCGGTGGCTGACCTCGGCATTATCGGCGGCCCGGGGACCTCTCTGGATGTCGAGCCATCCAGCCATACCTTCCACATCGCGGCCAACTACCGCTTCGGCGCCCAGAATGGCGGCGGTGCCTCGTTTGCTGCTCCGACCTACAACTGGACCGGCTTCTATGTCGGCGGCGCGCTTGGCGCCGGCACCGTGGTGCATGACCTGACGCTCGCCAGCGCCCTCGAATTGGATGGCATCGGCGGCGAAGGCGTGTTCGGCGAGGCGAGCATCGGTTACGACCATGATTTCGGCGGCTGGGTCGCCGGCGTTCTGGTCGACGCCCGCTATTCCGGCATACGCTCGAAGCTGGACATTCCGGGTGGGTCGATCAAAGGCGATGCCGACTATGGCTTCGATGCCCTGGCCCGCATCGGCGCCAAGGTCAACGAATCGACGCTGGCCTATGTCCTCGGCGGTTACAGCTGGCAGCATTTCGACCTGCATGCCTCCTCGCCCGTTGGCGACATCATCGACTGGGGCTCGAGCGGCTTCTCGGTCGGCGGCGGCCTGGAAACGGCCGTTTCCAGCAACATGACGCTTGGTCTCGAATACCGCTATTCGCAGTATGAGAAAGAGGATTTCGGTTCGGACGGCTTCCTCACCGACGAGCCTTCCTTCCAGACCGTTCGCGTCGGCGCGAAGTATAAATTCAACTAAACGCCGCACACACACACGGCGAAGGCCCGTCGGTCAATTCCGGCGGGCTTTTTCTTTGCGCAAAATTCCTGACGTCGGAAGTGAACAGGCTGGCGGACAACAAAAAAGCGGAGCCAAAGCCCCGCTTCCTCGGTCGTCGAGATCCCCGCCGGTTCATCCGCGGTCGGCAATCCATCGACGCTGGTTTTTAGCGCGAGAATGCGACGGGAGTACGACAAGTCCCAACCGGCATCGGCGTGAGTCGCCATGCCGGCCGACAATCGCGATGCTGTGTGAAGTGCTTCACATCCGCCATTCGAAAAGCATGCGCAGACAGAGCTGCCAACTTGACGGATGGAGCCGTCACACGGTTCCCAACTGCCCGCCAGACCACCGGCGGGCATCTTTTTGTCAGAAACGCTCGATGCGGCACTGATAACAATTGTTGCGCGCCGAGCGGACGTGGACATAGGCGATGTAAGCGCGCTCAAACAGCGTCTCTGCCCGCGCCGCAATGCCGCCAGCCGGAATGACGCCGCCGCTGCCATAGACGATGCGGTCATCCGCACCATAGCCGCGCACGATATAGTCGCTGCTGTCAAGCATCTCTGGAAGCGCTTCCGTCTCGGCTGCGCGTTCGCATTCCTGCGCATGCAGGAAGATCGGTCCTGTCTCGGCGTAAGGCTGCAACGCCGGAAACGGCCGGTAGGCCAGGATCAGATAGCCATCGCCTTCGGCGACGTTTCTCAGGCAATGCCGGCACGGCACGCCGTCGCCATCGGAAACCTTCCGCTCAGGCGTTTGGCCATAGGCGTCCGCCCCGCCGCGCTGCAGCGCTCTCACATCTTCAGTCGGCAAGGCTTTGAAGTGAACGGTCATGGCTGAATCTCCGGTGTCGTTGACCGGAATATGCCGCCACATAGCTGCTTCCCACCCGATTCCTGCCAAGGCTGCCGGCCATTTCAAGCCGGACTGCTCAGAACCCTGGCATGATCAGTGGATGAAATGTCGAAGCGGCGCAGCGTCACCCGGCGATTGCGCCACTTCTCGTCCTGGGTCCGCACGAGCAGGAATTCCTCGCCATGAACGGTCGGTTCAGCCTTTAGTCGGAGAAAGTCACGGCCGCATGACGCTGGCCGAACGCTCGGCGAACGGCAGCGGATGCACGGTCTCCTTCTTTTGCGCCACCGGTGCAAAACCGAGCTTCTGGTAGAGCGGCAAGGCAGCCGGATGGTCGAGCGTGCAGGTCTGCACCGTTACCCGTTTCGGTCCATACGACCATGCTGCGGCGATCGCCGCACCGAGGAACCAACGGCCGATGCCTTGCCCGGTCGCATGTTCCATCATGCCGAAATAAGCGAGTTCGACTTCCTCTGGCAAATGCGGCTTGAGGTCGAAGAAACCGGCCGGCGCGCCGTCGAGATAAAGCACCCTGATGTCGCGGTCCTCGCGGTGGATCCCGGCGGCAAGCTCGTCATCGTCCAGCCTCAGCACATTGACCCAGTGCCATTTGCGCCCGACCCGATCCATCAGATAGCGGTAGAAATGCAGCGGAATGTCCTTGGTCCTGAGCAGCGCGATCTGCCTGTTGTAAGGCAACGGCGGCGAATAGGCCGGCGGCACATGCATTTCCAGAAACGTGACCGTGACCTCGATGTCGTCCAGCGCGCCGTTTTCCATCGCCATCATTCCTTGCCCGTCACCACGGGCGTGTCTGCCAGCCCGCCCCATTCCGTCCATGAGCCGTCATAGAGCCGGTTGTCGGTGTGGTCGAGCGTCTCCAGCGCCAGCGTGACGACGGCCGCCGTTATGCCGGAACCGCAAGAGGTGACGACCGGTTTCGACAGATCGATGCCGGCATCCTCAACGGCCTTGCGCAACTGGTCCTTCGACAACAGCGCGCCATCCAGCGACAGCGCCGAATAAGGCAAATTGTGCGCGCCGGGCATGTGGCCGGAGCGAACACCCGCGCGGGGCTCTGGCTCGGCGCCGGTGAAGCGGCCCGCGCCTCGGGCGTCCGCAATCTGGCTCTCGCCAGTCTCGACGATGCGGCGCATGTCGGCAAGGCTGGCGACGCGAGCGGCATCGAAATCGGCATGAAACACATTCGGCGCGATCTTGGTCGGCTCCGCCGTCACCGGCCGGCCCGCCGCCTTCCAGCGGTCGAAGCCGCCGTCGAGCACATAGACCTGGAACACGCCCATGACGCGGAACATCCACCAGGCGCGCGGCGCCGAGAAGAAACCCGGACCGTCATAGACAACGATGGTGTCGTCGGCCGAAATTCCCATGGCGCCTACATATTGCGCGAAATGCTGTGGCGAGGGCAGCGTGTGCGGCAGCTTGGCATCAGGATCGGAGGCCGCATCATGATCGAAGAATCGCGCGCCCGGAATATGCGCAGCCTCATACTCGGCGCGCGCATCGCGCTTCTGCGCCGGCAGATACCAGGATGCATCGACGATCGTCAGGCCGGGCTCGCCAAGACGGCTCTGCAACCAGTCCGCATCGACGGTGAAAGGGCTGTCATCGGCCATTGTTCTTCTCCTGCTCCGCCTTGGCGAAGCATTGCTTCCTGTTGACCATGATCTTCCCCGAAAACCAGCTTCCACTTTTCGGGATCATGGTTCGTTCAAGCTACCGGCAGCGGTCCGAAGCGAATGCGAAAACGCCGGTTTTCGCGGCCCTTCTTCTCGATCTTGCCGATATGGATTTCACCGACTTCGCCGGTGCTTTTGACATGGGTGCCGCCGCAGGGCTGGCTGTCGATCGAAGCGTTGTCGCCGATGCAGACCAGGCGGATCTTGCCGGTGCCGGCGGGCGGCCGGACATTCTTGGATTTCACCAGGCCAGGATTGGCTGCCAGTTCCTCGTCGGTGATCAGCCTGATGAAGATCGGATGATCGGCTCGCACCAGCTCCATCAGCCCGGCGGTGACGTCTTCCCTGGTGAAGCCGGCATCGGGAGCGTCGAAGTCGACGCGGCTGTCATCTTCGGAAACCGCAGCACCGGTAATCGGAAACGGACAGACTACGGTGAGCAAATGGCAAGCTGCGTGCATGCGCATCAGGAGATGCCGCCGCTCCCAGTCGATGGCGAGTTTCACCCGCTCGCCGACCTCGGGTGCCGGCTGCTCCGGCGCCGGTACATGGATGATCTCGTCCTTGGTCTCGCCGGTGATGGTGGCGGCAATGGCGATGCGGCTGCCGTCGGCGCGCTCTAATGTGCCGGTATCGCCAGGCTGGCCGCCCGATGTGGCATAGAAGATGGTCCGGTCGAGAATGATGCCGCCGCGCTCGTTGATGGCGACAACAGTGGCGTCAGCCGCTCTGAGATAGGCGTCGTCGCGAAACAGCGCTTCTGTTCTGTGCGCCATCAGGCGACCTTCTCATACGGCACCGAAATTGCGCTGCGCTCATCCATCCAGCCCGGCACCGGCAGGTTCTTCTCGCGCAGGAATTCCGGGTTGAACAGCTTCGACTGGTAGCGCGTGCCATAGTCGGCAAGGATGGTCACGATGGTGTGGCCGGGGCCAAGCTCGCGCGCCAGCCGTATCGCGCCGGCAATGTTGATGCCGGTCGAACCGCCGACGCACAGGCCTTCTTCCTGGATCAGCTCGAAGACGATCGGCAGCGCTTCCTCGTCCGGCACCTGGAACGAGAAGTCCGGCGTGAACCCATCGAGATTTGCCGTGATGCGCCCCTGCCCTATCCCTTCGGTGATCGAGCTGCCGTCGGACTTCAATTCGCCACTGGTGTAGAAGGAATAGAGCGCCGCACCTAGCGGATCGGCGAGCGCGATCTTGACGTTGCTGCTCCTGGCCTTCAGCCCGAAGGCGACGCCGGCCAGCGTTCCGCCCGAACCCACCGCCGAGACGAAACCGTCGACCTTGCCGCCGGTCTGCGTCCAGATTTCTTCCGCCGTGGTGCGGATATGGCCGTCGCGATTGGCAACGTTGTCGAACTGGTTGGCCCAGATCGCGCCGTTCGGCTCCGACCTCGCCATCTGCTCGGCTAGCCGCCCCGACAGTTTCACGTAGTTGTTGGGGTTCTTGTAAGGCACCGCCGGCACTTCGATCAGCTCGGCGCCAAGCAGCTTGATCGTGTCCTTCTTTTCCTGGCTCTGGGTGTCGGGAATGACGATCACTGTGCGATAGCCCAGCGCTTTGGCAACCAGCGTCAGGCCAATGCCGGTATTGCCTGCCGTGCCTTCGACGATGACCCCGCCCGGCTTCAACAGCCCGCGCTGTTCGGCGTCGCGGATGATGAACAGGCCTGCGCGATCCTTGACCGACTGGCCGGGGTTCATGAACTCGGCCTTGCCCAGGATCTCGCAGCCGGTCTGCTCCGAGGCCTTGTTGAGGCGGATCAGGGGCGTGTTGCCGATCGCTTCGATCACAGAACGGGGCATCCGGGATTCCTTATGTAGCTGCGGCGAGACCCTAGAAACCCGAAGCGTGCGTTTCAAGGCAAGAATTCGCCTGGTCCAGTCGCATTTCGGGCACTGCAATCTCCCGCGGCCGGACAACGCGCGATGACGATCATTTCAACCAGTACGGAAAAGCGCTCTTTTCATTCGATTTTTTCACCGCTAGAGCACTAATGACAGATCGGCAGGGCGCAGAATGACACTTTACCGGGCCAACCCGAAGCACGGCGTCGCCTGGATAACCGGCGGCAGCAGCGGCATCGGCCGTGCGCTGGCAAAGGACCTCGCGGCAAAGGGCTTTGTCGTCGCGGTCACCGCACTCGACGGCGACCCACTCGACGCGCTCATCGTCGAGACTGCGCAGATGCCGGGACGTGTCGTCGCCTACCCTTGCGACGTCACCGATGAGCCGCGCATGGCAAGCACGGTGGCGGCGATCGAAAAGGAGCTCGGCCCGATCGTGCTCGCCGTCTTCAACGCCGGCAACTACATCGCCACGCCCGGCGAAGACCTCAGGGTCCGCGACTTTCGCCAGACCTTCGAGGTCAACTATTTCGGTATCATCAATGGCCTCGTCCCGCTCATGGAGCGCATGCGCATCCGTGCGCGCGGCCATATCGTGCTTGTCGGGTCGGTCACCGCCTATTTCGGCTGGCCGACCACGGCGGCCTATGGCGGCTCGAAGGCGGCGATCAACATCCTGTCCGAGTCGCTGAAATACGATTTCGACAAGATGAATGTCCGCATCCAGGTGATGAATCCGGGCTTCATCGACACGCCGTTGACCGAAAAGAACATGCTGCCGATGCCGGGACTGATGCCGGTCAACCGCGCCTCGCGCCGCATGCTGCGCGGCATCGAGCATGGCGGCTTCGAGGTTACCTTCCCTCACCGGCTGAGCTGGGGGCTGAAGCTGCTGGCACTGCTGCCAAGGCCAGTCTGCCGGTGGTTCATCAGCACGGCGACCCGCTGGACAGGGCGGCCGCTGAATTTCGACCGCAAGCCGCCGAACGAATAGCTGTCCACAGCCCGGCTGTTGCCTGACTGCACCGGCCGCCATAGGCTTTAGAATTGTTGTGATGTCTGAGATGGGGCGACGGATCGTGCTTGCGGTGCTGGGCGTCGTCATCATCCTTGTCCTGGCCCTCCTGCTTGGTCCGCGCGTTCCCGTCGACACAACAATCAGCTTCGACCCCAAGGTGATCGGCGACGATCCGCAAGCGTATATCGCGCGTGAAGAGGCTACCGTTCCCAACGTCCGCGACGCGCTCGAGAAAGAAATCATCTGGGCCGATCCGATGGTTCACGCCAGGACGCCATTGGCGATCGTCTATATCCATGGCTTTTCGGCATCGAAGGGCGAGGTTCGCCCGCTGGCCGACGAGGTCGCCGACCAACTCGACGCCAACCTTTTCTACACCCGCCTCACCGGTCATGGTCAGGACGGCGCTGCTATGGCGCAAGGCAGCGTCAATGCCTGGATCAACGACTATGAGGAGGCGCTCGCCATCGGCCGGGCCATCGGCGACAAGGTGATCGTCATCGGCACCTCGACCGGTGGATCGCTGGCGGCATGGGCGGCGACTGAGCCTGGCGCATCGGACGGCGTCGCTGCAATCGCATTCATCTCGCCGAATTTCGGCGTCAGGGCTGCAGGCGCCGAGCTGCTGACCATGCCCTGGGGCAGGCAGATCGCCGAGTTCGTCGGCGGCAAGGAGCGCAGCTTTACGACCCGCAACGCGCTGCACGAGAAACTCTGGACGCACACCTATCCAATGGCGGCCGTGCTACCGATGGCGGCGCTGACCAACCTTGCCTACGCAGCGCCTGTGGAGAAGGCAACCATACCGGCGCTGTTCATCTTCTCGGATTCCGACAAGGTGGTGCGCCAGGATCGCACCCGCGAAATCGCCGGCCGCTGGGGCGCACCGCATGAACTGGTGCCCGTCGACGACAATGGCGATCCCGACGACCACGTCATTGCCGGCGACGCGCTGTCGCCCTCGACCACGGCTTTCCTGGCGCAGCGGATCGTCGTGTGGGTGAAGGCAATTGCCGGGCAGCCCTAAACGAAAAGGACGGCCGAAGCATTGCCCCGGCCGTCCTCATATACAATCGTCAGCAATCAAGCCAGGCTCGACGAGCCTGACCGGTTCGTCTGATCACGCAGCCCGCGCCGCGGGCCGCTTGCCGCCGAAGCGGCGCTTGTTGTTGCCCTTGAAGGCCTTGGCGCCTTCCGGCTTGCGCTCGCTTGCACCCGCAAAGGCCGGCTTGTCACCAAAACGCTTCTTGGCGAAGCCGTTGTTCTGGCCACCGGGCCGCCTGCCGTCGCGACGGCCATTGCGGTCGTTGCGATCGTTGGCGGGCTCGAAGCGCTCGTTCTTTTCGGCCGGATTGCGCACCGGATCCGGGCTGCCGAGATGGTCGGCAACGATCGGCAGCTTGCTGCGGATGATGCGCTCGACCTGACGCAGCTTGCTGTTTTCGGAAGGATCGCAAAGCGTGATGGCAATGCCGTCCATCCCGTTACGGCCGGTACGTCCGATGCGGTGGACATAGCTTTCGGCCTCATCCGGCAGATCGAAATTCACCACATGGCTGATGCCGGGGACGTCGATGCCGCGCGCCGCGATGTCGGTAGCCACGAGAATGCGCACCGAGCCCTCGCGGAAATCGTTGAGCGCCTTCTGGCGGGCGTTCTGCGACTTGTTGCCGTGGATGACGGCGGCCTTGAAGCCGTCGCGTTCGAGGTCCTTGGTCACCCGGTCGGCGCCATGTTTGGTGCGCGAAAAGATGATGACGGACTTCATTGCCTCGTCGGCGAGCATCGTCGACAGCACCTGGCGCTTCTGCTTGGTGCGGGCAAAGACGACGCCCTGCACGATTTCGGCAGCAGCGGTGCTCTGCGGCGCGACTTCGACGCGGATCGGGTTCTTCAACAGGCCCTTCGCCAGTTCGGCGATTTCATTGGGCATGGTGGCCGAGAACAGCACCGTCTGACGGTCGGGCGCGGTCGCCTTGGCGATCCGCTTGACGTCGTTGATGAAGCCCATGTCGAGCATGCGGTCACCCTCGTCGAGCACCAGCCATTTGGTGTCGGAGAGAATGAGGTCGCCCTCGCGCACCAGGTCGGTCAGGCGGCCGGGCGTGGCGATCAGGATGTCGACGCCGGGAGCGACCTTCTTCACCTGGCTGAAGCGCGAGACGCCGCCAAGCACGAGAGCGGTCGAGACATGCGCGCCCTTGGCGAGGATCTTGATGGTGTCCTCGATCTGGACGGCGAGTTCGCGCGTCGGCGCCAGGATCAGCGCACGGGTGGTCTTGGCCCGGCGCTTGGTGCCGAGCGCGATGATCTTCGACAGGATCGGCAGCGCGAAGGCAGCGGTCTTGCCGGAGCCGGTCTGGGCGATGCCGAAGATATCACGGCCTTCCATCTGCGGCGGGATCGCCTGCGTCTGGATCGGCTTCGGCTCGGTGAAGCCGGCGCCATGCGTCGCCTTGAGCAGCGCGCCGGTAATTCCAAGAGCTGCGAAACCGGTGAGTTCCGTAGTGTTGCCGGCCGAGATTGCGTTACCGGCTGAGGTGTTTTCGTTGGTCAAAATAGTCTTCTTTCACGCGGTCTTGGCCGCAAACATCGATGACGGCAGGGCGCAACCTGCCGTCGAAAAATTTGATATGAAACGACAAGGCGGGCGGACGGTAACGTCCACTCGGCTGCGCTGTCGTGCCCGCAGGCGTCATGCCACGGGGCTCTTTCGCCACTTCGTGATGTATCGGAAAGAGAGGCCGATATACCGGAAAGAGGGAAAACAGACGCAACCAGTCTCATTTGTCGAGAAGGCCGGAATCTCCGGCCCAAGCGCCTATGGGCTGCATATGGCTGAGTTCGCTCCGGAATGCAAGGGGCCACATGTTGCAGCGCAATAATCGAGGCCGAAAGCGGCGCTTGCACACGCCTGCAGGCATCATTACCACAAATGCAGCTGCCATTTCTGGAGACCGAGCGATGAAGGACGTGCTGAAGGAACTCGAGCGCCGCCGCGAGATCGCCCGCATGGGTGGCGGCCAGGCCCGCATCGACGCCCAGCACAAGAAGGGCAAGCTGACGGCGCGCGAACGTATCGAGGTCTTTCTCGACGAAGGCTCGTTCGAGGAGTTCGACATGTATGTCGAGCATCGCTCGACCGACTTCGGCATGGAGAAAACCAAGATCGCCGGCGATGGTGTCGTCACCGGCTGGGGCACCGTCAATGGCCGTCCGGTCTATCTCTTCGCCAAGGACTTTACCGTCTTCGGCGGCTCGCTGTCGGAGGCTCACGCCGAAAAGGTCATCAAGGTGCAGGAGATGGCGCTACGCAACCGCGCGCCGATCATCGGCATCTACGACGCCGGCGGCGCCCGCATCCAGGAAGGCGTGGCGGCGCTAGGCGGCTATGCCGAGATTTTTCAGCGCAACGTGCTCGCATCCGGCGTCATTCCTCAGATTTCCGTGATCATGGGCCCGTGCGCCGGCGGCGACGTCTATTCGCCTGCGATGACCGACTTCATCTTCATGGTGCGCGACACCTCTTACATGTTCGTCACCGGGCCGGATGTGGTGAAGACGGTCACCAACGAGACGGTGACGGCCGAGAGCCTTGGCGGCGCGTCCGTCCACACGACCAAATCGTCGATTGCCGACGGCGCCTACGACAATGACGTCGAGGCGCTGTTGCAGATGCGCCGGCTGGTAGACCTTTTGCCCGCGTCAAATACGTCGGAGCTTCCTGAGATCGAGTGCTACCAGTCGGTCACCGACCATGATCTGTCGCTCGACCGGCTGATCCCAGACAACGCCAACAAGCCTTACGACATCAAGGAGCTGATCCTCAAAGTTGCCGATGAAGGCGATTTCTTCGAGATCCAGCAGAACTTTGCCAAGAACATCGTCACCGGTTTCGGCCGCGTCGAAGGCCGCACCGTCGGCTTCGTCGCCAACCAGCCGATGGTGCTGGCCGGCGTGCTCGATTCCGACGCAAGCCGCAAGGCGGCGCGCTTCGTGCGCTTCTGCGACTGTTTTTCCATTCCCATCGTCACCTTCGTCGACGTACCCGGCTTCCTGCCCGGCACCGCGCAGGAATATGGCGGCCTGATCAAGCATGGCGCGAAACTCCTGTTTGCCTACGCCGAGGCGACCGTGCCGAAAATCACGGTCATCACCCGCAAAGCCTATGGCGGCGCCTATGACGTGATGGCCTCAAAGCACCTGCGCGGCGATATGAACTATGCCTGGCCGACGGCGCAGATCGCGGTGATGGGGGCGAGAGGCGCGGTCGAGATCATCTACCGCAAGGATATTGGCGACGCCGAAAAGATCGCAGCTCACACAAAGGCTTACGAGGACCGTTTCCTGTCGCCCTTCGTCGCCGCCGAACGCGGCTATGTCGACGAGGTGATCATGCCGCATTCGACCCGCCGCCGCATTGCCCGGGCACTGCGCATGCTGCGCAACAAGGACATGCAGAACCCTTGGAAGAAGCACGACAACATCCCGTTGTAACATCCAATGTCGCGACTGATCATCAGCGCCGGTCGGCGGTTTGGCAGGTTCACGGTCCTGTTTTTCGTTGTTCCCGCCCTCGTCGTCTTCTGCGTCTGGATGTCCCTGCTCGACAACCATCCGATCTGGTTTATGGCCAGCGGCTTTGTCGTCATGCCGATCGCCACCACGGCCTTGGCATTTCTGTTCGGCACATTGTTTGCGGGCTTCCGACGCAGCAAGATCAAAGGCGTCAGTGAAGCAGAAGCGCCCGGCCTGTGGGCGCTGTGGCGGAGCGTCGCCGGACCGCGCCGTGCTGCGCGCACGGTTGTCATACTAGAGGGCAACCTGAACGCCAGCGTGCGCGAAGAGCGCACGCTTCTCGGCCTTCTCGGCAATCGGCTGTTTCTAACCATTGGCATCCCTCTCCTCGCAGTGACCGATGAAAGAGCGCTTGCCGCGATCCTTGCCCATGAGGACGCGCATGTGCGCAACAAGGATACCAATGGCAGCCTCAATCTCGCTGAGTTCGAAAACGGTTTCGGATTTGTCTTCGAGTATGCCCCGCCCGGAACCACGATCACAGGCAGCCTGCTCCACGCCGCTATCGGCTGGCTGGCGCAATCGTTCGAGCGGGAAGAAATCCGGCTTTCGCGCGAAGCGGAGATCAAGGCAGATCGACACGCGGCATCCTCCGGCGACGCCGAGCACGCCGCACGCGCGCTGTTGCTTCTTGCCACGGCAGACGTGCATTTCACGGAGACGGTCTATGACCCTTTGCAGCATGAATTGCGAGGTGCTTTGCGTCCGCCGCGAGCGCCGCTCGAGCGCGTGCTGGAAGCTGCCGGCCAGCTGCGAGAACCCATTTGCCTCAATGTTTGCGCCCGCAAGGCGTGGGCAAGCCCGGATGACGCAAAGTCTACCCATCCATCATGGGCTCAACGGCTGGCGGCGCTTGGCTACACGGAGCCGCCCGACCTGGACCCGATCGCCGTGACCGCGCTCTCGACGCTGCTGAACTCGAGCGTAGCACAGCGGCATATTGCGGAATTCGACACCAAATGGACTGCGCGGATGGAAGACTATCTCCAGCGCTGAACTGGTGGTCGCCCAACTCGCAGGCTCACTCCTCTTCCGCCGCGCCGAACCCCGCATCCCTGGGGGCGCTGGTCGCGGTCGCCCAAGGCGTTGCGTGGTTGTCGATGCGCATCTGGAAGATGAAATAGGTCGGCGAGCAGTAGCCGATGCCTTTCACCTTGGCAGCACCCGGCGTGTCCGGCGGCAGCGACTGGCACATATAGTCCTCGCGGCAGAAATGATCAGCCGAGCAGGCTGGACGGTTGCCGCGGTTGACCGCGCCGCCGAGGCACTGGTCGAAATTGTTGGTGGCGACGCAGGTGTCGAATTTCTTGCCGCCGACCATGCCGCAAATTTCCGATGGCATCGGCTTGCCCGTCTTGAATGCGGCGAAGCTGCGGTCCTTGTCGTCGCAGGCGCGATAAGCGATGCCTGCCGGTACGCCGATTTTCGGTGGCCGGCAGGTGTAGGCGGTCCGCGAAAAGGTCGGCGCAAACGCCGCGAACTGGCCGGTGATCTTGTAGCGGTCGTTGAACGGCTGAGACGGGTTGCTGGCGATCGACCCGGCCAGGCAGGGATGGCCCGAAAACATCTTTGGACTGTCCGTGGGCAACAGACATTGCGCCAACGCGGTATGCACGCCTGAAGCCGTCGCGAGCGGCGTGCAGACGGTGCCGCCACCGCATTGCCAGGTCGCGCCGAAGCGTTTTGCATCATCCGGCATCAGGCACGGCATCGCCATCTCGGCCGGGGCGTAGTCGACATCGCCGGCATCGGTCCATGTCGCTGGCGGCGCGAAGGACAGCGGCCGGTAGCGATTCGGCTCCTTGCCTTCTTCCGTCGCGCGCAGCCAGGCCTCACGTCGCGGAATCTCGGCATGGAGATGCGGCGAGATGCCGACCTCGATCCGGTTGAGAGGCGACGTCGTTTTGTCGTCGAGGCCGATGAAGTGAAAGCCGGCCGTCGAGCCCGCCTGGTGGCAGCCCTGGCAGGCGCCATTGTCCAGCCGCTCGACCAGCGCCTCCGGTGTCCGCACCAGCTTTAGCGCCGCATAGTCCAAGCCGGCGAAATCCGCTGGCTGGAACAGCGGCGTGAACGGATGGTTGGCCCGTCTCGCGCTGCCGAAGGTCGACCACGAGATGATTTTCTTGGCCAGGAATTCGTCGGGGATTTCGTAGACGCCGAGATCGACGGCCGCGACATTGGCGCTGACGTAGTCGGCGAGCCCTTTCTTCAGTGCGGCATCATCCGAGAGCCGCGCAACGTCAGGCGTATTCTCCAGCGGCTTCTCGCTGATGGCAGCGCCATCGATGCCGAAGATGCGCATGAGGTAGGCAGCCTGCCCGCCGAACTCGGTCTCCTGTCCGGAGGGGAAACGCACCACCTGCGCGTTGAGCTCGAGCTGCTTGAAAGTCAGTTCCTCCGGTGCCAGCGGCCCGCCGGCCAGCCAGCCGGCGTCGACACTCTCGTCCAGCTGCGGCGTCCAGCGTCCGGCAACGCCGACGCAACCGCCATCGGCATCCGGAGCTACGCTGTAGACGGCGTTGAAGTTGAACGGGAGCCGCGAGGCCAAAACCTTGCCGTTCTTGCGGAAACTGTAGGCCAGGCGATAGACAAAGCGCACCTCGCCGCAACTCTTGTCGCCTTGCAGGGCGGCGAAATCGCGCCGGTCGAGCCGGTTGACGACCCCGACCAGGCGGAAGCGTGCGGCCTCGGTCTTCAGCCAGCGCATGTCCATGATGCGGCCGACATTGCCGTCGGTCACCTCGTAGAGCGTACGCCCGCCGGCCTTGATCTCTGCCCGCAGCGCGGCAATATCGGCCGCCACCATGTCGACAACAGCATGATAGGCCGGCGCCTCACTGTAGAGCGTCTTCAGATCGTCCGGGCCGTCGACGGCGAAAATGCGGGCGAAGCCAAAACCCTTGACATCGAGGGCGGCGAGCACCGCCGGATCGTCGACGATGGTCACGGGCTCTTGAGCACGCACGCCATGTGACGCGAACAGCGCGATGATGGCCGCAACGACGAACGCGAAATGCTTCATCTGATCGCCACCTTCTGCCGTGCATCGACCAGTTCACGCAGCACCGGCACCAGTGCCAGCGGGAGATCCTCGGCGATCAGACCCGGTCCAAAGCGGCTGCCGGCCTCGGCGTGTATCCAGACCGCTGCGCAGGCGGCCTCGAATGCCTGCATGCCCTGCGCCAGCAGCGCGGCGACAATGCCCGCCAGCACGTCGCCGGAACCGGCGGTGGCGAGCCATGGTGCACCATTGGCGTTGATCACCGCGCGGCCGTCCGGCGCCGCGATGACGGTGTCGGCGCCCTTGTAGACCATGATGGCGGTGGCTCGTTCAGCGGCTGCGCGCGCCTTGGCGAGTTTCGACTGCTTCTTGTCCTTCGCGATGTCGGGAAAAAGTCTGGCGAATTCGCCCTCATGCGGCGTCAGCACCAATACCGGCGCCAACGGGAGCAGCGCGGCGTCGAACAGGGCCTGAGGCTGATGCGCCAATGACGTGATGGCGTCAGCATCCAAGACAATGGCAGGGCGCTGAATTCCGAATGAACTCGTCGACATGCGGTTTAGGTCAGCGACCGTCGCGATCAATTGCAACGCGAAATCCCCCACCTTGGGTTTCGGCCCGAGCCCTGGTCCGAACACAAGTACTTCGGGGTGCCTCGCCGACAAAAATTCCTGCACTTCCTCCATCGAACCGGCCTCGCGCAGCATGATCGATGTCAGATGCGCGGCGTTTACCTGCATGGCATTTTCAGGCGAGAGCACGGTCACCGCCCCTGCCCCGGCTCTGGCTGCAGCCATCGCCGACAGCCGCGCCGCACCTGTCGCGCTCGGCCCGCCGGAAAAGACGCTGACGTGGCCGCGCTTATACTTATGTGTATCGACCGCCGTTTTCGGAAAACTGTATAGCCAGAAGTCAGGCGTGTTCTCGAACGTCTTGATCTTGAACTCATCGACGATCGCATCCGGAATGCCGATATCGGCGACGATGATCTCGCCGCAGAGGCTGCGCCCCGGCATCAGCAGATGGCCGGGCTTTTTCCGCACGAACGTCACCGTCACGTCGGCCTTGAAATAAGCGTTGCTCAAGCCGGTCTCGCCCGACACACCAGAAGGCAGATCGATTGACACCACAGGCACGCGCTCCGCCGCGGCCAATCCTGAGACGGCAGAGGCATGCAGGGATATCTTCTTCGACAATCCCGCACCATAGAGCGCGTCCACGACGACTTCACCCGGTTCCGGGTAGCAGTGTCCGATGTGCTCGACCGGCAGATTGCAGGCCTCGGAAGCTCGCGCCGCATCACTCCCGGGCTTCTGCTTGCCTTCGGCCCAGAGCGCCACATTCACACCAGCCTCGGCCAGCAACCGCGCTACAACATAGCCGTCGCCACCATTATTGCCGGGGCCGCACAGCACGTGCACGCGGCTTGCTGCGGGATAGCGTGCCAGGACCACAGCAGCGACCGCTTCGCCGGCGCGCTGCATCAGGCCATAGCCGTCGAGCGGACCGGCCGCGATCGCCAGCCGGTCGGCCTCGCCCATCTCGGCCGGCGACAGGACTTCATTGCTCATGGATTGCCGATCCGCATTTCGTTCAAGGCCGACCCCTTTGTCCCTATCGAGCATTGTCCAGTTTCGGATTCGAAGCAAACGGCCAGGTGCTGCGTTGGCGTGCGGCCAATCCTTTCGCAGACTGGTGCCACGGATCCGCGCGGGCCTGCAAAATGCGCAATCTGCCTAATTATCGTGCAGACGCCCGAAGCGGCAATGTGTAGGCTTCGGGCAGCTTTGCCGCAGCCGAAGCAGAGGATGACGCGAATGTGCATCCCGGCGCGGCGCGGCATTGGAATTGCGCGAAACCGCTTCGCGTGGGCTGAAATTGGCACAGTTCGTGCTTGATGGAGGCGCAAGCGGGGCGCACAACCCGTTTTTTTGGCAGTGGAGGCCACTTTTTACATGAAAAAGATCGAAGCGATCATCAAGCCGTTCAAGCTAGACGAAGTGAAGGAAGCGCTTCAGGAGGCCGGTCTGCAAGGCATTACCGTGACCGAGGCCAAGGGCTTTGGCCGCCAGAAAGGCCATACCGAACTCTATCGCGGCGCCGAATATGTCGTCGACTTCCTGCCCAAGGTGAAGATCGAAGTCGTGCTGGGCGACGACGCCGTTGAAGGCGCCATCGAAGCCATCCGCAAGGCGGCGCAGACCGGCCGCATCGGCGACGGCAAGATCTTCGTCTCCAACATCGAGGAGGTCGTTCGCATCCGTACCGGCGAAACGGGGATGGACGCCGTCTGAGCTTTCTGATTTCAGATTAACGTCTCCTCGAAACGTCATCACACAGGGAAGAAACGACATGACGACAGCCAAAGACATCATGAAGCAGATCAAGGACAACGACGTGAAATTCGTCGACCTGCGCTTCACCGATCCGAAGGGCAAGCTGCAGCACGTGACGATGGATGTCATCGAGGTCGAGGAAGACATGTTCGCCGACGGCGTCATGTTCGACGGCTCCTCGATCGCCGGCTGGAAGGCGATCAACGAGTCCGACATGGTGCTGATGCCCGATGCGGACACCGTCCACATGGATCCGTTCTTCGCCCAGTCGACCATGGTCATCCTGTGCGACATTCTCGATCCGGTCTCCGGCGAATCCTATAACCGCGATCCGCGCGGCACTGCAAAGAAGGCCGAGGCCTACATGAAGGCCGAAGGCATCGGCGACACCATCTATGTCGGCCCCGAAGCCGAGTTCTTCGTCTTCGACGACGTCAAGTACAAGGCCGATCCCTACAACACCGGCTTCAAGCTGGACTCGACCGAACTGCCGTCCAACGACGACACCGATTACGAGACCGGCAATCTCGGCCACCGCCCGCGCGTCAAGGGCGGCTATTTCCCTGTGCCGCCGATCGACAGCGCGCAGGACATGCGCTCCGAAATGCTGACCGTGCTCGCCGAAATGGGCGTGCGCGTCGAAAAGCACCATCACGAGGTTGCCGCTGCCCAGCACGAGCTCGGCATCAAGTTCGACACGCTGGTCCGCAACGCCGACAAGATGCTCATCTACAAATATGTCGTGCACCAGGTCGCCAACGCCTATGGCAAGACGGCCACCTTCATGCCGAAGCCGATCTTCGGCGACAACGGCTCGGGCATGCATGTCCACCAGTCGATCTGGAAGAACGGCAAGCCGACCTTCGCCGGCAATGAATATGCCGGCCTGTCGGAGTCGTGCCTGTTCTACATCGGCGGCATCATCAAGCACGCCAAGGCGATCAACGCCTTCACCAACCCGCTGACCAACTCCTACAAGCGCCTTGTGCCTGGCTATGAAGCACCGGTTCTGCTCGCCTACTCCGCGCGCAACCGTTCGGCCTCCTGCCGCATTCCGTTCGGCTCGTCGCCGAAGGCCAAGCGCGTCGAGGTCCGCTTCCCCGATCCGGGCGCGAACCCCTACCTCGCTTTCGCCGCCATGCTCATGGCCGGCCTCGACGGCATCAAGAACAAGATCCACCCGGGACAGCCGATGGACAAGGATCTCTACGACCTGCCGCCGAAGGAACTGAAGAAGATCCCGACCGTCTGCGGTTCGCTGCGCGAAGCGCTGCAAAGCTTGGACAAGGACCGCGGCTTCCTGAAGGCCGGCGGCGTGTTCGACGACGACCAGATCGACTCTTACATCGAGCTCAAGATGGCCGAAGTGATGCGCTTCGAAATGACCCCGCATCCGGTCGAATACGACATGTACTATTCGGTCTGAACGATAAGCCTCAGCGACAAGGAAAAACCCGGCGTCAGTTCAGACGCCGGGGTTTTTGTTTGACCAATAGCAGACCGTAGACGTGGTAGCAGCAGGCTACGGCGCAGGCTTATGAAGCCTGCGCCGCTATAGATGCTTAGGCGGCCGCCGAAACCTGGGCGCTGGTCGAAACCTCCGCGATGGTCTTCAGGATCTGCGAAGCGATCTGGTAGGGGTCGCCCTGCGAGTTCGGGCGGCGGTCTTCCAGGTAACCCTTGTAGTCATTGTTGACGAAGGAATGCGGCACGCGGATCGAGGCGCCGCGGTCGGCGATGCCGTAGCTGAAGCGGTTCCACGGCGCGGTCTCATGCTTGCCGGTCAGGCGCTTGTCGTTGTCCGGGCCGTAGACGGCGATGTGGTCCATCAGGTTCTTGTCGAATTGAGCCATCAGCGCTTCGAAATAGGCCTTGCCGCCGACTTCGCGCATATAGGCGGTCGAGAAGTTGGCGTGCATGCCCGAGCCGTTCCAGTCGGTGTCGCCGAGCGGCTTGCAGTGATACTCGATGTCGATCTCGTATTTTTCGGTCAGGCGCTGCAAGAGATAGCGGGCCATCCACATCTGGTCGGCGGCCTTCTTGGAGCCTTTGCCGAAAATCTGGAATTCCCACTGGCCCTTGGCCACTTCGGCGTTGATGCCTTCATGGTTGATGCCTGCTGCGAGGCAGAGGTCGAGATGCTCCTCGACGATCTGGCGCGCGATCGGGCCGACATTCGAATAGCCGACGCCGGTGTAGTACGGGCCCTGCGGCGCCGGATAGCCGCTCTCGGGGAAGCCGAGCGGACGGCCGTCCTTGTAGAAGAAATACTCCTGCTCGAAGCCGAACCAGGCGCCCTCGTCGTCGAGGATGGTGGCGCGCTTGTTGGACACATGCGGCGTCACGCCATCGGGCATCATCACTTCGCACATCACCAGCACGCCATTGCTGCGGGCCGGGTCCGGGAATACGGCGACCGGCTTCAGCACGCAGTCGGAGCTGTGGCCTTCGGCCTGCTGCGTCGAAGAACCGTCGAAGCCCCACAGCGGCAGCTGCTCGAGCGTCGGGAACTCGGCGAACTCCTTGATCTGGGTCTTGCCGCGAAGATTGGGGACCGGCGTGTAACCATCGAGCCAGATATACTCGAGCTTGTATTTCGTCATTCTAGAGCCTCTCGTTGCTTGATCACCGAACCTGGATGACGCCGGCGCGCCGAGCCATCCAGCAGCCCAGCTGCCGGTCGATAAAATGCAAATCGTGTGCCACTTCAGTTGGTCAGGGTGCGGCAAAAATGCCCTTTTATCCCGCCGGTGATGGCAAGCCGCCTAAGCAATGCGCCCGGATCAATCAAAGGCAGAATTTGCTTAAATAACAGGCAAATGCCGATCTTTCTTTAGGCATCTTGCCTAAAAGGATTGCAGGACCTACCTTGATGGAAAGATGAATCGAAGAGCCTCTCCAGAAGAAAGGAGACCGACCATGGAAATCACCTCAGCCCGTCCGTCGGCCAAAATCCTGATGTTCCCGGCGGCATCGCGTGTAACTGCCTCAAATTTAGGCGTAAAGGCCAAGTTTGCGGCAGAGCTTGCTTCGCTGCGCGATCACCCGCTTGCCCATGGCGAGGCCTGGTATCATGAGGCCGCCATTGCGGAGGCCGAACAGCCTCGCAAGAGCTAGGCGTCTTCCGCGCTGATAGATCGAACAGGCCCACAAATCAAAAACCCGGCGCGATCGCTCGCGCCGGGTTTTTTGTATGACACAGACCTGTCGGCTACTGCTTGGTATGCAGGTCGGTGCCGAGCGTATCCCTGACGAAGATCATGCCGATGATCAGCGTCACCGCCGCGATCACCACCGGATACCAAAGGCCATAGTAGATATCGCCCTTGTAGGCGCTGAACGCGAACACGATCGCGGGCAGCAGCCCGCCGAACCAACCATTGCCAATGTGATAGGGCAGTGACATGCCGCTGTAGCGGATGCGGGTCGGGAACATCTCGACCAGGATCGCCGCGATCGGCCCATAGACCATGGTCACGTAGAGGACCAGGATGAACAGGATGCCGATGACCTTGGCCCAGTTGACCTGTGCGGGGTCGGCAAACATCGCGAACGCGCCCGCTGCCGGAACGCTGTAGACGGTCACCTCGGTGGCGCCCGCGGCCTCATCCTTGGTCAGCACCTTGTCCTTGATCGCCTGTTCGGTCGGGACTGCGGTCTTCTCGCCTGCGCGGATGGCTGCCGCGTCGAGCTTCAGTTCAGGATTGGCCGCGACAAAGGCGTCGAGCTTCTGGTCGGCAACCTTGGCGGCAGCACGCTTCAGCGGATAACCGCCACTCTGAAGCGCGAGGTTGATACCCTTCTTGAAGGCAGCGTCGCTGGCAGCCTTCTTGTCGCCCGCGGCCTTGGCATCATAAGACGCCACGGTTTCGCTGCCGATCATGACACTCGCCGGGGTCCCCGCCGCCGCCGTCGAGACGATGTCGTAAGGCACCGAGTTCTTGGCAAGGAAATCGGTCGCGATATCGCACGAACTGACCGGTACGCGTGTTCCGGTCGGGTTGAACTGGAAGTTGCAGTCTCCCGGAGCCGCCGTCACCGTGGCGCGCGTGTTCTGCTGTGCGGTGGCGAGCGCCGGATTGGCGGCCCAGGTCAACGCCTTGAACAGCGGGAAGGTGGTGACGACCGCCAGCGCAAGGCCGGCCATGATGATCGGCTTGCGGCCGATCTTGTCGGACAGCCAGCCGAAGAAGACGAAGAAGCCCGTGCCGAGTGCCAGCGCAATGGCGATCATGATGTTGACCGACTGCGCGTCGACCTTGAGCACATTGGCCAGGAAGAACAGTGCATAGAACTGGCCATTGTACCATACCACGGCCTGACCGGCGGTGAGGCCGAACAGCGCCAGGATGGCGATCTTGGCGTTTTTCCACTGGCCGAAGGCTTCCGACAGCGGCGCCTTGGAACTCTTGCCCTCTTCCTTCATGCGCAGGAAGGTCGGCGATTCCGAAAGCGACAGCCGGATCCAGACCGAAATGCCGAGCAGGATAGCCGAGACCAGGAACGGAATGCGCCATCCCCAGGCGTTGAAGGCGTCCTTGCTTACGGAATTCTGCACCAGCAGGATGACAATCAGCGACAGGAAAAGGCCGAGCGTCGCCGTCGTCTGGATCCATGAGGTGTAGAAGCCGCGACGGTCGTCCGGCGCATGTTCCGCGACATAGGTCGCGGCGCCGCCGTACTCGCCGCCAAGCGCCAGGCCCTGCAGCATGCGAAGCGCGATCAACAGGATCGGCGCCAGAATGCCCAGTGTCTCTGAGCCCGGAAGCAGGCCGACAAGGAAAGTCGACAGACCCATGATCATGATGGTGACAAGGAATGTGTATTTGCGGCCGACGAGATCGCCGATGCGGCCGAACACCAGCGCGCCGAACGGGCGCACGATGAAGCCGGCAGCGAAGACCAGCAGCGTGAAGATGTAGCGGGTGCTTTCGGGAAACGAGTTGAAGAAGGTCAAGCCGATCGCGCCGGCCAACGCTCCGTAGAGATAGAAATCATACCATTCGAAAACCGCGCCCAGCGAGGAGGCGAAGATGACCTTCTTCTCCTCTCGTGTCATGCCGCGGCTGGCTCCGCCGGCGGTCGATGCCAATGCCATTGAACTGTCCTCCCGTGAATCGTCTGCCTTCGACGCTGGGCGTCATCGTCGGCGTTCCCTCTGAACGCGACTCAAACCAGCCATCAGCGTAAAAAATGACAGAAAGCGACCGCCGGAGTCAGACAGACCTTGGGTTTATGACTTTGGTATTAGGTGCAGTGCGGCAAAAGGCCGAGGATCAGGTCTTCAGCGCATCGAGCAGGCCGACGGCCGCCATCATGTCGCGCTTGCGGGCCGAGCGGCGTGCGACAGCCTCGGCATCCTGGCCCCAATGCTCGATCTGCCAGTCCTCGTCGACATGGCCGGCGGCCCAAGCCGCGTCGCCATCGAGCGCGCCGTAATCGACCGCCAGCGCCAGCAGCGCCGACCCGGTCAGCGAAGTCATGACATGGATTGCGGCCAGCCGCAGCGGCTCGGCACGCTGGGCAAGATGGGCGCCGAGCACTGCGAAGCTCTCGCGCGGCTGTTCGACATGGATAATGCCCTCGGCGAGGTTGAACCGAGCCCCTAATGTCACCCTCGCCCAGTCGATCACCGGATCCCAATGCTGGTTCTGCCGCTCGACCAGCCCCTGCGGCGCGTCGGCGCGGTAGCAGGTCAGATCGGACGAGGCAAAGCGCAAGACGTCCTCCAGCACCGCCTGCGGGTCGCTGGCGACGCCGTCGATGGCGGTGTTGACCAGACGCAACACCGGCATCGTGACCGGGTCGATGGTCTCGCCCTGTGCAGCGAACTCATTGGCGACCAGGGCGGCGGCCTTTTCGGTCGGCAGCGCCAGCAGCGCCTTGCCCGGCGTGCGCACCGGCTTGCCATCGAGGTGGACGGCAAAACCGTCCTCCACAGCTACGACCGACACGTCCTTGTAGAAGCGCTTCGGCAGGTGCGTCTTCATCTGGATCTGCGCGCGGCGGACCGGATCCGGATCGGACAGATGCTTTCCCGCTTCGAGGTCGTTGAGGATGTCACGCATGGTCGAACTTTCTATCCAGGTACCTGCTTGCGCGCCGGCCGGTTGACGATGATCAGGCCGACAGCAATCAGCCCAAGCGCCACAAAGATCCTGGTCGTCGGCGCCTCGCCCAGAATGATAGCGCCGCAGAGGACGCCGAACACCGGCGACAGGAAAGCGAAGCTCGACAGGGCCGATGCCGGATAGCGCCTGAGCAGCCAGAACCACAGCACATAGGTGAAGGCAACTATATAGAGCGACTGGAACAGCAGCGCCAATGCCGGCAAGGCACTGACCGCGCGGATCGGCGGGCCGGCGAAAGGCATCACCAGGACACCGACAATGGCCGCACCGGCCAACTGATAAAGCAGCAATTTCTCGGCACTGGTCTCGACCAGTTTAGAACGCTTGATGACGATGCTGGTCGCCGCCCACAGGATACCGGAGCCGAGGCTGAGCAGATCGCCCATCAAGGTCATCTCGGTGCCGCCGGCAATCCCGTCGGAAAACACCGCCACCAGGCCGCAGAAGGCGAGAACGAGCCCGCCAAGCTTGCGCGCGTTGATACGCTCACCGAGCAGGAAATGGCCGCCGATCAGGACCCAGAACGGCATGGTGTTGACCAGCAGTGTGTTGCGAGCAACGGTCGTGTATTCCAGCCCGATATAGAGGCACAGGAACTCGACGCCGAACAGCACGCCGACAATGATGCCGGCGACAAGCGACCCGTCGGCCTTAAACAACCTGATGCCGCGCAGCCAGCACCAGCCGAGCACACAGAGCCCGCCGATGATCGAACGTGCGATCGAGACGAAAACCGGGTCGAAGCCGGCATAGGAGATCTTGGCGGCGACGTAGTTCAGCCCCCAGGAAAAGGTCAGCCCGACCATGATGGAAGCAGCCGCCAGATCGACCGCATCGCGGCGATCCAATGCCGAGGCAACGGCCAATGTCAGTCCTCCGCGCTGGCGTCGTCGAAGCCGATCAGGTTCCAGCTCTGGCGCATATGCGGCGGCATCGGCGCGGTGACGTCGATGACGCCCTTGTCCGGGTGCGGAATGACGATGCGGCGCGCATGCAGATGCAGGCGGTTTTGAATGCCGCCCGGAAAGTCCCAGTTGGTGTCGGCCTCGAAATATTTGGGGTCGCCAAGGATCGGGCAGCCGATATAGGCGGCATGAACGCGCAGCTGGTGGGTGCGGCCAGTGTACGGCTCCATTTCCAGCCAGGTCATCGTCTGAGCCGCCTGCTCGATGATGCGATAGTAGGACACGGCGTGGTCGGCGCCCTTTTCGCCATGGGCTGCCACGCGCACGCGGTCGCCGTCCTCGGTCGGCTCCTTGATCAACCAGGTCGAGATCTTGTCCTCACGCTTGGGCGGGACACCCTTGACCAGCGCCCAATAGGTCTTCTTGGTCTCACGCGCCCGGAATGACTCGGAAAGCTTCATCGCCGCAAGCCTGGTGCGGGCAACCACCAGCACGCCCGACGTGTCGCGGTCGAGCCGGTGCACCAGGCGCGGCTTCTCGCCCTTCTGGCTGCGCCAGGCCTCCAGCATGTCGTCGACATTGCGGGTGACGCCCGAGCCGCCTTGCACCGCCAGGCCCGCCGGCTTGTTGAAGACGAAGACTTTTGGATCTTCGTGGATCAGCATCTTGGCCAGCACATCGGCGTCGCCCTGGTTGCGGATCGAGTAACCCGTAAGCGCACTCTCGCCCTTCTTGTCGACCTCGAGCGGCGGCACACGCACCACCTGGCCGGGCTCGACACGGCTGTCGGCCTTGACCCGGCTGCCATCGACGCGGATCTGGCCCGAGCGCAGCAACTTCTGCAGATGGCCAAAGCCGAGGCCGGGGAAATGGGTCTTGAACCAGCGATCGAGCCGCATGCCCGCCTCGCCGGCCTCCACCGTGATCTGTTCTACGCCTGCCATGATTTTCGCTTTATCCGTTTCTAACGCGTGACCCCGAAAATCTACTCCGGCTTTCGGAAAGGAATGCGCAAGATCAAAGTTTCTGCAGCGCGTCCAGGAGGATGCGCCGTGCTCCAGGCGGGGCAATAACACTATGAAACGGTTCTTGCGAGCCAAAGTCCCAGAAACAGGGCGATAATGGCGCCAACGACGCTGGCCAGCGCATATCCCAACGCCGGCAGCGTCGCTCCGCGCTCCCATAGGGTCGCGAAATCGAGCGAAAAGGCGGAGAAGGTGGTGAAGCCGCCAAGGATGCCGGTGGCGACGAACAGCCGGAGCTCATTGGAACCGCCGCGCCGCATCAGCGCGGCGATGAACAATCCCATGGCAAATGAGCCGACGATGTTGATCGCCATCGTCCCCCAGGGATAGTTGGGGCCGACGAGGCGCAAGGTGCCGATGTTGGTCAGGTGGCGGATGCCGGCGCCGATGCCGCCGCCGACCACAACAAGAAGCAGATTGAACATGCCCGTTTACTGCCCGGCCAAGGCAGTGCGGTCAATCCCTTCAGGCCAACGCCTCAGGTCGTCTCGACCTTCTTTGCCTTGCTCGAGCCGATCATCTTCCAGTTCTTGTAGAACATGGAATTGATGCGCTCGACGGTGACCGAAACGATGGCCAGAAGTCCGGCGATGAAACCGGGGAACGGCGACGGGCGGATGATGTCCATGAACACGCAGTAGCGGCGCCCATCATACTCGTTGACCGATCGGTGCAGCAGCGTGTCGTCGAAAATATAGAGCGGGTTATCGTGCCAGTAATTCCTGGCGCCGTTGCATTCGACGAAAACCTCTGCCTTCACCGGCAAGAGATTGTAGAGGATGCGCAGGCTGAGCCGCAGCGGTCCAAAATGCCAGGAAGTCGATTCCTTGCCTCTGAAGACAGACACGGCAATGGTCTTGATGTATTTGAAATCCTTGTTGAATTCCGCGACATTGTCGATCCGGTGCTTGCCGTACCACTGATAGACATACATGCCGCGACGACCGGTGCCGAAATTGGCGTCGATATCGGCGATGATCTCGTCCTTGCGCGCCTTGAAGACGTCAAGAACCTCGCTGACCTCGCGCTGATAATCGGCGGGAAACTGCTCCAGCTTCCACACGCCCGGGTTCCTGTAGCAAACGAGGTCCACCACCAGATTGAAGGGCGACAGCAGCCAGGTGAAGATGCCATTGCCGAGGAAATAGCCGCGCAACAGCGACAGATCCTTGTTGGCGTTGCGCAGCACATCGATCAGGCCGCAGACGATCCAGATCGTGGTCAGGATCGGAATGAAATAGAATCCGAGCGCGAGCAGCGGGACAGCAATCACAGCCTGGCGAAGCATTTTGCGAAGGGATTTTGTCATTTTCTGTTCGCGCGGCGCGCTGTCCCCGTTCCGAATTATCGCCCGTCCTGGCAGCCTCCCGGCCGAGTCATGCGACGTGATAGGGCTTTTTGTCATGCGGTACAATCACACTGCTGTGACTGGCGGGGACAGAATTTCAGTTCATCGCGGGCAGGCCGAGTTCGTCCCGTTTGTCCCGCGCGCCTATTTTTCCCGCTCGCTGCGCAGCTTTGCCCAATAGTCCAGCCGTTTCTTGATATCGCGCTCGAAGCCGCGTTCGGGCGGATCGTAAAAGGTCTGCCGGCCCATCTTTTCGGGGAAATAGTCCTGGCCGGAAAAGGCATCGGGCTGGTCGTGATCGTAGCGGTAGCCGGCGCCGTAATCCTCCTCTTTCATCAGCTTGGTCGGCGCGTTGAGGATGTGCTTGGGCGGCAGCAGCGAACCGAACTCCTTCGCCGCCCGCGTGGCTGCCTTGAAGGCGGTATAGACGGCGTTGGATTTGGACGCGGTGGCGAGATAGATGGTGGCCTCGGCGAAGGCCAGTTCGCCTTCGGGCGAGCCGAGGTAGTCGTATGCGTCCTTGGCGGCGTTGGCCACGACCAGCGCCTGCGGGTCGGCGAGCCCGATATCCTCCATCGCCATGCGCACCAGCCGGCGGCCGAGATAGAGCGGATCCTCGCCGGCGTCGAACATGCGGGCGAGATAGTAGAGCGCCGCGTCGGGATCGGACCCGCGCACCGATTTGTGCAGCGCCGAGATCAGATTGTAGTGGCCGTCCTGGCCCTTGTCGTAAATCGGCGCGCGGCGCTGGACGATGCGCTGCAACCCTTCGGGATCAAAAACCTCGCCGGGTTTGGCGGCGCGCCAGACTTCCTCGGCCAGCGTCAGCGAGGCCCGGCCGTCACCATCGCTCATGCGGATGAGCATCGCCCGCGCCTCTTCGTCGAGCGGCAGCGCCCTGCCCTCTGTCTCCTCCGCGCGCGTCATCAGCTTGGCGATGCTCTCCTCGCCCAGCGAGTGAAACACCAGTACCCGCGCGCGCGACAAAAGCGCGGCGTTCAGCTCGAAGGACGGATTTTCGGTCGTGGCGCCAACCAGCACGACGGTGCCGTCCTCCATGACCGGGAGAAACGAATCCTGCTGAGCGCGGTTGAAGCGATGGATCTCGTCGACGAACAGCAGCGTCTGGCGGCCATTCGTGCGGCGCAGCTTCGCTGCTTCGAACACTTTCTTCAGGTCCGCGACGCCGGAAAACACCGCCGATATCTGCTCGAACGCAAGACTGGTCTCACCGGCCAACAGCCGTGCAACGGTTGTTTTGCCGGTTCCCGGCGGTCCCCAGAAAATCATCGAGCCGAGCGAACCCGAGTTGATCAGCCGCGTCAGCGCGCCGTCCGGCCCGGTCAAATGCTCCTGGCCGACGACCTCGCCAAGGTTTTTCGGGCGCAGCCGATCGGCCAAAGGCCGGCCGGGCGGCGCTCTTTCCGGTTCATCGACGCTGAACAGATCGGCCATCTAGGTCTTCTGGTTGGAGCACGATCCTCAGAAATGGGAAGATCGCCTCAGTAACGCAACACCTGGCGCAGTATCTGCCCGCCGCGCTCGACGGTAAAGCGCCACCAGCGTGTATCCTGCTGGGCAAGCTGCGCCAGTGTCGCCGCCGTATCGACCGTCGTGCCGTTCACCTCGCGCACGATGTCGCCCGGCTGGAAGCCGAAATCGGCGGCCGGCGAATCGCGGTTGATGTCGACCACTGTGACCCCCTTTAGGTCGGTGCGCAGGCCGAGCCGCTGGGCGAGCCCGGGCGACAGTTCCGCGACCTTGGCGCCGGAGAACGGGCTGCGGCCATGCAGGGTCACTTCCGACGCCTTGGCGCCTTCCGGCGCGCGCTCCAGTGCAATCTCCATCGTCGCCTGCTGGCCCTTGCTCAGGATGGCGAAGGTCGCCTTGGTGCCGATCGACAGGGTCGCCATGCGGTAATCCAGCGCCTCGATGCCTTCGACCGTCGTGCCATTGAGCTGCAGCACGACATCGCCGGGCTTCAGCCCTGCCTTGGCCGCCGGTCCGGCTTCCTCAACCGACGACACCAGCGCGCCGGTCGGCTTCTCCATGCCAAGCGATTCGGCGATCTGCGGTGTGACCGCTTCGAACTCGGCGCCTATATAGGGCCGCTCGAAGAAATCGAGCCCGGCCTTGGCCGCGTCGGCGAAGGCGCGCACCATGTTGGCGGGGATGGCAAAGCCGATGCCGATCGAGCCGCCGCTGCGGCTGTAGATGGCGGTGTTGATGCCGACCAGCTGGCCGCCCATGTTGATCAGCGCGCCGCCGGAATTGCCGGGATTGATGGCGGCGTCGGTCTGGATGAAGTAGCCCGAATCCGAAACGCCGATATGGCTGCGGGCAAGCGCCGACACGATGCCGCTGGTGGTGGTCTGGCCGACGCCGAACGGATTGCCGATTGCCAGCACCAGGTCGCCGACCTCGAGCGCGTCGGAATCGCCGATGGCAATCACCGGGAACGGCTTGTCGGAGGTGATCTTGAGCACGGCGAGGTCAAGCGTCTCGTCCTTGAGCATGACCTTCGAGGTGAATTCGCGCCCGTCGGCGGTCGCGACCTTGACCTCGTCGGCATCCTTGATCACGTGGAAATTGGTGACGACGACGCCGCTCGGGTCGACCAGCACGCCCGAGCCGAGCGAGGATTGTGCGCGCGGCTGCGCGCGGCCGAAGAATTCCTCGAAGAAAGGATCGCCGTCGAAGGGCGACGTGACCTTGGCCGTCTGCGAAGCATAGACATTGACCACGGCCGGCGCCGTCTGCTTGACCAGGGGGGCAAACGACAGCTGCACCTCTTCGCGGCCGAACGGCACGCGCTTGTCGGGACCGGAGGTGCCGTTCTCGCCTTCGACGCCATGCAGGAGGTCGGTCAGCACATCGGAGAGCCCCGGGTCGGCTGGCTTGGCGGCGTCCTCGGCCAGAGCCTGCCTGACTGTCGGCGCGGCTGCGAACGCCATCATGGCGAAGAGCAGAACAAGAGACAGTCGGTTGGCGCGCATTCGCGAATCCTCCAAGGCAAGTTCGGGGGCATTGTCCCGACGATTGTGCAGAATGAAAGGCTAATGCACTGAAATGCGGCGATTGTCGTGCAAAAGCACTTGGCCGGCAGGCAAAAAAGCCTGGCGAAGGATGCCCTCGCGACAATGCAAAAAAGGGGCCCGAAGGCCCCTTGAAGTCATTCCTGAAAAACCGAGCCTTATGCGGCAGCGGCTTCCTCGTCGGTGCCTTCGGCCTCGATGCGGGCGCGGTCGCCGGCGCCCTTGGCCGAGGTGTCGCGGTCGACGAACTCGATGACTGCCATGGCGGCATTGTCGCCGTGGCGGAAGCCGGCCTTCATGATGCGCAGATAGCCGCCATTGCGGGTGGCGTAGCGCGGCGCGATGGTGTCGAACAGACGCTTGACGACGCCTTCATTACCGATCTGGGCAATGACCTGGCGGCGCGCATGCAGGTCGCCGCGCTTGCCGAGCGTCACCAGCTTCTCGACGATCGGACGCAAATCCTTCGCCTTCGGCAGGGTGGTGACGATCTGTTCGTGCTCGAGCAGCGACACGGCGAGGTTGGCGAACATCGACTTGCGATGGCTAATGCTTCGGGCGAAGCGGCGGCCTTTAAAACCGTGGCGCATGGCTCTTTTCCTTCTTCAGTTGTTCAAGAGGCCGTGGCCTCTGATGGTTTTCCGCATGACCGTCGGATCGAGCGGCCCACGCCGCCGATCCTTGGAAATTCATGCTCAATATTGGTCTTCGTAACGCTTGGCGAGGTCTTCGATGTTTTCCGGCGGCCAGTCCGGCACTTCCATGCCGAGGTGCAGGCCCATCGCCGCGAGCACTTCCTTGATCTCGTTCAGCGACTTGCGGCCGAAGTTCGGGGTGCGCAGCATCTCGGCTTCGGTCTTCTGGATGAGATCGCCGATGTAGACGATGTTGTCGTTCTTCAGGCAGTTGGCCGAACGCACCGAAAGCTCGAGTTCGTCGACCTTCTTGAGCAGCGCCGGGTTGAAGGCGAGCTCGGTGACAGCTTCGGCGGCGACTTCCTTCTGCGGCTCGTCGAAGTTGACGAACAGGCCAAGCTGGTCCTGCAGGATGCGGGCGGCGAATGCCACCGCGTCCTCGCCCGAGATCGAACCGTCGGTCTCGATGGTCATGGTCAGCTTGTCATAGTCGAGAACCTGGCCCTCGCGGGTGTTCTCGACCTTGTAGGAGACCTTCTTGACCGGCGAATACAGGCTGTCGACCGGGATCAGGCCGATCGGCGCGTCTTCGGCGCGGTTGCGGTCGGCCGGCACGTAACCCTTGCCGGTGTCGACGGTGAATTCCATGCGGATTTCAGCGCCCTCGTCCAGCGTGCAGATGACGTGGTCCGGGTTGAGGATTTCGACGTCGCCAACCGTCTGGATGTCGCCAGCCAGAACCGCACCCGGGCCCTGCTTGCGAACGACCATGCGCTTGGGACCATCGCCTTCCATGCGGATGGCGATTTCCTTGATGTTGAGGACGATGTCGGTCACGTCCTCACGCACGCCGGCAATCGACGAGAATTCATGCAGAACGCCGTCGATCTGCACGGCGGTGACAGCCGCACCGCGCAGCGAAGACAAAAGCACGCGGCGCAGCGCGTTGCCGAGCGTCAGGCCGAAGCCGCGCTCGAGCGGCTCGGCGACCAGCGTGGTCAGCGTCTTCTTCTTCGACGAGAACTCGATCTTGTTCGGCTTGATCAGTTCCTGCCAATTTTTCTGGATCATGATGCTTTCCTTCCGTTGACCCGCCACCATCCAATCGTGGCGGGCGACCTGGAGTGCCGTGGAGGAGCGCCTTGAGGCGCTCACGCGGCGTTCGGTAATGTCTTAGACGCGGCGCTTCTTGCGCGGGCGGCAGCCATTGTGCGGGATCGGCGTCACATCACGGATCGAGGTGATGGTGAAGCCGGCCGCCTGCAGGGCGCGAAGCGCCGATTCACGACCGGAGCCGGGTCCGCAGACCTCGACTTCGAGCATGCGCATGCCGTGTTCCTGGGCCTTCTTGGCGACGTCTTCGGCAGCCATCTGGGCGGCGAACGGGGTCGACTTGCGCGAACCCTTGAAGCCCTGGGCACCGGCCGACGACCAGGCAATGGAATTGCCCTGCGCGTCGGTGATGGTGATCATCGTGTTGTTGAAGGTCGAATTGACGTGGGCAACGCCCGACGAGATGTTCTTGCGTTCGCGACGGCGAACACGAGCGGCTTCCTTGGCCATGATAGTCCTTTCAGTTGATCTCTACACCGCCGTAATGCCAGCGGCTCCACCTTTGAAAGCGAGTAGTGAGCAGGGACTAGCGAATAGGGGACCGCTACTCGCTAATGGCTACTCGCTATCGCTCACTTACTTCTTCTTGCCGGCGATCGACTTGGCCGGGCCCTTGCGGGTGCGTGCATTGGTGTGCGTGCGCTGACCGCGAACCGGCAGCGAACGGCGGTGACGCAGGCCGCGGTAGCAGCCGAGGTCCATGAGACGCTTGATGTTCATCGACACTTCGCGGCGCAGGTCGCCTTCGACCTGGTAGTCGCGGTCGATGGTCTCGCGGATCTGCAGCACTTCCGCGTCGGTCAGTTGGTTGACGCGGCGCTCGGCCGGGATGCCGACCTTGTCGACGATCTCCTGGGCGAACTTCTTGCCAATGCCGTGAATGTACTGAAGCGCAATGACGACGCGCTTGTTGGTCGGAATGTTGACGCCGGCTATACGAGCCATATTCTTCTCTTCTCCATGTGGGACCGGCCGGCCTTCAAAACAAGGCATGCGCGGCGCTGTTCAAATTACCCCGCGTCCGGTGGAGGCCGGCCCTTGCGGGAGTTCCCTAGTTTCAATGCGGCTGCCTTGCCCTTGCGGACAAGCAAGCCTCATGCCTGATAGGAAGACGGGCCGCCATAACCCAGCGAACCGTTCCAGTCAAGCGCAATCTTTACTTTACCGTAACGGTCTCCCGCGTCACCGCCGCGAGCAGCGCTTCAATCTCCGCCGTCACGGTGTCGACAGGAGCCATGCCGTCGACACTCCTAAGCGAGCGTTTGGCGTAATAATAGCCGATCAGCGGCGCCGTCTTCTTGTAATATTCCCGCAGGCGCTCTTCGAATACCACCGGATTGTCGTCCTTGCGCACCGGCTGTCCGGCGGCCTTGGCGTCGTCGGCGCGCTTGACGATGCGGCCGACCAACGCTTTGTCGTCGACGACGAACTCGATCACGGCATCGAGGCCAATGCCGCGCTCGGCGAGCATCGATTCAACCGCATCAGCCTGCACCAGCGTGCGCGGATATCCGTCGAGGATGAAACCGTTGGTGCAATCGGGCTGGTCGATGCGCTCGGCCACGATCGCGTTGACAATGGCGTCGGAAACCAGCTCGCCGGCATCCATCACCGCCTTGGCGCGCTTGCCGACTTCAGTGCCGGCCTGTACGGCGGCCCGTAGCATGTCGCCCGTCGACAGCTGCGGTATGCCGTATTTTTCTACCAGTCTTTGTGCTTGCGTCCCCTTGCCCGCTCCTGGCGGCCCAAGCAATATCAATCTCATCTGGCCTTCTTCCCCCCGCGCAGCTTCGACTTCTTGATCAGGCCCTCATACTGGTGCGCGATCAGGTGACCCTGGATCTGCGCCACCGTATCGAGGGTTACACTGACCACGATCAGAAGCGATGTGCCACCGAGGTAGAATGGTACGCCAGTCGCCGAAATCAGGAACTCGGGCAGCAGGCACACCAGCACCAGATAGATGGCGCCGACGACGGTGATGCGCGTCAGGACATAGTCGATGTAATCGGCAGTGCGCTCACCCGGACGGTAGCCCGGAATGAAGCCGGAATGCTTCTTGAGCTGGTCGGCGGTGTCCTTCGGATTGAACACGATGGCCGTGTAGAAGAAGGCGAAGAACACGATCATTGCCGCATAGAACAGCATGTAGAGCGGCTGGCCGTGGCCGAGCGAAGCGAGCACGGTGCTTGCCCAGGCCGGCAGGTTTGTCGTCTGCGAGAAGCCGGCGACCGTTGCCGGCAGCAAAAGCAGCGACGACGCGAAGATCGGCGGAATGACGCCCGACGTGTTGAGCTTCAGCGGCAGATGCGAGGTATCGCCCTGGAACATGCGGTTGCCGACCTGGCGCTTCGGATACTGGATCAGCAGGCGGCGCTGCGCGCGCTCGAAGAACACGATCAGCGCGATGACGATGATGGCCAGCACGATGATCGCGAGTATCAGCCCGGTCGATAGGGCGCCGGTGCGGCCGAGCTCCAGCGTGCCGGAGATGGCGCGCGGCAGGCCGGCGACGATGCCGGAAAAGATGATCAGCGAAATGCCGTTGCCGATGCCGCGGGCGGTAATCTGCTCGCCCAGCCACATCAGGAACATGGTGCCGCCAACCAGCGTGACGACGGTCGAGATGCGGAAGAACATGCCGGGATCGTTGACGATGCCGTTGCCGCCTTCCAGGCCCACTGAAATGCCGTAGGCCTGCACCAGCGCCAAGAGCACCGTGCCGTAGCGCGTGTACTGGTTGATGACCTTGCGGCCCTGCTCGCCTTCCTTTTTCAGCGCTTCCAGCGACGGAATGACCGAGGTCATCAGCTGCATGATGATGGAGGCTGAGATGTAAGGCATGATGCCGAGCGCGAAGATCGCCATGCGCTGCACGGCGCCGCCGGCGAACATATTGAACATGCCGAGCACGCCCTTGGCCTGCGAAGAGAAGGCCTGCGCGAATGCATCCGGATTGATGCCGGGCAGCGGGATATAGGTGCCGAGGCGATAGACGAGCAGCGCGCCGACGGTGAACCAGATTCGCTTCTTCAGGTCCTCCGCCTTGGCGAAAGCCGCAAAGTTCAGATTCGAGGCTAGTTGTTCAGCAGCCGAAGCCATGCCTGATTCTCCGCTAGAGCATGATGCCGAAAAGTGTGAAGCGGTTTTCGGACAACGTCATGCGCTACTTCTTTGATTTGTATGTCACGCTCGATGCCCGCAGCTCAGGCGGCGCGTGGCACCGAAGCTCACGAGATAAGCTCCGGGCTCTAAACATGCAAGCGGCCGCGTTGACGCGGCCGCCTAATTGATTGGATCAAAGCGCAATCGTGAACAAAAACGGATAGCGTTCCTGCCGGCCGCGCTTCAAATTGCCGTTACTCCGCTGCCGCTTCCGGCAGCTTGACCGAACCGCCGGCCTTTTCGATCTTCTCGATCGCGGCCTTGGAGGCGCCGGCGACGTCGAAGGCAAGCTTTGCCTTGAGCTCGCCGTCCGAGAGGATGCGCACGCCGTCCTTGACGCGGCGGATGACGCCGGCGGCAACGAGTGCCTCGGCCGTCACGGTCGCCTTGGCGTCGAGCTTCTTGGCATCGAGCGCCGTCTGGATACGAGCCAGCGACACGACGACAAAGCTCTTGGCGAAGATGTTGTTGAAGCCACGCTTCGGCAGGCGCCGATAGAGCGGCATCTGGCCGCCCTCGAAGCCGTTGATGGCAACGCCGGAGCGCGCCTTCTGGCCCTTGACGCCGCGACCGCCGGTCTTGCCGGAGCCGGAGCCGATGCCACGGCCGAGACGCTTCTTGGAGTGCGTCGCGCCGTCCTTGTCACGCAGATCGTTGAGTTTCATCTGGGTTCTCCTGCGCTTTTGCTCAGCCCTCGTCCACGACGCGGACGAGATGCTGGACGGCAGCGATCATGCCGCGCACCGAGGGAGTGTCCTCCAGCGTGCGCTGCTTGTGCATATTGTTGAGGCCGAGGCCGACCAGCGTTGCGCGCTGTTCCTTCGGGCGGCGGATCGGCGAACCGATCTGCTCAACGGTGATGGTCTTGGTTGCTTTCTTGGCCATGGTCAAAATCCCTGGTCAGATCGACTATTCTTCAGCCGCAACGGCGGTGCCGCGGCGGGCCTGAAGGGTCGAATACTTGATGCCGCGCGCAGCAGCCACATCCTTGGGATGCATCTGGCTCTTCAGCGCGTCGAATGTGGCCCGAACCATGTTGTAGGGGTTCGACGAACCCATCGACTTGGCGACCACATCATGCATGCCGAGCGTCTCGAAGACAGCGCGCATCGGGCCGCCGGCGATGATGCCGGTACCCTGCTTGGCAGCGCGCAGCAGCACGCGTCCGGCGCCCCAGCGTCCTTCGACGTCGTGGTGCAGCGTGCGGCCCGAGCGCAGCGGCACGAAAATCATGTCGCGCTTGGCCGACTCGGTTGCCTTGCGGATCGCTTCCGGCACTTCGCGCGCCTTGCCGTGACCGAAGCCGACGCGGCCCTTCTGGTCGCCGACGACGACGAGTGCTGCAAAACCGAAGCGACGGCCGCCCTTGACGACCTTGGCGACACGGTTGATGTGGACGAGCTTGTCCACCATGCCGTCATCGCGTTCTTCACGATCGCGGCCGCGGCCGCCATCCCTACGTTCCTGTGCCATATCCTGTTCCTTGTTTTTTTCCGGAAGCACGGTTGCTGATAAGATCCGGTGCGCCTCTTTGGGTCACCGGGGGCGAATTATTTTTCCTTGCATGATCTTGTCCGAAAAGTCTGCAACTTTTGCTGCGCTGACCTTCGGTTCGGGATCAGGCAATTAGAAGCTCAGACCGCCTTCACGGGCAGCCTCGGCCAGCGCCTTGACGCGGCCGTGATAGATATAGGCGCCGCGGTCGAAGACGACTTCCTTGACGCCGGCCTTCGAAGCACGCTCGGCGATCAGCTTGCCAACAGCAGCTGCTGCCTCGGTGTCGGCGCCGGTCTTGAGCGAACCCTTGAGGTCCTTCTCGAGTGTCGATGCAGCCGCGATGGTATGGCCCTTGGCGTCGTCGATGACCTGCACGTAGATGTTCTTCGACGTGCGGTGAACCGAGAGACGCGGACGTTCGCCGGCGACCTTCTTGATCTGGCGGCGGACGCGCTGCGCGCGGCGCTGGATGGATTCCTTGGTAGCCATGATAGTCTTCCTTGCCTTCAAAAAACGGGGGCCGCCATCTGCGGTAGGCGAAAGCGCCTCCCGCGACCGCTCCCCGCGGCGTTGCACTTCTTTGGCTTGGCCTTTTCCGAAAGTCTGCAACTTTTCGGGGCCAGGCCTACTACTTCTTCTTGCCTTCCTTGCGGACGATCTTCTCGCCGGCATAGCGGACACCCTTGCCCTTGTAGGGCTCGGGACCGCGATACTCGCGGATCTCGGCTGCAACCTGGCCGACCTGCTGCTTGTCGATGCCGGTCACGGTGATTTCCGTCGGCTTCGGCACAGTGATCGTGATGCCGGCCGGCGTCTCGTAAACGACGTCGTGGCTGAAGCCAAGCGCCAGCTGCAGGTTCTTGCCCTGGAGTGCCGCGCGATAGCCGACGCCGGTGATCTCGAGCTTCTTCTCGAAACCGTCCTTGACGCCCTGCAGGATGTTGACGATCTGCGTGCGCGACATGCCCCACTTGGAGCGGGCGGTCTTGGTCTGGTCGCGCGGCTGGACAGCGATTTCGCTGCCTTCCATCTTGACCAGCACTTCGTCGTTCACCACGAACTTCAGCTCGCCCTTGGGGCCCTTCGCCGTCACGGTCTGGCCATTGACGGTCGCGGTCACGCCCTGCGGCAGCGAAACGGGTTTCTTTCCAATACGAGACATTTGGTTGTCCTCGTCACTTCTCTTGTTTCAGGTCTGCCGAATTAGAAAATCTGGCAGAGGATTTCGCCGCCGACATTCTGTTCGCGTGCTTCGTGATCGGCCATCACGCCCTTCGGCGTCGAAAGGATGGCGATGCCGAGGCCGTTGGCGACGTGCGGGATCGACTTGGCCGAAACGTAAACGCGGCGGCCAGGCTTCGAGACGCGGGCGATTTCGCGCACGACCGGAGCACCGTCGAAATACTTCAGCTCGATTTCGATTTCGGACTTGCCGTTGTCGAAGTCGGTCTGGCTGTAGTCGCGGATATAGCCTTCAGCCTTCAGCACGTCGAGGACGCGGGTACGCAGGCGCGAGGCCGGCGTCGAAACGCTCGACTTTTTGCGGCCATACGCGTTGCGGATGCGGGTCAGCATATCGCCGAGAGGATCGCTCAATGACATGTTATGTCCTCCTTACCAGCTCGACTTGACCAGGCCCGGGATCTGGCCGTTATTGCCGAGATCACGAAGCGCGATGCGCGATACTTTGAGCTTGCGATAATAGGCGCGCGGACGGCCGGTAACTTCGCAGCGGTTGCGGATGCGGATCTTGGCCGAGTTGCGCGGCAGGGCAGCAAGCTTCAGCTGAGCGCGGAAACGCTCTTCCATCGGCTTGGACTGGTCCATGATGATCGCCTTGAGCGCTGCGCGCTTGGGACCGTACTGGTCGGCAAGCTTGCGGCGCCTGTTGTTCTTCTCGACTGAGCTGGTCTTTGCCATTTCAGATTTTTCCTTTTCTCGCTGCCGTTACTGGCGGAAGGGGAAGTTGAAGGCCTTGAGCAATGCCCTGGCTTCGTCGTCCGTCTTCGCAGTCGTACAAACGATGACGTCCATGCCCCAGATCTGATCAACCTTGTCGTAGTTGATCTCCGGGAACACGATGTGTTCCTTGATGCCCATGGCGTAGTTGCCACGGCCATCGAAGCTCTTCGGATTCAGTCCGCGAAAGTCGCGGACGCGCGGCAGTGCGATGTTCACGAGACGGTCGAGGAACTCGTACATGCGTTCCTTGCGCAGCGTGACCTTGGCGCCGATCGGCATCTTCTCGCGGACCTTGAAGCCGGCGATCGAATTACGGGCGCGGGTGACGACGGCCTTCTGGCCGGCGATCATCGCCAGGTCTTCAGCCGCGATCGAAGGCTTCTTCGAATCCGCGGTCGCTTCGCCGACGCCCATGTTCAGCACGATCTTGTCGATGCGCGGAACCTGCATCTCGTTCTCGTAGCCGAACTGCTCCTGCAGCGCCTTGCGGATGGTCTCGTTGTAGACCTGCTTGAGGCGCGGCGTGTTCTGGGCCTTGGACTGTTTGCTTTCAGCCTTGGGCTTCGTGGTTTGAGCCTTAGCCATTGATGACTTCTCCCGAGCGCTTGGCGACGCGCACCTTCTTGCCGTCCTTCTGGAAGATGAAGCCGACGCGGGTCGGCTTACCATCCTTGGGGTCGGCCAGCGCGATGTTCGACAGCTGGATCGGCGCTTCCTTGGTGATGATCCCGCCCTCTTGGGACTGGGACTGCTTCTGGTGACGACGGATCATGTTGACGCCGCGCACCAGCGCGGTGTCTTCCTTCGGCTGAACCGAGAGGACTTCACCCGAACGGCCCTTGTCCTTGCCGGCCAGCACGACGACCTTGTCGCCTTTTCTAATCTTTTGCATTGGTCCGGCTCCTTACAGCACTTCAGGCGCGAGCGAGATGATCTTCATGTGGTTCTTGGCGCGGAGTTCGCGCGGAACCGGTCCGAAGATACGCGTGCCGATCGGCTCTTTCTTGTTGTCGACGAGAACGGCCGCGTTCTTGTCGAAACGGATCACGCTGCCGTCCGGGCGGCGGATGTCCTTGGCCGTGCGAACCACGACCGCCTTCATCACATCGCCCTTCTTAACGCGGCCGCGCGGAATGGCTTCCTTGATCGACACCACGATGATGTCGCCTACGGAAGCGTATTTCCGCTTCGAGCCGCCCAGCACCTTGATGCACATGACACGACGGGCGCCGGAATTATCCGCGACGTCGAGGTTTGTTTGCATCTGAATCATGACTGGCCGCCTTCTTCTCTTCTAACGGGACGGGCTCAAAGTCCCTCCCCGGTCTGTCCAAAATTCGGTTTGTTACGCCTGGTCCGAAGACACGACGATCCAGCGCTTGTCCTTGGAAATCGGCTTCGATTCCTGGATGAACACCTGATCGCCGACCTTGTGGGCGTTGTTCTCGTCGTGCGCCTTGTACTTCTTGGTCATGCGCACGGTCTTCTTCATCACGGGATGCGTGAAGCGCCGTTCGACCTTGACGACTACCGTCTTCTCGTTCTTGTCGCTGACGACAGTGCCCTGCAGAATGCGCTTTGGCATGATTTTCGTCCTTAAGCCTTCTTGGCCGCGGACTTTTCCGCAGCGATGGTCTTGATACGCGCAATGTCCTTGCGAACCTGCCGCACGCGCGCGGTCTTCTCGAGCTGGCCGGTGGCCTTCTGGAAGCGCAGGTTGAACTGCTCCTTCTTCAGGCTGGCCAGATCGTCGGTCAGCTGGTCCTGGGTCTTCGTCCGGATGTCTTCGGCTTTCATGATCAGCCCGTCCTTATTCTGCGATGCGCTGTACGAAGCGCGTCCTGACCGAGAGCTTGGCCGCGCCGAGACGCAGCGCCTCACGGGCGGTTTCTTCGTTGACGCCGTCGATCTCGAACATGATGCGGCCCGGCTTGACGCGCGCCGCCCAGTAATCGACAGCGCCCTTGCCCTTGCCCATGCGCACTTCGGTCGGCTTCGACGTCACCGGCACATCAGGGAAAATACGGATCCACACGCGGCCGGCACGCTTCATCTCACGAGTGATCGCGCGGCGGGCCGCCTCGATCTCACGCGCGGTGACGCGGTTCGGCTCAAGCGCCTTCAGCCCGAAACCACCGAAATCCAGGTTGGTGCCGCCCTTTGCGGTACCATGGATACGGCCCTTGAACTGCTTGCGGAACTTTGTGCGCTTTGGCTGCAGCATCGTTCTAACTCCAAATTCCTAAATAATCAGGCGTTTTCGCGACGACGACCGCGTTCGCGATCACCACCACCGCCATGCGCAGCATCACCCTCGGTCGCGCGACGCTCCGAAGCCATCGGATCGTGCTCGAGGATTTCGCCCTTGAACACCCAGACCTTGACGCCGCAGATGCCGTAAGCCGTGTGCGCTTCGGCCGTGCCATAGTCGACATCGGCGCGCAGCGTATGCAGCGGCACGCGGCCCTCGCGGTACCATTCCATGCGCGCAATCTCGGCGCCGCCGAGACGGCCGGCGCAGTTGATGCGGATGCCTTCGGCGCCCAGGCGCATGGCCGACTGAACGGCGCGCTTCATGGCGCGGCGGAACGCGATACGACGCTCGAGCTGCTGGGCGATCGACTGGGCGACCAGGGTCGCGTCGATTTCCGGCTTGCGCACTTCAACGATGTTCAAGTGCGTCTCGGACTTCGTCATCTCCATCAGCTTCTTGCGAAGCTTTTCGATGTCGGCGCCTTTCTTGCCGATGATCAGGCCCGGGCGCGCCGCATGGATGGTGACGCGGCACTTCTTGTGCGGGCGCTCGATCACGACCTTCGAAATCGCAGCCTGCTTGAGTTCCTTTTCAAGATATTTGCGGATCTTGATATCCTCATGCAGCAGTTTGCCGTACTCGCCGGTGTTCGCGAACCAGCGCGAATCCCAGGTACGGTTGATGCCGAGGCGCAGACCGATCGGATTGACTTTCTGACCCATTATGCGGCCTCCCCTTTTTCTTCGACTTCACGAACGACGATCGTGAGGTGCGAGAACGGCTTTTCTATACGGCTGGCGCGACCGCGGCCACGAGCATGGAACCGCTTCATGACGATCGACTTGCCGACATAGGCTTCCGCCACGATCAGCGCATCGACGTCGAGGTCGTGGTTGTTTTCCGCGTTGGCGATCGCCGATTCCAGCGTCTTCTTGACCGTGCCGGAAATCCGCTTGGCCGAGAATTCGAGATCGGAAAGCGCTGTCGCGACCTTCTTGCCGCGGATCAGCGCGGCAACCAGGTTCAGCTTCTGCGGGCTGATACGGATCGTGCGCAGAACGGCGCGCGCTTCGTTGTCAGCAAGCCTGCGCGGAGCTTTGGCCTTGCCCATGATTATTTCCTCTTCGCCTTCTTATCCGCGCCGTGACCGTAATAGGTCCGGGTCGGAGCGAATTCACCGAACTTGTGACCGACCATGTCCTCGTTCACCGAGACGGGAACATGCTTCTGGCCGTTGTAGACACCGAAGGTGAAGCCGACGAACTGCGGCAGGATGGTGGAGCGACGGCTCCACATCTTGATCACCTCATTGCGACCACCTTCACGAACCTTGTCCACCTTCTTGAGAAGGTAGCCGTCGATGAAGGGGCCTTTCCAAATAGAACGAGTCACTTGGCGTTACCTCTTCTTAGCTCTTGCGCTGATGGCGCGAGCGCAGGATGAACTTGTCGGTCGCCTTGTTGGACCGCGTCTTCTTGCCCTTGGTCGGCTTGCCCCACGGGCTGACCGGATGACGGCCACCGGAGGTGCGGCCTTCACCACCGCCATGCGGATGGTCGACCGGGTTCATGGTCACGCCGCGATTGTGCGGGCGCTTGCCGCGCCAGACCGTGCGGCCGGCCTTGCCGTCGTTGATGTTGCCGTGGTCGGGGTTCGACACGGCGCCGACGGTGGCCATGCAGGAGCCGTGAACGACCCGCTGCTCGCCCGAGTTGAGGCGCAGGATCGCCATGCCCTGGTCGCGACCGACCAGCTGTCCGTAGCCACCTGCCGAGCGGGCAACCTGAGCGCCCTTGCCCGGCTTCAGCTCGATGTTATGGACGATCGTGCCGACCGGCATCGAGGCCAGCGGCATCGCATTGCCTGGCTTCACGTCGACCGATTCACCGGCCACGATCTTGTCGCCGGCGGCAAGGCGCTGCGGAGCGATGATGTAGGACAGCTCGCCATCGTCATACCTGATCAGCGCGATGAAGGCGGTGCGGTTCGGATCGTATTCAATGCGCTCGACCGTGCCGACGACGTCGAACTTGCGGCGCTTGAAGTCGATGATGCGGTACGAACGCTTGTGACCGCCGCCGATGAAGCGGGCCGTGATGCGGCCGTGATTGTTGCGGCCGCCCGACTTGGTCAGGCCTTCGGTCAGGCCCTTGACGGGCTTGCCCTTGTAGAGGCCCGAGCGGTCGACGATGACCAGCTGGCGGGTGCTCGGCGTTACCGGGTTGAATTTTTTAAGTGCCATGTTTGTTGTCCTCGCGGCCTAGCTCAGAGACCCGTCGCGACGTCGATCGACTGGCCGTCGGCCAGTGTCACAATCGCCTTCTTGACGTCGCTCTGGCGGCCGATCGTGCCGCGGAAGCGCTTGATCTTGCCCTTGCGGACAAGCGTGTTCACGGCCGTAACCTTGACGCCAAACAGCGCTTCGACAGCGGCCTTGATTTCCGGCTTCGACGCCTTCTTGGCGACGTTGAAAACAACCTGGTTGTTCTCGGAAGCCATGGTCGACTTTTCGGTGATCGCCGGCGAGACGATCACGTCGTAATGACGGAGGTCGGTCATTTAAAGCGCTCCTCGAGAGCCTCGACGGCGGCCTTCGAAAGGACCAGCGTGCCGCGGCGCAGAATGTCGTAGACGTTGATGCCCTGGATGGGCAGCACGTCGATGTTCGGGATGTTGGTCGCCGCCAGCTTGAAGTTCTGGTCAAGCTCGGCACCGCCGATCACCAAGGCGTTGGTCAGGCCCAGCGTCGCGAAATTCGCGATCAGCGCCTTCGTCTTGGCCTCGGTCAGCTTCAGCTCGTCGATGATGATGATCGACGCGCTCTTGGCCTTGGCCGAGAGAGCATGCCGCAAGCCCAGAGCGCGCACCTTCTTCGGCAGATCGTGCTCGTGGCTGCGAACGACCGGGCCGTGGGCCTTGCCGCCGCCGCGGAACTGCGGAGCGCGTGCCGAATGGTGACGGGCGCGGCCCGTACCCTTCTGCTTGTACATCTTGGCGCCGGTGCGCGCGATTTCGGCGCGGCCCTTGGCCTTGTGCGTGCCCTGCTGGCGCTTGGCCAGTTGCCAGCGCACGACGCGCTGCAGGATGTCCTCGCGCGGATCAAGGCCGAAAATCTCCTCGGAGAGTTTCACCTTGCCGGCGTCCTTGCCGCCAAGCGTTGTGATCTTGAGATCCATTATTCTGCTCCCTCTGCGGCCGGAGCCTCGTTCTTGGCGCCACTCTCGGCAGCAACGGCGCGGATCGCGGCAGGCTTCGGCGCATTGGCCGGCAGTGCCACCTTGGCCGCATCGCGGACCAGGATCCAGGCGCCCTTCGATCCGGGAACCGCACCGCGGATCAGGATCAGGCCGCGATCGGCGTCGGTCGAAACGATCTCGACATTCTGTGTGGTGACGCGGGTGTCGCCCATGTGGCCAGCCATATGCTTGCCCTTGAACACTTTACCCGGATCCTGACGCTGGCCGGTCGAACCGTGCGTACGGTGCGAAACCGAGTTACCGTGCGTCGCGCGGCCACCACCCATATGGTGGCGCTTGATGACGCCCTGGAAACCCTTGCCGATCGTCGTCCCCGTCACATCGACCTTCTGGCCAGCGACGAAGTGCTCGACGGTGATCTCGGCGCCGACATCGATCATGTTGTCGGCGGAGACGCGGAACTCGGCGACCTTCGCCTTCGGCTCGACGGAAGCGGTCGCGAAATGGCCGCGCATCGCCTTCGACGTGTTCTTTACCTTGGCAAGGCCAACGCCGAGCTGGACGGCGGTATAGCCGTTCTTCTCCTGCGTGCGCTGAGCCACGACCTGGCAGTTCTCCATCTGGAGAACGGTGACGGGAACATGTTCCCCGGCATCATTATAGATGCGGGTCATTCCCACCTTCTTTGCAATCACACCTGAACGCATCGGTTCAATTCCTTTAGAGTTCCGGGCCAGGGGCACCGCCCCTTACCGCGCTCTCATTCCCTTAGAGCTTGATCTCGACGTCGACACCGGCGGCCAGATCGAGCTTCATCAAAGCATCGACCGTCTGCGGGGTCGGATCGACGATGTCGAGCAGACGCTTGTGCGTGCGCATCTCGAACTGCTCGCGGCTCTTCTTGTCGACGTGAGGCGACCGGTTGACCGTGAACTTTTCGATCCGCGTCGGCAGCGGAATGGGGCCGCGGACGTTTGCTCCGGTGCGCTTGGCCGTCGACACGATTTCTTTCGTCGAGGCGTCAAGCACGCGGTGATCAAACGCCTTCAGGCGGATGCGGATATTCTGTCCGTTCATGCGTCACTTCCTTGTTCTGGCGCGGCGCGGGCAAATCCTGCGCCCGCGACAGATCGGTTTAAGTCTAAATTACTCTTTGATGGTGACGACGATGCCGGCACCGACGGTACGGCCGCCTTCACGGATGGCGAAGCGCAGCTTCTCTTCCATGGCGATCGGCACGATCAGCTCGACATCGACCGTGATGTTGTCGCCGGGCATAACCATTTCCG